>NZ_WSSC01000005.1 GCF_009792895.1 Pigmentibacter ruber
TTTGGCTGTGCTGATTGCGGCGGGGAAATACCGGATCCCATTCCGAACTCCGAAGTCAAGCCCGCCTGCGGCAATGGTACTGCACCCTTAGGTGTGGAAGAGTAGCTCTGTGCAGCCTTTCATTTCTAGCCCTCACAAACCGTGAGGGCTTTTTTTTTGCCCTCATTTTCTTATGATTAATTTTTACCAATGCAATAATTTTTTTTGTTTTAAAAAACTTTATATAGTATTTAATCTTAAAGACTTAAATATGATTTAAGGAATAATTCAAAAAAAATATTTATTTAAATCAAAATATAAAATATTAATCGCCAAAATTTATTTTTTATTCAACTATATATCTTATTTAATTTTTGGTATTTATAAATATTAAGTTAAATTTAAAAATAACTACATTTAGAAGTATTAAATTTAAGTTAGTTTGTAAAAATAAAAATATTATTATATGTTTTAAAATTTTTAAAAATAGTTAAAATTAGCATATATTTTTTATAAAATAATAAATAAATATTAATTATTTTATAAAAAATATATTTGTATTTTATTACAGAAAATATAAATTTAAAGTATTTAATTAAAAAATATAAGCGATAAATTAAAGATGAGTTAATGCTTAGTTTTGTTTTTTAATTTAAACATTGTAAATTACTTAAACTTATTGTAATAAAAATTTATAACTAAATGTATTTAAATAGAGGTGTATTATTTATGCATTCAACAAGCTTACATTTTCAGGAATTAATCAAAAAAATCAAATCAAATCATTTTTGTATACCAGAGTTTCAGCGCCCATTTGTCTGGAAAGATTTTGAAACAAGGAGACTAATTGATTCAATTGCCCGTAATTATCCAATAGGATCTTTACTTATTTTAGAAGTAGGCAAAGAAAAAGATAAGCAGTTCGCTTCAAGAGCAATAGAAGCATGTGTTTTAAAAGATGATGAACAAGATATAGATGATTCTGTTGAATCTAACGATGATGTTTTGCCTCAAATTGAGAATGGCTCATATTATGTTTTAGATGGTCAACAGCGATTAACTTCTATAGCTCGGGTATTTTCAAATGGATATGAGAAGAAAGTTTATTTTTTTGATTTAAAAAAAATGTTTGAAGTTTTTTTCGATCAAAATGATAGTTTTGAATATGATTGGATATATTCAGTAAATAGAACAAAAGAGTTCTCTCAAATTCGGAAAGATGATAATCGTTCAATAAGAGCAGATGTTGCCCTAGAGCCAATAAACTGTAGTAAATATCTTTCTGAGTACTTTGAAGATTCAGTTGATTTCATAGACTATACTAAAGAGCAAAAACGCAATATAATAGGTAAACTCTCAGTGGTTTTTGAAACTATACGAAATTTTTCAGTGCCATTTATATGTTTAAAGAGTGATACTCATTTGGAAACAATTTGTAGAGTATTTGAAACCATAAATTCAACAGGTGTGAAACTTTCAACTTTTGATCTTGCAGTAGCAAGATATCATCCAAAATTAAAAATTAGAAAAATGTTTGAAAATTCAAAACTTGAAGATTCAAATTTAAGAAATTATGAAGTTGAAGGTGAAAGTATTTTAAAAGTTCTAGCTCTATGTAGTTTGAGAGAAAAAAATAGAGATAAAATTCCAGAAGTAACAAGATCTGTTTTATTGTCACTAAATGAGAACTTTATTCTAGAAAATTGGGATTTATCAATAAAATGTTTTTCAGATGCAATTAGAATGACTAAAAGCTGGGGTATAGAAGAAGCTCATAGATCGTTTTTAATTCCAATATCTGCAACTTTACTTTCATTTAATAAAAAAAATATTAATGAAGAATTATTTAAAAATTGGTACTTTTATAGTGCATTAATTAAAGATAATATAAAATCAAATAACTACAGATTGGGGACAGACTATAAATTTTTATGCGACTCTGTACAAAAATTAATTGAAGGCCAAATTCTTAGTAAAGTTTTCCAATATAAAATTTCTATTACTGCTACTGATTTGGTTGATTCTACGTCAAATAGTATTCTATTTAAAACTGTTATATATTTGCTAAAACATGATTATATTAAAAACGATTTTTTTGATGATTCATCTATATTGGGAAATATTGATGTAGATTATACCTTATTAAATATATTTCCTAATGCTAAAAAACATAAATTTGATAATAGAAAAATAGATTCGCTTGCAAATAAATTAATAGTTAATATAAAGAGTTATAAAGAGTATAATAATTCTCTTCCTGAAATATATTTACAAGATTATATAAAAAAGTATAGAGATAAAAGTAGGATTGATAAAAAAATAAAAATAAATGATTTGCCAATTAATGTTTACGATAGTTTGTCATTTAATTTACTAAAAAAAGAAAATTATGAAAAATTTCTTTTAAATAGGGCGAATAAAATAATTGAACGTTTGAAAATTCTTTTTAATGATATTTGGGAAAAATAGTAAAATACTTTTTTATTCAAAATATAAAATATCTCATGCATTAATTTGATTAGGTTTGCATAAGTTAACTATCGACTTATATTTATTAATATGAAATATGCTATCAATAAAAATAAATATATTAATAGTATATTTATTAGATAATTAAATAATATAATTTTTTTTAATTTGCTATTAATTCTTTAAGGCTATTTGAGATATTATTGTCTATCGCATTAGTGTTTTCAATTGTTTGAAAAATTGAATTAATAGAAATGTTGGCAATATCTAATTCTAATAATTCATTTTGCTCTCTCATTAATACTAATTCATTTGGTTCTAGAAGCCAATGTAGTGTAACTACAGCCCTTTGTTCATTTACTGGATCTATAACTAATGAGTAAAAAAATAAACTTAAATTTCTTGTATCAGAGAAATTTAAATGAACATTATCAGGAGATATTTTATTGTCATGAAGATAAACAATATAAGGTTTTAAATAATTACTTTGGATTCCTTTAGGTTCTAAATTTCCAATATTTATGTTATTGCTTTCTAAATAGTTGTTTGAGTAAACAGTCATTAAAGTATTTTGTTTATAAATACTTCCCTTATAAGTTTTAGGAATATTTTTAAAAATCCAGTTATGAGTTCTTAATACATTTAAGGATTCCGTTAAATTTCCCCCACTAAGTGAAAGATATTTACTTTGGGCTAGAAAATAGATATCTAATTGATGGATATTATTTCTAATAAGATCGTTTTTAATATATTGGGGGATATTGTCTCTAAAATCAGAAGATATTTTTAAGCAATAAACATCAATACCACCATCAGGATAATGATATTGAGCTAGTCTTGGAGCAGGGCACATTGAACCTGTGTTGAACTCATTAAGAGGAACATTTGTTATTTTACTTTTTGATTTTGAAAAAGTTGAGAAATTTTTTAGAGCCAAAAAATTTGACTTGTATTCATGCAAATCTTTGTTTCTTTTGGTATCAACATTTATTGGATTCACTTCCTCAAAATAAAGTCCATCATTTTCATTATTAAATTCATCTTCATTAATTATTTGAATATTATTATTAATTACTAGTGAATTATTATTAATATTTTTTAGTAAAAAAGATCCAATATTGACTGGTTTAAAAATAAATTTAGAATCTTTATTTTTATTATCAACTAAATTAAGGTGTCTGCTGGCGGTTATTTCTAGATATTTTTTGTTAATTAAATTATAAATATATAATTCATTTTCTGCAATACTCTCTAATTCATTTTCATGATTCCTTTTGTCTATGCAAAATATGGAAGATGGATTTTTTTTATCAGTAGTAATAATGTTTTGCATATTTGCAGATAAGAATATATTATCTTTATTTCTAATGTAGTAACATTTTCTGTTTTCAATATTAAAATTTTTGTATATAGGTATAACTAAAAAGCTTTCGTTTTCATTATTTGATTGTTTTAATACACTTTTATTTTCTGATAAGTTTTCAGAACTAAAAAAAGTATTATTTGATGTTTTAATTGTAAATTTATTATTTTTTTGTTTTGATAAAATAAATGATTCAGTTAATGAATTTTTATTTTTTAGTTCTATTAAATTACTTCCTTGAGTTGCAGATAAAAATAAATTATTTATTTTAATATTAGACAACAAATTATCTTTTTTGTTTATACAAATATTTGCCTTTTTATTTTCTTTTGAAAAAATTAGTCCATTTACGTTTTTATCATAATTATTTTGCAAAAATTCATTTTTAGTGTTTTTAATAAAATATAAGTTATCAGGATTACAAAATTTATTAACAGGTATTAAATAAAAGTTCTGTTTAACATTTGTTTGTCTTAAATAATAACGGTTATCAGGTTGTTTTTCGAAATTTAAAAACGTATTATGAAACGACTTGATATTGAATATATTTTCTTTTACCTTTATAATTTCAAAAAATTCATTGTTTTTATCATTTCTTACTGACTTAAATTTATTGTCATCTTTATTTGCCGATAAAAATAAATTATTAATTTTCATAGAAGCTATATTTTTTTGTTTATAATTTAAACAAATTTTTACATAATTATTATTTTTTGATAATTCGAATTCATTACCTTCAATATCAATTGTATTAGTAAGAAATTTTCCATCTAAGCTTCTTAAATAATATAAATTTTTTTCATCGCAAGGATTGTAGCTTTCAAGTGTTAAATTTATTTCATCATTTGTTTGATTTATTTTATAGTTTATGGTCGTATTATTAATATTTAAAAAAGTATTATGAATTGTTTTAATTGAGGTTTGTTTTGAATTTTTAGGATTTAATACAAAATTTTCACTATAACTAGCATTGTTTTTAGAAATAATTTCAATTTTACTATCATTAGCAGAAAGATAAAGATTAATATCAGGTTTTATTCTTACGACATTTTTCTTAATGTTATAGATGTGAAAAGGTGACTTTTCAGTTGAATTGAGACCTATTGCAAAATTATCATTACTATCTTTTATATAAAAATAACCATTTAAGCTATATGTATTCATTTTAAAGAATAAAAATATTATGCAACTAACTATTTTTATCACAATTTTCATAATTTCTCCTTAATAATTATGCTTAAATTATAGGAATTAATAGATACTATATAAATTATTGTTTCTAATATCTATTTTATATAATTTAAGTTTATTTTATAAATTTATATAATATATTGAACTTAAATATTTCTTATAATAAATAAATTCTACTAGTTAATAAATAATAAAAAGACTTTAATTGCACTATATTTGAAGTCTTTTAATTTATTTACTTCCGCTGAATAGTCATAAAGTCAGCTATGGGTCTTGAAATATTAGTACATTTTCCTCTCATGCCAGAATTTATATTCATTTTAAATCCTCTAAAAGTTATTGCGGCAGATGCTCCGCCATCAAAATTAATTGCATGATTGCATCCTTCATCTTTAAGATAATGAGCCAATTCATACATAGTCATTCCTTTAGAGATATTGGGTTGGCGACCATCAATGACATATAAATTCCAATTGTTATTTTTTATACATAGAGCAGCTCTTGGATGAGATCCTTTTAAGTGAGCTCTTTTAGTATTAGTTCCTTTGAAAAAATTAAGAACATCTTGATCAATATTATTATTCAATACTAAAATTTGATTTGTACTTCTAATGTAATCCATTTGTTCAAAAGATTTTGTTGTATTTGATGTCATAATATTTTCATTATAAATATAATTGATATCAACAACTTCTCCAATTTTAAGTTCACTTAACTTGAGTTCTTCTAGGTCTACTTTTGTTCCAAAAGAAATAACGTAACCATTTTCTGGAATGTTTGAATTTCCTGAAGTTGAAATTGATTCAATAGAATTAGAATCTGAATTAATTGTAATTTCAAAAGTTCCTGAAGGCGTATTAGTACTATTATCAAAGCTACTGTTAAAGAGATTAATATCAAATGAGTCTTTTTCTAATGGTTCATTCAAATGATTAATATCAAATATTTTTCCTAATGATCGGAAATTAAATTTATTAACTATAGAAAGGTTGCCTATCACATATTCACCATTATCATTCCAACCAATAGCAGGAAAAAGTATTTTAGATATAGAATGGTATTTGTTTTTTTCTTTAAAGACTCCTGTAGGATTAGCTTTAAAATTAGTAGTAGGATATTTACCAGAGGCATGACATCCATCAGGCCCTTGAACAAAATAAGAATAAACTTTGTCATGAATAAATTGATTTTTATAGTAATATTTAAAAAATCCACCTGTTGCTACAACTAATGCATTTGTTCTTTTAGTAGCATCATCGTGAGTTTCCATTCTATCTTTAGCAATAATTGGTATTAATTTAAAATGATTAAAATTGAATTGAGTTCTATGAATTACAACTGGATCTCCATTTAATTTCTTAATTTTATATTTATTGTAAGTGGTTGTAGGAATTTTAAGAAAATCTTCTTCCAAGAACTTAATTCTTTTATCAACCCAATTGAGCATCAAATCTAAATCCTTTGAATCAAATGGTCTATCTAGATTAATAAATTTATTATTTTTCCAGCGTATAAATTCTCTTTCATATGCCATGTTATTTTCTAGATACTTAAAGTTATTAATAAGAGAACTTTTAATAAATCCTGGTAGACTGTTATTTTCTTTAATCCATTTATGGACAAAATTAATTTTAAAATTATTTACATTATGTAAGTAACAAGTAACTAGAGAACCACGATTTTTTATATAGTCAAAATGATCGAAAACAACGTCAAATCGATTATAATTAATTTTTCTTTGATATGATCCAAAAGATTGGTCAGCATCCCATAATATATAAAATAGTTTATTATCATTATTGTAATTAGAATTAACAAAATCAGATACATTTCCTTTACTTAAAGCAACAAAACTATTATTTGTAATGTTATTACTTCCCTTAATTGCAAGTATAGTTGTTAAAAAACTATTTGCATAGTTAGGTTCAAATGTTTTTTCAAGATTATAATCACATTTTGATAAGTCTATACTAAGTTTTTCACTTTCAAATGTTGGAGTTTTGCTAAATTTAAAATCAAAAGGATTTATAAGGATATCAGATTGATTATTTATAACTGAATAAAGATAATTATCGTTTCCTTTTTTTTGCCAATTTAGCTCTAATGTGTCAAATAAATTATCTGTATTTAGAACGCTTGTATTTACAATATTTGAGATGTAGTAAATACCCAAATATTCATTGTTGATAAAAAGATCAATGTGTTTTCCTTTAATTTTTTTACTTTTTAAATTATTTCCCAGTTTTTCATAAAAAATATTTTGACTTACTCTATCTCTTATTAATGAAGGATCGTCATTGTTTGCTAGTAAGTAATAAATATTTTCCTTAGAAATAATATTGTATTTAGAAGAAATGTAATCAGTAAAATCATTATTTGTATAAATTGCAAAAGATTTTTTTTGAAGATTTGATAAATTATCTGTTACATTTATATATAATTCAGAATTTAAAGAGTCTATTTTTGCATAGACTTTATTTATGTTTGGAAAATTATCAATATTATCTGTTTTTATATTTAAGACAGGTAATGATGAGAAATATAAATTGTATTCTTCAATTGTACCATCTTTATTTGTTTTTTTTAATATCGCTTTTTTCTTTTTAACTATGTTAAAAATATTTTGATAATTATGTATTACTTGATTGTTTATAGAAAATGAGCTGTTTTCATCGTTATTTAAAAATTTAATTTTAATTTCTTTAGAATCGGGAATTTTGATATTTGAAATTATAATATTATTAGAATAGTCAATATGAGCTTCATTATCATTAAAATGTAATTTCCAAATAGTAGACTCTACAGGCTTAATTTTTTCAGGTGTATTATTATTGCTATTATGTTTGTTTTCACTTTTACTGTCACTATCTTTTTTACATGAATCTGCTAAAAATAATATAATCATTATAATTATTAAAAATAATTTTCCTCTTCTCATATAGACTCATTGGGTTGTTAAATTGTTATTCTTAATAAACTTTTCAAAAATAGATTATGGAAAATAATTTTCACTAAAGTTTCATAATCTATTAAGACTTAATTATTTATTAAAAAAGGACATCAAACATTAAAAGAAATTTGATGTCCTTTTTTTATTATATTTATTTGCGTTGAATAATCATAAAATCAGCAACGGGCCTTGAAATATTGGTGCATTTTCCTTGTCCACCTGAATTAATATTCATTTTAAACCCTCTAAAGTTGATAGTTGCAGAAGAGCCTCCATCAAAATTGATTACTTGATCGCATCCTTCATCTTTTAGATGATGAGCTAATTCATGGATAGTCATACCTTCAGAAATACCAGGTTGGCGGCCATCTACAACATACAAATTCCATGTGTCGTTTCTTATGCAAAGTGCCGATCTAGGATGAGATCCTGGGAAGAAATTGGGATCTAGCCATAATAATTTATCGCGTTTAGTCATCCATTTGCTATTAATAGCTTGATGAGGAATGAGTTGAGTCCTTTTATATGCATCTTCAACATCTTGAACAACTTTACCATTTATTACTAAATTTTGGTTTTTACTTCTAATATAATCCATATTTTGAAAAGATTTTGTAGTATTAGTAGCCAATATACTTTCAGTATAGTTGTAGTTTATATTAATGTGATCTCCAACTTTGAGTGTGGCTAAATTTAATCCAGCTAAATTTGAATTTGTTCCAAATGAAATTACATATCCATTATTAGGAATAATAGCATTTCCAGTCGATGAAATTGACTCAATTAAATTTGTTACTGAATTAATTGTTACTTCAAATGTACCAGCTGGTGTATTTGTATTTTTCCCAAAGCTATTATTAAAAAGGTTAATATAGGATGAGTTATCTGACAGTGGAATATTCAAATATTTTATATTCAAAGTTTTTCCTGCTATAGGAAAAGTAACTGTAACTGCAATAGAAAGATCTCCGATAACATACTCACCCTGATCATTCCAGCCCAAAGCAGGAAGAAACTCGTCAGAAGTTGAATGGTATTTGTTTTTTTCTTTAAATACACCAATAGGATTAGCTTTATAATCAATTGTTGGATATTTACCAGTAGCATCACAGCCCTCAGGACCATTTATGATATATGAACTTGCTCTGTCATGAATAAACTGATTTTTGTAGTAATACTCAAAAAATCCACCTGTCGCTATAGCTATTGCATTCGTTCTTTTACTAGCTTCTTCATGAGTTTCCATTCTATTTTTTGCGATAATAGGTACTAGTTTAAAATGATTAAAATTGAATTGTGTTCTGTGAATTACAACTGGATCACCATTTATTTTCTTAATTTGATATTTATTATAAGCACTACTAGGAATTTTAAGAAAATCTTCTTCTAAGTACTTAAATCTATTATCTACCCAATTGAGCATTAAATTTAAATCATTTTCATCAAATGGTTTTGATGAGCTTACTGATTTATTAGTTTTCCAACGGATAAATTCTCTATCATAAGCCATATTTTGTTCTAAATATTTAAAATTCTTTTCAAGGGAACTTTTAATGAATCCTGGTAAAATGTTATTTTCATCAAGCCATTTATGAATATATTTATTTTTAAAGCCATTTACATCTTGTAAATAGCAAGTGATTAAAGAGCCACGGTCTTTTACATAATCAATATGGTCAAAAACAACATTATATCTGTTATAATTTATTTTCTTTTGATATGTACCAAAAGACTGATCGGCATCCCATAGTAAATAGTGGAGTACGTTACCATTAGTGTAGTTAGAATTTACAAAGTCATTGATATTTCCTTTGTTAAAAGCAACAAAACTATTGTTAACTATATTATCACTTCCTTTAATCGCAAGAATTGTAGTTAAAAAGCTATTTGCGTAGTTAGGTTCAAAAGTCTTTTCAAGAATATTATCACATTTTGATAAATCAATACTTAGTTTCTCACTTTCAGTAGTTGGATCTTTGCTGAATTTGAAATTACTAGGATCTTTAAGAATTTTTGATTGATCATTTGCAACAGTGTAAAGTAAATTATCGAATCCTTTTTTTTGCCATGTTTGTTCTAAAAGATCAGATAACTTATCATCTTTTAACACACTTGTGTTAATAATTGTTGAAATATAGTAAACTCCCCAATATTTATTATTAATAAAAAGATCAATATGTTTTCCATCTACTTTTTGGGTTTTTAAATTGTGACCTAATTTTTCATAAAAAATTTCTTGACTTACTTGGTCTCTTATTAAAGAAGGATCTGGATCGCTTGCATATAAAGAATATATATTTTCTTTTGATTTTATTTTGTATATTTTTGATAAGTAATTAGTAAAATCATTATTAGTATATATTGCAAAAGATTTCTTAAGGAAATTTAAAGAAGCTTTCCCTCTAGTATTAATATATATTTCAGTATCTAAATTGTCTAAATTGATTTTCGCTCTGTTTATATTTGGAAAGTTGTCAATTTTATCTGCACTGATACTAAGAACAGGTAGTTGAGAAAAATACAAATTATACTCATCAACTGAGCCGCTTGAATTTATCTTTTTTAGAATTACTTTTTTCTTTTTGACAAGGCTTAAAATATCTTGATTGTTGTGAATAGATTGGTTGTCTATAGTGAATGAATTGTTTTCATCTTTTTCAGAAAATTTAATTTTAAGCTCTTTTTCATTTTTTAAATCATTATTAGCAATTATAATGTTATTTAAATTATCAATATGAGCTTCTTTGTTATTGAAGTAAACTTTACCAAGTTCTGTCTTAGAAGGTTTAGCATTAATAGCATTATTGAAATTGTCTTTATTTTTGCAAGAAATGGCAAAAATTTGAAGAGAGAATATTAGTATTAAAAGTAGAGTATTTTTTTTCATATAACCTCAATAGATCATTAAGTTATTCTGGTATAAATAAATTATTAATAGATTACCAAAATTTATTTCTTAATCAAATTTTCATAATCTATTAATAATATAAACTGTTATAAAAAATGTAATAAAATTGTACATTTTTTAACTCTATAAAATTTAGTAAATATCTAATAATTATAGATAATTATTATTTAATAATTTACATTTAATTTATAGAAACAAAATAAATTATTAATATCAATTAATTACGTTTAGAATTAATAAGACTTTTGAAATTAATCTTATTAAAATTTGTCCAAAAAAATTACACTTTAAGAAAGCTAAGACAATAGAGAATAAACAAGAACATTTTAAGTAATAGAAAAGCAATAATGTAACTTACTAAAAGTGTTAGATTTAGTTCAGAAACAAAGTAATACATTCATCATGCCTAACACAAATCTAGTGCTTAAATTTAAATAAGGCATGATAGGGTAATTAAATGATTTTATTAATTTTTACTGAAAGTAAAAGTTGCTAATTCGCTAGGATAACCATATTTAGAACAAAAATTAACTGAAGTAGAAGTTAGGATAGTTTCAGCTGCATTTTCAGTAAAATTATAGGTATCATTGAATCCAAGATCATTTACTAATGAATTAGAAATTTTAGCGCATGAACCATCATTAGCAGCATCTTCACTTACTGCACCATTGCTGATTAATGTTAACTTATCATTATTTTTAGTTAAATTAATTGGCTCTGTATACTTGCAAACTACCCCAGCAGAAGTATTTGTGTAAACTAATGAAGCCGAGTTATTAACTACAACTATTTGATAAGAATGGTTAGCGCCAAAAGGAAATTTGGTAGCATATGGATTATATGGGTCGTAAGGATTATATGGATCATAAGGATCATAAGGGTTTATGGAATTACCTGCTAAAGAGTTATTTCCACACTTAGCATTAATTAATTTAATATTTTGATCTGGCAGTCCTTCAGATGACTTTTTATTTGATTGATTATCATCACTATTATGTGAAAAACAACTAGTCAAAAGTGTTAAAGAGCCAACAGTAATAAAAGTAAATAATGTTACTTTAATATTCATTTTTAATCCTCTATAAAAAAAACTTGGAAAATTGTCATAAAAAATTCATTTAAGAGTAATGACAGATTGTTGTATTTGGCAGAATTTTATTATGTTTTCAATAGTAAAATTAATACTAATAGTAAATAAAAATATTAAAAAAATATATATTTTTTTAACACAATAATTTTGCTTAGTAAATTATTTATATTTATATAAAATGAGTGATATTTATATAAAATATATTATATCTAAATCTATATATGTAATTAAAGATTTAGTATTTATCTTAAGAAAAACAGAGTAAAATATGTTAAAATATCTTTATAAAATAAGGAAAAATTTAATAATAACTATAAAAAAATAAATAAAAATATATAGTTAATTCGGTTTGGATAACATTTTTTTTATTGTATAAAATACATTTAAAATATATTTTTCTAATATAATTATTTCAAATATTTTTAATAATACAAAATAATAATTAATTTGTTGTTACATAATAAATATAGATAAAAATTTACTTTTTATCCTATTTAATATTTATAGCTTATATTTAATAGTATAAAAGTTACTGAAATACCGAGGGTTTTTATTTAAAATTTATTTTTATTTAGAAATTTCAAAAAACACATCACTATGTATACATGAAATGGTTTAATTATATTTATATGCCAATAGTTCGTACTTGAAAGAAGTTCTAAGAATTTTTCATTGTTAATATCTATCACTGAATAGAATAAATAAAAAAATTCATCTCCTTTTTCTCCCAATAGAACTTCATTCTCATTATAATCAATGACCTTAAAAAATTTTATTTTTTCATGACGTGATATTTTTTGGGAAATTTCATCTTCAGTTAAATCTTCGACTCCAAATTAGTTCAATAAAATTCCTGGCGAGTTTTTAAAACTTTTTGCAACTGATTGTTTTATATCTAAATTTTAAGATGTATTTATCTTTACTCGATAACCATCTTCAAATGTATGATTAATAGAGTATTTATAAAACAAAAGTGTTTTTTTTTTTTTCAGGTTCTTTTGGAATAAGCTCTGTATTATTATTTAAAAAATAATAGGCAATTTTATCTGAAAAAGGCCATATTATTAGGCAAGTTAAAATACTACATAACAATATGAAAAAATTTTTTTCATTTTATTTTTCCTTTGATTTGGAAATATAAATAATTACTTCTGAAAGAATAAGTTTTTACTTAGTAAGCACATCAGATCCTTATCTGATATTTTAAATTTTGTAAAATACTAAAAAATAAAAATTATACTGTTTACTTTATAAAAATATGTTTTCAGATTTATATGGCAGAAAAACTATAAATTATTTTAATTTTTAAATTTCTTATCTGTATAGTATCATAATTAAATCGTTAACAAAACAACAATGGTGAGTAACAGGATGAAAAATACCAATACAACATTTGTGCTACCCTCTTTAAGTGAAAATATAGTCAGCTGTCTTTCAGCAATTTACAAAAATGAAATATCTTATGATGCTATTACTGACAAAATATCTAAAGATCTTAGCATGTTTAAAAAAGTGTTAGACGTAGCAAATTCTCAGCACTATAGCAAAGGTGTTATTACTGACGATTTGAAACAAGCTATCATCCGTTTAGGAATAGTTAACTTAACAGTTTTGTTAACATCTGAATACTATAGTAAGTTCCCAAAATTTGAAGATATTGGATTTTTTTCTTTAAAGAAATTTAATCTACATTCTGTTTGTGTCTCAAAATTTGCCTTTGAAATAGGTAAACTTCTTAATTTGAGCACGGCAAATGATCTTATGCTTGCTGGAGCTTTTCATGATGTAGGTTTGTTAATTCGTGCCGTAATGCAACGTGAAATTATGCAAGATATTGTTAATTGTTGCATAGCAGATAAAATAAATTTTTACACAGCAGAAACAAAGTTACAGGTAATGACTCATGATATTTTAGGTTCTGATTTGTTACAAAATTGGGGCTTTAATCAAAATGTATTAAATATCATTCGCTTTCACCATACAAAAGAAAAGTTAAGGCCTTATAGAGTTGATTTTTTAAATAAAGAAATCAATATATTAGAACTTTCGGATGTTTTAGCACATCGTTTTTCATGTGGCTTTGAGAATTATCATACCGAATTAAGGGTACATCCCATGTTAATTGAGAGATTAGGACTTAGTAAAGAAACTGTAATGCAGCTTGTGAAAAAAATATCAAAAACTGTTCCTTTATATATGATTTAATTTATTTTTATTCCTTTTTTTTCCTTTAAAATTCCAGCTTAATAACTTTCCTTTCCTAGTATTAAGGTATTTTAATAGCCACATCATGAATCTGTAATCATTATTATTTTATGAATAATTGTCTTTTTTATTGAAATTATTAGAAAAAAGATTTTATTTTAAAATAAGAAGGTGAAATATGAAGAGAAATCAGGTATTTACCAAAATTACCGCTCTATTTAGCAGTGGATTAATGTTGTCAAATATATTCCAATCTTATGCTTATGCGCATAGTGTGTCTAAGTTAACTTCAATTGTTTATAATTCATCGAAAGAAGTTGTAAGTAATGGAAAATTAGGGAAAAACTCTGCAATTAATGCAGGTTCAGGGCAAGCAAATGCGCAAAGTTCTAATGATCAAAATTCTTCTAGCTCTTCAGTATTTAGTGATGCCTATAATTTTAAATCATTATCTCAAACAGTAGATCCTCGTACAGGAGCATTCTCTGTTTCATATAAAATTGGTGATATCTCTGGTAATGGTTTTGAAGATCCTGAAATATCTTTAGCATTAAATTATACTTCAACATCTTTTGCCAATTCATTTAGCTTAGGAAAAGGCTGGTCCTTAAATTTATCACATTATGATACTAAAACTGGAATGTTAAGTTTAGCAAGTGGTGGAAGCTATAAGCTAGATTTAGGAAAAGGAAAATTAAAATATTACAAGTTAAAAGATTTAGATGTAAAGTTGGGTTTAGACTATATTACTTTAACTTTTAAAGATGGAAAAGTTGAATTAATCGATAGAGCATATGGGAATTTAAGAAAAATTACTAATGTGCAGGGCTTTAGCGCAGAATTTCTTTATGAAAAAGGGAATAGACTTTCAAGTGTTGTATATAAAAACCCTGTTAATGGAAATGATTTGAAAAAATTAGAAATTAATTACCCATCTGATTCCGAAGTTCAATTTGTAAGAAATTTAGGAAGCGAAAAAGCAGTTACGGTTATTAAGAAATTTGCTGGCGGAAATATTTTGTCTTCAATTATGAATCCAATTGGGCAAGAAGTTAAATTTGAATATAAGTCTTCGGTTGAAAAAGCTTTCCCAACAGATAGTTTAATAACAAGTATTTTATATCCTACTGGTACAGTAATTAGTGTGAGCTACTTAGCTGGTGGTCTAGAAGCTGCCAAAAAAGATACCGCAGCTCCTGCTGTAGCAAAAATTAAAACTATTTCATTGCCTAAGACTGAGAGTAGTGAAGAAGAGATAAGTTATAATTACTATAATTCAACAAGTACAAATTATTTAGCAAAAGGATTTACTGGATATAAAGAAGGTGAAGATGCTCTATTTTTCACACCTAATACATATACATATTCAACTGTAGAAATTAAAAAAGCTCCAGATAATCAAACAACTACAGTTGAAAGATTTTATAACCATTTTCATCAAATGATCAAAGAAGAAGTAAAATTAAATGGAGACTATTATTTAGTAAAAGAATTTAATTATTCTGATTGGTTAAATAAAAGCTTTGACAATTTAAATGCAACATATAGCTTTCCAAGAGAAATTAAAACAACATATTACTCAAACGGATCAAGACGCTCAGAAGTAATTAAACAAGAGTTTGATGACTACGGTAATATTACAAAAACTCAAGATGTAAATGGAATAGTGAAAGAATTTTCCTATTTACCAGCAGAAAAAACATTTCATAAAATGGTTAATTTCCCTTACCGTGAAGTTGAGAAGTCAATAAATGGAGGAGGAAGTAAAGTAATAGATTATTCCTATGAAGATGCAAAGAATAATCAGGGAAACAGTTTTCAACGATTAAAAGCAAGAATATATAAAATAAGTGAAACTGCTTGTACTTTAGAAGATAGTAATTGTGGTAAGGTTTATAAAACAGAAATTCATAAATATGATAATACTGATACAGCAAAAAATATTGTTAAAACCTTTGGATTGCCTTCTGTAACAAAACTTTATTCCGCAGCTAATGGGAAATGTAAAGTAGTTCAAAGACAAAGTTCCTATGCGCTAAATAATTCTCAGAATATTATTAATGTTGATTATTATGCAGCAAAAGGAAAGTATTTAGCTAGTGAATCTGTTTATAAAAATGCTTATACAAAGTTAGATGAAAAAACACTTGATAAGGAAGGTTTAGAAATTTCATCAGAATATGATATCTTAGGAAGAAAAACTCGTGAGTCATTAAAAGCTCCGACTAGTTCTGTTACATTATCTAAAAATTATACTTATAAAGTTAATGATTCAATTTATGGTGGTTATGGAACTAGTGCTTTATTGGTTCAATCTCCAAATGGTTACAAGTCTGTTATTATTTATGATTCTTTAGGTAGAGAATTAGAAATTCAAAAGGAAAGTATACAGACTGGGAAAATTGAAAAAATAAAATCTTATGTTTATGGAGTTACTGGACAAAAAATTAAAGAAATTTTATATAACAACGATGTCCAAGGAAATGCATATAAATTAGAACTTAATTATAAATATGATGTGGTTGGAAGAAATATTGCATCAACCTCTCCAAGTGGCGAAACAAAATATACAATTTTTAATGATGTGAATAGAACTGAAACTAGTTTTGTCCAAGCATTAAATGGAGAAAAATCGTTATCAAGTATCACAACATATAACGAATTTAAGAAACCTATACGTACACAATTATTTTCTCCAGCTGGCGTATTTATTAATGAAAGTTTGTTAAAATATGACAATTTTGGAAATATATCAGAGAAAAAAGATGTGAACGGAAATATTGTTAAATACTTTAATAATATTTTAGGACAAAAAATTGAAGAACAATACTTGGATGGTCGAAAGATTAAGTATGAATACGATGAAATATTTTTAGATAAAGTAACTAAAAAAACAGTAATTCTTGCAAATTCCAAAGAATACGTAATTGGGGCTAGAGAATATAATGAAAAAGGATTAATCTTAAAAGATATTGATCCGTCAGGAAATGCTATTAATTATGAATATGACAACTATAATAATTTAATATCTGAAAAAACAAGATCTGGTAAGTTAATAAAATATTCATATACTCCATTTAATAAAATAGCAAAAAAAGAAGTTTCAGGTGACATAAGTGGTAAGTACACAACTACATATACATATGATCCTTTAACTTTAAATATCATTGCTATGAAGGATAATAATGGAATAACTAGCTATTTTTATAATTCAGATAGCTCAGTATCTTCTGTACTATATCCAGATAACAGAAGAGTTTCTTATGGCTATAATTTGCAAGGAAGTTTAGATAGTATTAAAGATATTCAAGGAAATATTACTAGATATCATTTTAGTAAGGTGAATGGTAAACTAGAAGCCTCAGAATTTATCTTAGCAACGCAAATGAATAATATTCAAATGGAACAGTATTTTTATGATAATTTCTCTAGGATTAAGAGTAAAATACTACCAAATAATGCACAAACAATTTATGAGTATGATGATATTGGCAATTTAGTTAGTATGACTAATAAGAATGAAATTGGTCAATCAATACTAAAATATGACTATACATATAGAAAAGATATGAATATTGCCTCAAGGACAAGAACAGAAGAAGGTGATAAAGGTTATTCAGCTAGAGAATCTTATTCATATGATAGATATAATAATTTAATTAGTTATATGTGTTCAGGTACTGCTTGTCCTAGTGATCAAAATGGTCAGACTATATCTGCTGAAGATTATACTTTTGATGGACTCAATAATATCAAAACTGTTAAAGTTGCTTATGCAAATGGCACATCAAGTTCTACTAATTATAATTACTCAGCTCAAGATCCGAGTCGATTAGTTGGATATTCAACAACATCTTCTAAAGGAGTGCATACAGCAAATTTAGAATATGATAATGATGGAAATATTATTAAAGATGGAGAAGGAAATAGTCTTTCATATTCACCATTTAATAGACTTGAAGCTTTTGTTAAAGATGGAAACGTAACTGAATATCGTTATAATGGTAATGGAATATTGATATCACAAAAAGATCTATCAACTAATGAAGAAACAAAGTTTTATTATAATGGTCAAAGAATTATAAATGAAAGCACTAATGGATCTATTACCAGTTACTTTCAAGTAAGTGGAAGAGTCATTGGAAAATTAGCTCAAGGCAAAGAAGCTCAATATTTTATAACAGATCAAGCTCAAAGCGTTATTAGAATTTTTGAGGGAAGAAAATTATTAGATACAAATTATGTTTATACTCCTTACGGGCAACAAGCGAATTTAGCTGAAAATAGCAATTTAGCAAAAGTGAGTGGTTTTGGATTCAATGGGGAACGTACTGATGGCAAATCAGGTTATCAATTCCTTGGACAAGGTTACCGTGCATACAACCCTGCATTAGCTCGTTTTATGCAGTACGATGTCCATTCACCATTTGGTAAAGGTGGATTGAATGGTTATACATTTGCTGAAAATAATCCTATTATGAAGTTCGACCCAAGCGGTGAAAGTGCGGCTTCAGCAACAATGATGGGAGTTGGTATATTCCTTGCAATCTTAGGCGTTGCACTTTCTGTGGTAACTTTTGGTACCTCTACAGGGCTTATTGGAGCTGGTGCGGGAGCTGCTGCTGGTGGTGTGGGAGCTGCTGCTGGTAGTGCTGCTGCAACTACTGCTTTAACCGGTGCACAAATTGGTTTAGCTACAACATCATTGATAGCTGGAGTAGCTTCAGCAGGAACTGGTATTGCTTCTTCCATTTATGAACATAAAGCTTATGAAGCACGCCAAGCAGGCGATAAAGATATGGCTATGCGTTATGCAGAAACAGCTACAATCTTGGGATATATATCATTAGCATTAGGAATTGTATCTCTCTTAAGCGGTATTGGTGTTAAATTTGCTGGTTCTCCTAAACTTGGAAGTACATTTTACATAGATGATGAAGCAACAAAGGCATTTAAACCTTTACACAATGCAAGAGAATCTGTTGAGATTATTACGAGTTTTGCCACGGTTGAATCATTACCTACAATACCAACTGAGCGGGTAAGAAATGGATTCTTTACGGTTGTAGCTGACTTGCCTGATTTAGTAAGTCCAAAGCAAATAATTGTAAAACCGCCTGTTTCATTTATTGAAGCACCAAGTAATGTTTCTTCTTTTGGTGATTTAGTTACTTTATTTAAAGAACTAGATAAGAAATCCGCATTGGCAGCTAAGTCCAAGAATGCAATAATGGACCCTACAACCGATGGTACTGGTACAATTCGTCAATTTTTATTCGAAACACATACTTTTGACGAGGTTAGAATTGATATATCAAAAGTTAAAAGAAAATAGTTTAATTATTTGAATAAAAGCCAAGAGCTAAAAGAAATTTGCTTTTGGTTTTTATTTTTTTTAGTATAATTCATTTTCCAAGTTTTTTAGTTATAAAATTTTGAATTAAATATAATGCTCTATTTCGGATAACATCTGCTTCCATTAAAATTTCATGTCTAGCAAATTCAATAGATTCGTATTCACAGTTAGGGTTATTTTTTAGAAATATTTGATGTGCTGAATTTCTCACTACTGTATCTTCTTGGGCTTGAATAAGTAAGCAAGGTACATTATGTAAATTATTAATATGTCTTGCTTGAATTGAAGCTTTTACGCTTTCTTTTATCCAGCCGTAAGTGGGGCCGCCTAATTGTAAATCATCTATTTCAGAAATATGTTTTCGCCAAACATTGTATCTAAATAGACTATGTGTAACATCATTTCCTTCAAAAGGTCGAAAAGGAATACAATCAGTTTGTCCAGGAGCAAATTTCTTATCTAAATTCATTTTACAAAAAATACTTGCTAAATAGTAAATTGGTTTCTCTAAAAAATGGTAGGGAGCGAGCATAATTTCAAACATGGGTGCGCAAAGAATAATGCCGCTTGGATTTACTTTTTTTTGATTAACTGCAAGAGCAGTAATAGCTCCACCCATAGAGTGCGCAATAATAAAAACAGGTAAATTTTTTTCATTGCTTGAGACATGTTCGAAAAAGAAGCTTAAATCATTAATATAATTTGAAAATTTATCAACAAAACCACGTTTTTGTTGATTTATAAAACGTCCTGAAAAGCCTTGTCCACGGTGATCAAAACAATACACAGAAAAATCCATTTCGTATAGATTTTGAATAAATTCACTATATTTTAAATAAGATTCATTATAACCAGTGCATAAAATTACTTTAGCTACAGGATTTTTTGCATGAAATGATTTACAAGTAATTTGTAAATCATCCACACCTTTAAATTCTTCAGTAATGCCATGATTTTTATAAAAAGGAATAATTTCTTCAAGGTACCTTGTGGTGTTACGTTTTACTTCTTCAGGAGAATTTTCTTTTTTTAATTCCGCAATAAAATCTTCAAAATTTTCCACACATAAACCTTATTAAAATTTATTTAATGCTTCCCATAAATTTTCTAGGGTCAGTATATTTACTTGTATAAGTCCTATAAAGATAAAAATCTGCAAAAGAGGTAGCCCCTTTAGTGGAGTTATTATTTAAATCTTTATAAGCTTTAATATACTTTATATAAACTTCTTTTATTTTATTGTATTCTACTCCAATTGTTTCAAAAGTACCCATATTAAACCCTTATAAATAAAAAACTCTAGCTACTTTCTAATCGGATAAAGTAAATAAAAATTAAAAAATTCAATTTAATATTAAAATAAACTATTTAACCTTTGAGGATCTTTGATTTTTAAAAAAATTCTGACCTGAATTTTAAGTTTTATTCTACCAATAAATTCAAGTTCTTCTTCTGGTGGAAAAATTTGTGTGAGTTTTTGAAGCTGAGATAATTGAAGATCATTGATAAAATCAGCATCTATAAGGGTATAGCTTACTTTAATCATTCCTATTTTTCCTAACTCAGATCTTAATAATTCTTCATCAGGATGATCCCAATATGTTTGCAAAATGGTGTTATTTTCTTTATTTTCTATCACATAAGGTATTTGTTTAGCACTTTTAAGATGTTCCCATGGTAAACACTCATTCCAAGTGCCATTGGGTAGTAGCCAACCACTTAATCTTACTTTTGAATTTATATACATTTTTAACCTTTCGAAAGTTGAATTGTCATGGTGCCCAGAACTAATAACTATCTGAAAGGATTATAATTTAAATTTAAAATAAAAAAAACAAAAACAATTTAAATTAACAATAAATTTTTGCGATAAGGAATTTAATTTGTTATTTTGAAGAAGGAAATGGTTATTTTTAAATTTCTAAAGAACTACAAAAGCAATTTAGGCTACACTACATTTGGTATTTTAGGATTAATTTCATTTATTGCTTTATTGGCACTTATTGTTTTTCCTAAAGTATCAAGCTTTAAAGCAAAAGGGCAACAATCCGAAGCTAGAATAAAATTAGTTAAAGTCTATAATTCTTTATATGCATATCGACTTGAAAATGGATCTTTTATTGATACACAACAAAAAATTGTTTATTTAGAAGATCTTAAAGAATTAGATCCTTATTTTAAAGAAGATTTTTATAAAAAAAGTAATAAAAATGATAAAGTTTTTTTGATTAGCACTCCAGATAAGTTTGCGGCTGCTTATGTTCGGGTATTGTCTAACGGAGAGTTTGATATTCAAAGAATAAATTCAAAAAAACAATTTTGTTATATGTTAAATGGATTGGAAGAAAAAAAAGTAAACTGTGATGAATCTCAAAATTATTTTGAAAAAAGTAAATCAGATGAAGTAAAGTATGCTCAAAAGTTAAAAATTTTAGAAAATGATTGAATAATTTTTTTAATAATTAATCTTCTTGAAGAGTTGAAAAGATTAATTATTAATTCATTTAGAAATAAAGTCACTTATCAATAATTATTTAATTTTAACTAGACTTTCTTTTTCAACCCAATCGATTAGCATTTCAATATTTGCATATGTAGTTTGTGAATTATTAGCAGAGCAACCATTTAAAGAAGAAAGAATTCCAATTATAAATGGATTACCATTATCTAAATAGTAAATAGGACCTCCGGAATCTCCAGGTTTCATCTTATCTTTTACACAAATTGATTCCATAGCTTGAGCCGCAGTAAGTCCATTGGTTTTTAAATCAGCATCACTTGGTTTAATAACAGAGGTATCTACAAATTTATTAGTAGCAAATCCAAAAGCAATCACATTATCATTTTGTTTTATATTTTTAGTTTTTGAATAAATTGGAATAATTTCTGCATAATTAAATTCCTTTCCTATTTTTAATTTAATAAATGCAATATCAGCAAAAGTATTAACATTAGGCCAATCTTTGTGTGTTTTAATTATATCAATATCAAATCTTCCTATTGATTCGGATTTGGAAAAACCTAAATCAATGCTTGATATCCCAAAAATATCATTATAAGGTGCAACATCATTTTTAAAGCAATGTGCAGCAGTGATTATTAAATTTTTTGAAGCAACCCATCCAGTACAAATTTGACCATTCGGATTTGGAGTTTTTTTATCTCGCAAATAAATTTTAGCAATATTATTTTTTAATTTATCTTTAATATTTATTGGAGTAGGTGTTGGAGTAGGTGTTGGTGCTTGTGTTGATCCTGATTTTGTGCACCCAAGTATAAATATAAACAGCAAAATTGAATTTAAAATATTTTGAACTTTAAGATTTAAATAAGTCATATTGACTCTCTCTAAAAATTTGCAAATATAAAAAAGATTAATTTTTATCTAAATAAGTAACAAAAAATTTCAAATATTGATTAATATTAAAAATTTTTAATAAATTTTAAAAGTCAATTTCATGGCATGAGTTTTTAATTATTTAAATATAAAAGTTAAATTAGTATTTAATTTTTATATTTCTTGATATTTTATTATATTTCAAGAGAAATTTTAATTATTAACTTCAATAATTTAGAATTATGGTATTTTAGTCAGCTAAGAGTAAAAGTTTTTAATTAAATATTAAAATAAATATTTAATTAAAAAAAACAGAAAAAATTTGGAAGATATGAACATAAAGGAGAAATTGATACCTTGGGGTTATCTTTTTAGTATTTTTCCTGGTAATTGATTGTTATTTCAATGAGGATCAATCAATTGATATCCAAATCCATGAATAGTTTCAATCATACTGCCGGCAGCACCTAATTTTTGTCTTAAGCGTTTAATATGAGTATCAACTGTTCTAGTGTTTACTTGTCCCTCATAACCCCAAACTTTTTGCAGAAGGGCTTCTCTGCTTTGAAGTTTTCCAACTCTTTCACATAAAAAAACTAATAATTGATATTCCGTTGCAGTTAATGAAATAACTTCATTATTAACAGTTACTTTAAATTCATCAAGAAATATTTTAATTGTACCAACTGAAATAATTTTGGAAATATTTTGATCAAAAGGGTCTTGTGAAGGATTGATTTTCTCTCCTTCTTTTGATGAAGGATTGTGAGAAGTCTGAAATTTTAATGCATGTGATCTTCGTAATAAGGCATTTACTCTGAGCATTAATTCTCTTGGCGAGAAAGGCTTTGTGATATAATCATCTGCGCCTGCTTCAAAGCCTTCGACTTTATCTTTTTCCTGGGAACGAGCGGTTAGTAAGATAACAAGTATTCCAGCAGTAGAGGGATTATCTCGAATGTTCTTTAAAATTTCTGTGCCGTAAATATTAGGTAACATAACATCTAATAAGACAAGATCAGGCATAAATTGCGAAATAAGTTCAAAAGCACCATTACCATCAAAATGCGATTTGACGTCATAATCTCTAGAAGCTTCAAGAGTATATTTTAAAAGATTATTTAAATCTCTGTCATCTTCTATGATGAGAATCCGAAGCTTTTCTTCCTTCATTTTTACTTGTCTTCTTTCGCAGCAGAGTTGCTTTCAAGAGCTTCCTTTTTAATTTTTTCTTGGAGTTGCATAAAACCATCTAAAACAGCTTCTGGAGTCGGTGGGCATCCTGGAACATAAACGTCAACAGGAATAATTTTATCAACACCTTGCATAACATGATAAGCACGATAAAAACCGCCCGATGAAGCACAAGCACCCATGGAAAGCACCCATTTTGGTTCAGGCATTTGGTCATATATGCGTTTGATGACAGGCCCCATTTTCTCAGTAATCGTCCCAGCTACTATCAATAAATCAGCTTGTTTTGGAGAAAAGCGAACAACTTCTGCTCCAAAACGAGCCAAATCGTACTTAGGTCCCATGACAGACATCAATTCAATTCCACAACAAGCAGTTCCAAAGGGATAGGGCCACAACGAGTTTTTCCTTGCCCAAGCTACCAACTCCTTTTGCTTGGTCGTTATATAAAATTCACTTCCATAATTGTGGTGCTTCATAAAAAAGCTCTCCTATATATTACTAATTCACTATTTGTATTATCCATTATCTATCGGAAACAATGGGACTTTACCAAAAAAATCAAGGACTAGATTCAATGCACATTCCTTTGGTAAGCTCATTTTTACAGTATCACCAAAACCTAAATAAGCGCAGGAGTCTGGTCCATCAACACAGACGAGACCTTGGCGCATTCGAGAGAAAAACAACAATGATTTTTCATTTCCGTCAATAGAGAATTGCTTTAATTGTAGGGATTCGTTTCTGGGGGTGTAAGGTTCTCTAACTGCGGCTAAAATTTGTGGTGAAAGAAGATCTAACTTTTGAAAGCCATACGAGGATATAGCGGCTGTGCTGCCTGCAGCAGTTGATACCCATAGCCCGCTAGACAATTGCTTTTCAGAAGCAAATTCAGCGGCAAAATCAGCAGAAAAAATTCCTAACTGATAGCGGCTAGTTGCGGCAGGATGTCGATTGCAAAGAAGAACATCATTCAATGCTAAAGGAACGATTTGTTTTCGTGAAACTTCAAGTTTTATTCTTCTAACACTCTTTGTTGAATATTCTTTATTTATAATGCAGCAAATAGCTTTTTCTATATCATTTGGAACGATAGGACACATATGTCCTACTGAATGTGCGGGACAGGAATTAATTCCTAGCAAAGCAACTTCTCCACCCACATGATGACTAGCATGCAAAAGTGTACCATCTCCGCCTAAAGAAATAACAATTTTCATTTTTGGATTTAGGCCTGAGTTTTTACACTTGTCATTATAGTAACAAATATTATTTGATGCGAGCTCGTCTAAATTAAATATTTTATAAGTTATTGAATATTTTTCTAATGCTTTTATTAAAATATCCCTACTATTTGTATGCTCATTATGTGCTTCTTGTAAAGGAACTGGTGTTTGTTTATCTCTTTCCAAGTAATCAAAAAAATCAATATTGATTTTACTTTTTGTATAGCGCTCTAAGGTTGTTTGTTTTTGAATAATAAAAACATCAACATCATTTTGCAAAATAAGTACCTTTCAATTAATCGGAAATCTTTTTGCACTCTAAAAATTAATTTAGAAGAGCAGGGTTGATTTTAATTTTATCACTTTTTTCATATGAAGAAAGAATATACTTTTGAGTTTTTGTGGCGAATTCTTGGCTGTTCATACCTGTCATTTGTTTTTTTAGAGCTTCAATTTCATCTTTTGAATTTGTTGGCGATGTTTTCACTACTAATTTTACAATAGCTTTTTTCGTTCCAAAATCTAATACTTTTTGGATTAAATCACCAGGATTTTTAAGAGTAAATATATTTTGTGCTAGATTATCAGCCACACCAAGTTCGCTTATGAATGATTCAGAAACTTTATATTGTTTAGAAAGATATTGCCAAGTTATTTTGTTTTCTGTCAAAATAGTATTTAGCTTTGCAATATTTTTTGCAGATAATGTTTCATTTACTTCTTTTAAAAGATTTGCTTCTAGCTTTTGTCTGATATCGCTTCCAATCAATTGCTCTGCTAATTGAAGCTTTACATCATCAAAAGATTTTGTAATTGCAGGTTTGCCTTCCACAAATTTAAAAATGCGGAAACCAAAAGGTGTTTCGACTATTGTAGAAAGTGGTTTTTGAGCAGTTAAGCTGAGAGCAGCACTAACTGATTTAGGATCCATATTTGATTCATCAATAAATCCAATATTGCCGCCGTTGTTTTTTGCATTTACATCATCATTTTTATCTTTTGCTAACTTAGCGAAATCAGCGCCTTTTGCTAATTGGGCTTGAATTTCTTCAATTAGTTTTTTTGCCTCTGTAGGTGTCCTTTTTAAGGCTTCACCTTGTGCACGTTGTGCATCTTTATGAGAAATTAGGATAGTTAAAGCTTTTACTTGAGCTTTTTGTGAAAATTGATTTTTAGAATTATTATATAATTGTGTTAAATTATTTAAATTGTTTTTATCATTAACGTATTTTTGTGATTCTTCCAATACTTTTTGCTTTAAAATAGCGTCAGGTAAAGTAATTAATGCATATTGTAATTTAAATTCTGTAGAATTAATTTTATTTTGAATTTCAGCTATATTTGTACTTATTGGGGTTGGTAAATAAAGTAAATTATTAAACTTTTGAATTTCTAATTGTTGCTTTAAAAATGAATAAAAGCTCAGTTCTGACATTTGTTGTGAAGCTATATAGTTTTTAAATGCCTGCATATCAAACTGTTGAGTTTTTGGATTTTGAAACTGAGGTATGCTTCTAATTAAAGTAGCCATTTCTACATCTGAAACGTTCCAGCCAAGATTTTTAGCTTCTTCAGCTAAAACTTTTTCTTGAATCATGCGTTGAATGAGTTGGCGAGCAAGCATTTTTCTTTGCTCAGGTGGAGTGTCTTGGTTTAGTTGACTTGAAATAATTGCAGCAAATTGTTGCATTTCTATTTTTTCAGAACCAACTTGCGCTGCTGTATTTGGATCTAGCCCAAAAAGACCTGTTGGATTCAACCTACCGAAGCCAGTAAAGACAAACGCAACAACAGCAGTAATGATGATGAATCCTAAGACAAAAGACTTAGTACTAACCGATGAAAATATTTTAGTGTTTAAGCGCACAGCAAACTCCTCTGCAAAAAACCGTCAACATTATCTCGCACTTTTTGAGAACAATTTCAAACTTTATAGAGAAAGATCTTTCTTTTTTCTTCAGAACAACTTATTATTTTCTGTAAATTCTGATTTCTGCAAACTTGCTTTTATTATAGACGTTTTTATGTGGGTTAAAAATGATACAATTTAAAAGATACGGTTTTTGGCTGGTATCTGTAGTAACTCTCATCTTTACTATGTTCTTTTTTTCAACAACACATCCTACAAAAAAAGAATTAAGTATATTAGAAAAAATAGTTTATTCAATAAGTAAACCTGTTGAAATGATTTTTCTTTCATCTAGTCACTTTATTTATACAACTTATAATTCATATATAGATTTAAAAAATGCGAGAAAAGAAGCTGACACATTATCACGAGAAAATGCTGAATTAAAAGTGAAAATACGTACATTAGATGATATTATTTTAGAGAATAATAGGTTAAGGAAACTATTAAATTTATCGGAGAGAGTATCGGTAAAATTTATAACTTGTGAAGTAACGAGTTCTGATCCTTCATTTATATATAAAAATGTTCGAATTAATCAAGGTTCTAAAAATGGAATTCAGCCTGGAATGGGAGTGGTAGCTGAAGAGGGCGTTGTTGGAGTTGTGATGCGTGTAGCGGTCAATCACTCTGATGTTTTATTGCTAGTAGATCCAAACAGTAACTTGGATGTTATTGTTGCACGTAATAGAAGAAGAGGAGTTCTCCAAGGTGGGACAGATAACTCTATGCAATTTAAGTATTTGGAAAGAGGAAGTAGTATTTTAGTTGGAGATGAAATTGTAACTAGTGGGTTAACAGGAGCATTTCCCAGTGGAATTTTAGTTGGTAAAGTGACAAATATAAGGGTAAATTCAGATGGAGTTACCCAGACAATAGAAGTTAAACCCGCAGTCAATTTTTTAGATTTATCTGAAGCGCTTGTGCTATTAAATCCAAATAGAGAAGTAGATGTAATTCGCAAAGTTGGTGGTGTTGATTGGATGAAAAAATTACTAGAATCAAATGCGGAGAAATCTGGTGGCTAGAACTAATTATTTAAGAAGCAAAACATCACATTTTTTCTTCTCATTATTATTTCTGATTTTTCTAGTTTATTTACAAGCATGTGTCCTTGCTAAAAGTTCTTCTTTGTGGCTACATATTGATTTAGTTTCGGTAGCAGTTATTTTTGTAAGTATCCAACATTTTTTACCACTCGCATTAATAAAAATATTATTTATCGCTATATTACTTCAAGCAAATTCGTCTATACCAAGTGGTTTTTATATTATGTATTTTTTGTTAATTATTGTTTGTTCACATGTTTTATCAAAAATATTTTTATTTAATAGCTATTTTGGACAATTTTTTATCTTTTTAAGTCTATTTTTTCTAAAATTTTTTCTTTTCTATTTTACAATCCAAAACAGAGATTTTTTAACTTTAGCAGGATTATTTTCCATTTCATGGAAAGGATTTATTTCTTCACTAATTATTTCATTACCTTTATTTAAATTTTTAAACTTTCTTGATTCTTTTTTTGAATTTATTCCTTCTCATGATAAAAAGAAGTTAATAGATCTTTAAATTTATTGTTGGAGTCGGATAATGCTTGATAATAGGTCAAGACAGGAGTCTGTTTCAGATCCAAGTCGAAGAAATATTATAGTTTCCTGTTTTTTAGGTATTACAGCGGCTATTACAGCTCGTCTTTGGTATTTACAAATTATTAAAGGAACTGATTTTTCTGTTGCTTCTGCAAGGAATAGAGTTAGAGAAATTACTAGGCCAGCTCCTAGAGGACTTATCTACGATCGAAATAGTCGTATTTTGCTTTCAAATAGATTATTTTTTGATTTAATTGTCATTCCACAATATCTACAAAATAGGCCTAAAACGCTTTCAATTGTTTCTGACTTATTTCATATTCCCATCCAACAAATTGAACGAAAACTTTTAGATTCTCAAGCAAACCCTAAATTTGTACCTGTGAGAATAAAAAGAAACTTGTCTCTCCATGAAGTTGCAACGCTTGAATCAAATAAATTCTTTTTACCTGGAGTTGATGTCGATTCGGCTCCAAGACGTGATTATTTAGGAAATGAATCAGCTCATTTGTTTGGATATCTTGGTGAGGTTACTGCAAAAGAATTAGATATTTTAAATTCACAAGTATCAAACTATCAATACAGAGTTGGATCGATCATTGGAAAAACAGGGATTGAAAGAAAGTATGAAAAATATTTGCGTGGAGGTGAAGGGAGAGAAGCATTACTAGTTGATGCATTAGGTAGACTACAAGCTGAAAACTCACTTGATATATCATTAAATTTAAGTAGGCCAGCGCAAAGAGGTAATGATGTTTATTTAACAATTGATTCTGACTTACAAAATATAGCCACTGAAGCTTTTCGAAATAAAAATGGAGCTATATGTGCATTAGATCCAAATAATGGTGAAATTCTTGTTTATTTATCTAATCCAAATTATAAATTAGCTATGTATCAAGATGGTTTAACAATGGAAGATTGGCAAAATTTAAGATCAAACCCTTTTAAGCCATTACTTGATAAAGTAACAGGAGGAGCTTATCCTCCTGGCTCAACTTTTAAAATTATTGTTGCTTTAGCTGCTTTGGAAGAAGGAGTTGTTACTGCTGAAAGAAAATTTAATTGCCCTGGATACTTTGTATTGGGTAATGGAAGATGGAAATGTTGGAAACATACTGGGCACGGGCCAGTAAATATGTCAGCAGCTTTGGAATTAAGTTGTGATGTTTATTTTTATAATGTTGGAAACCTAGTGGGTATAGATCGCATAGCAAAATGGGGTAAATTATTTGGACTAGGTGAGAGAACAGGCCTAGATTTAAATATGGAATTACCAGGAATTTCCCCATCAACTGAGTGGAAATTACGTACAAAAGGACTTCCATGGTTAAGTGGTGATACAATTAATGCTTCCATTGGCCAGGGTTTTAATTTATGCACTCCTATTCAAGTATTAAATGCATTTGCTGCTGTTGGTAATGGTGGCACCTTATATAAACCCCATTTTCTAAAGAAAATTGTTGACAGTCAAGGGAAAGTTATATTCGAAGAAAAGCAAACGGAAATTAGGAAAATTAAAATTAATCCTGCCAATTTAGCTGTTGTAAAAAAAGGTTTATTTGATGTTGTGCAATCAAATATTGGTACGGCAAAACGTGCCAGAGTAGAAGGATTTACTGTCTCAGGAAAAACGGGAACTGCCCAAACTTCTGCGCTTAAATTTACAAAAGGTGTTAATCAAGAAGATGTTGCTTTTAATGCTTTAGATCATGCTTGGTTTGCTGCTTATAGTCCTAGTGATACTCCAGAAATAGCTGTTGTTGTTTTTAGTGAATATGATGGTGGCGGTGGAGGTGCTAATGCTGCCCCAATTGCACAGCAAATTATAGAAGCATATTGGCGGAAAAAGTTTCCTGAGAAATTTGCAAAACCTGTTAAGACAAGTTTGGTTCCAAGAAGACAAAAACAAATATTGGATAGTAATTCAGATTTAACAAATGAAAATATTCCAATAGAAAGAATGAATGAGCAAAACCCAACAGATGGTCAGCCATTAAATGAGCCAGTTGTACCTGAAGAATTGAGGTAAGTTATGATTTTATTTTCATTAATAAAAGATCGTTTCAAAGGTATGCCTTGGGGTATAGTAATAACATGTTACTCAATTATTTGTATTGGTCTTTATAATCTATATAGTGCTACCAATGCGTTTTACTATCCTGCAAGATTTTATGATCAAATTATATTTATTTTAATTGGAACTTTTGCTGCTATTTTTTGGGGAGTATTACTAGATATTAAAAATTTGGAGAGATTAAGTTTATTTGGTTATATAATAGTTTGTATTATGTTATTAGCTGTTGATATATTTGGACGCAGTGCAAAAGGTGCTGAACGTTGGTTGGTATTAGGTCCTGTAAGAATTCAGCCAAGCGAATTTGTAAAGTTTGTGATTATATTGATAGTTGCAAGAAGTTTTAATTTAATGAAAGGATTTTCTGAATTTTCTCTTTTGAGTTTGTGGAGACAAATTTTATTTATTGGTGTTCCTTTTTTATTAATATTAGCTCAACCAGATTTAGGAACAGCTAGCTTAGTATTGCTTATTTCTGGTTTACAAATTGCAACTATAAAAGTTAGAGGAAAAAGTTTATTAACAGTTTTATTTATTACTGTTACGTTATCGATTTTAGCCTGGAATTTTATTTTGTATGATTATCAAAAACAACGAGTATTAACTTTTATTAATCCAATGTTAGATCCCCGTGGCTCAGGTTATCACTCTATTCAGAGTATGATTGCAGTTGGAAGCGGTGGACTTTGGGGACAAGGTTTTGGTCAAGGAACCCAAGCAAAACTAAATTTCTTACCAGAACGGCATACAGACTTTGCCTTTTCAGTTTGGGCAGAAGAACATGGGTTTATTGGTTGTTTAATTTTAATATTTTTATTTTCAATATTAATTATTCAAATATTTCAAATAGCTGATAGAGCTAGAGATTCTTTTTCAGTATTAGCAACAGTCGGTGTTGGGGCTTTTTTTCTATTCCATTTTGTAATTAATATAAGCATGGTTTTAGGTGTATTTCCTGTTGTTGGTGTGCCTTTATCATTTATCAGCTATGGAGGAACACATATGGTTACTGCTTTGAGTTGCATTGGTATTGTAGTTGCCGTAGAAAGAAAAAGGTATTTATCAACAACATCTTTTTAAGAGGTTTTTTGTGACAGAAGAATTGGTGCAAGAAAAAAACTCAAAAATGAAATTATTATTTATCAGTGGATTCATTTTTTCGCTGATTTGCGCTTCATTATACTTATTTTTGACAGCACTTGAGGATGATCACAAAGTAGATCAAGCTCCATTAAATAATCAGCAAAATAAAATTAGAACAGAGAAATTTCATTAGGTTAATAATAATGCGTATTTTAGGAATAGATCCTGGGACAAGAATGGCTGGATATGGAATTATTGAAATCCAAAATTCAGGAAAAATATTGGCTGTAGCTGCAGGTGCTTGGGATTTAAATGCGAATCAGGAATTAGCCTCTAGACTCGCTACTTTAGCTATTGAGTTTCGCCGTGTAGTGGCTGCTTATGCACCAACACATTTATGTATTGAACTCTCATTTTTAGCTGAAAACCCTAGATCTGCATTGTATTTAGGACATGCAAGAGGTGTTGTGTTATCTGAAGCTCATCAATCTGGTCTAAAAATAAGTGAAATTAGTGCTACTTCAGCAAAAAAAATTATTTCAGGAAATGGGCGTTGTAATAAAAATGAAATTGCTAAAATTATGAGTTCATTATTAGGATTTCAAATGCAAAGCCTTCCTCTTGATGCAACAGATGCTTTATCAATTGCTTGTGCGGATGCAATGCGAATAAAGCAATCATCTTTTCATTCTAGTAGTATTATAGATAAAAGTGATAGCAATAAAAAAATTTTAGAAGAATGGTCAAAATCTAAAAAACAAAAAAGAAGGTTACAGTTTTTTTAATGTCTAAAATATTATCTTTCTTATTTTTATTATTCATATCTTTAAATCTATACGCACAAAAAATAAATCAACAAAAAGAATTAGAGATAAATTCAATTCCTACTAAATATAGTCTGTTAAAATTTACTATTTATTCCCCATACACAGATCTATCCCTTGCATTTACAGATGAAAACTATAAAAAAATTATAGAAAATATCTCAATAGGTCTCATAAATAATTCAGCGGAAAATATTATTGGTTTAGGAATAAGTTTAGGTGTTTTAAAGGTCAAAAATAATTTTTATGGCCTAGGGATTTCTTCTATACATTTTTCAGAGAATGAATTTAATGGCCTACAAATTGGCCTTTATTCGCAAGTCGCTTTGATGAATGGAGCTCAATTATCCTTCCTTGCAAATTCTAATATAGTAAATGGAATTCAGCTTAGTGTTGTAAATTTTGTAGATGATTTAAATGGCATTCAAATTGCTCCGGTAACAAATTTTGCAAAAAATATAAACGGTTTACAATTAGGAATATATAATCATGCCGATGAAGTTTCAGGAGTTCAAATTGGAATAGTAAATTATGCTAAAAAAGTTTATGGCTCACAGATTGGATTGATAAATATTGCTGAAGATTCACATGGACTTTCTTTAGGAACATTATTTTCAATGGATCAAACAAATGGTTTTGCAAAAGTATATTTTGCATCTGAAAATTACTTTCCATTTAATTATGGTTTGAAAATTGGAAATAATTTACTCTATAGTATAATTGAAGCTTCTCCTAATAATTATAATATTGATAAAAGGATTTTAGCTCTTTCTTTATTAAATTATAGTTTTCTATTTTTTCCTTTTGATTTTAATGTATCTTTTGGTTTAGGAACCCAGTTGAGTATTGATAAAATTTTTCTAGCTTTAGAATTAAAATGGTTAAATGTTGCTGAACAAGATAAAAGTAAATCAATTGGTGAGCATTTTTCTCTTCATTATTCATTATTAACTGGATATAGATTAAGTAAACAAACAGAATCTTTTCTGAAGTTTTCAGTTTATGATTTAAATATTCCTGGAAAGTTTGAACTTATTAATGTCCCAAATTATCTGCCTAATGCTCAATACTTATTTACGCTTGGGTTTGGTTTTCAATTTTTTATTTTTGGAAGTGATCGGTTTTAACTTTTCAATTATTAGTTTTATTTCACCTAATTCAGTCTGAATTTTTTGATATTTATCTTTAATTTCATTTAATTCGATAATTTTTTCAAAGTAGCTTTTTGTGTCTAAATTTCTTAGAAATTTTTGATAGGATCTTCTTGATCGTGGGATTAGCATTGATAAAATTCCGTAATTTTTTCTTTGGTGGAATTTTCTAAATTGTCCATCATAAAATGGATCTAATGAGTTTGCCCAAAATTCTGGTAATGCAGATGTAATTCTTATAGGAAATAATGCATCAGTGAAATAAATTAAAGAAGGCCTGAGTTCTGATCTAATATTTGGGTATTTGCTTGATAGTTTACTTAAAACTCCTAGTGCACCAATATTTATCCGCCAATGCTGAGAAGTTTTTTCACAAAAGGGTAATATTAATTTTAGGTGATCTGGTTCACAAAACTCAGATATTAAATTAAATGCAGCATGTTCTAGTATTCCATTAAATGATTGTTTATTTAAAAAGGAAAATGCAAAATTTAGTATTTTTTTTCTGTTTTCTTCAGAGCGAAAAAGAGAATATTTTTGTGAAATAAGTTGAATAGATTTAATTGCAATTTCCCGACAATTATAAGTTTCTTTTTCATTTTCAGCAATTTTTATTAGTTTATCTAGTAAGGTTATTTGTTTTGATTGAACACAATTTGCTTGTGAATAAATTAATTCTGCTTTAGATAATGGTTGATCATCATTTAGTAACGATAATAGGTTTGCTCCTATGACTTGTCCTTGCTCACTGATTAAACGGTACGTAGAGGCTCTAACTCTAAAATTTTCTTCAATGCCTAGCCATTTTCCAATATGACTAAAATTTTCTTTATTATTATAGTAACGACAGATATTTTTAGCTGCTAAGTATTTAAAATATGAATATTTTGAATTTTTTAGTTTAAAAATTTCAGAAATAAATGATTCAGGATATTTTTGAATAACTTCACCTATAATAGTTCCATTCGGGTCAAAAATACAAAAAGATAGCTTTTCTTTTAAAGGAATAGATATTTTTTTATTTTTATCATCAATCGTTACTTTAATTTTTTCTTCTTTTTCATTTGCATATTTTAAATAAATGAAAGTTTCTAAATAAAATTCAGGAAATTCTTTAGAAATATTTTGTTTCTGTGAAATATTAAAATTTATTATTGCAGGATCATAACTAGAATATTCACAAGAAACTTCAAGTTCTGGATGACCCGCTCTAAATATAAAGTTATCAAAATGAACAGTTGTATCGATACCTGTAACTGTTTGAATAGCATTGATAAGATCTTTTGTTTCTACAGCTTTAAAGGCATTGTGAGTTAGATAATAATGCACGGAGTTTTTAAACTCATTTTCTCCTAAAATATCTCTTAAATAATTTAAAAATAAAGCACCTTTTTCATATAAATGAGCATCAAATATCTCAGAAACATATTCGTATTGATTGCAAACAATAGGTCTCATATAAGATTTAGATTCACTTAGATAACCAGCTAAGTAATTATCATGTGCATAAAAAATACCGCTTACTTTACCATTAGTATGTTCATCCCATAGCATTTCACTTTGAGTAGCGAAACCTTCATTAAGCCAGCCTTCACTCCAAGTTTTACAGGTGAGTAAATCTCCAAACCATTGATGTGCCATTTCGTGCATTACTAAATAAGTTCTTCTTTCGTTTCCTGTTGCAAATAATTTTGGCCCTAAAACCTCGTCAGTATTTATGGTAATACTTGTGTTTTCCATACCTCCATATAGAAAATCTGCAACAAATGCTTGGCCATATTTGCCCCAAGCAAACTCATAATTCCAATAGTTGGAATAAAATTCTAACATTTCTTTAGTTTCTAAAAGAATTTCGGATTTCATATTTTCATACTTGAAAGGTAACAGCAAACTTATTTCTTTATTTCGCCATTCATCACTAGCAAAAGCCATATTGCCAGCAACAAAAGCAACTAAATATGGTGAATGTTGAGAATACATTTCCCAAATTTGAGTTTTATATTTTTCTTGAATTTTTTCTGATATTTTTATGCCATTAGACAATGCATTCCATTGGCTTGGGAAAGCAAATTGTAAGGTTGTGGTTATTTTTAATCTAGGATCATCTTGGCAAGGAAACCAATATGGTGAGTCTGAGTCTTGACCTTGAGTCCATACACAATCATAAACTGCATGACTTTTTTTATTCGCATGGACAAAATAAAAACCAGCATTCGGTTCATGAATTTTATAATTTATTTTTAAAATAAAATAAGCATCTTTTTTTATATTCTTAGAAATTTCTAAATCAATTTTATTACTATCAGTAGCAAATTCACATTTTTGATATTTTAACGATTCAATTTTTTTATAATCTGGAATTTTTTTATTTTCTAGATTAAATAAATCTTCAAAAATAATATTGCAAATTGAAACTGAGTTAATTTTCATTTCATAAGCTTCTAAATTAAATCTTGATAAATTTTCAGATTTGTTTTCAAAGACGAGATAACAATCACCAAATAAGGAATTATTTTCAAAATCAATAATAATATTTAAATACATATGTCTTTGTTCTGCTAAACGTGGAGCATTGTATATTCTCTTGATTTTAGGATTTGCAGGAAAACGTTGAAAACCAAGTGTGTTATCTTCTGAAAATTGTTGAAACTCTAACGCTTTTTGTAAATGTGATCCTATTATCATAATCAAGCCTCCTATGCTACTATAGGAGTAAATTTTTTAGTTTTACTTGTAAATGCAGAAGTGAAGATTTTTTAAGTTAAGTTAACTTTTAATTTTTAAGGAATTATCCATTCTACCCATCTATTATTTTCAGCTTGCTCTAGAATGTCTTTTAATACTTTCGAATAGTTTAAACACTTATAAAGCTCTAAATTTTTACTTGTAACTTCTATCTCCCAATTTTTTTTAAATTTTGGAAGTAATGCCTCATTGTCCGTATATTTTAATGGCTTTTTAAAAATAGCAGACTCATTTTTTTGCCCTCTTATTAATAAAACTTTTTTCTTATCAGGAGTCTGTATATGTTGTTTTTTATAGATAATATGTTCATTGCAAGTAGTTTGGAAATTTAATAATTTACTTTCATCTATTGGTCCGTTAGCCTCATCAATATCACTAATCAAAAAGTAGCCAAAAATATAATTATTCGGTTCCCCATTGAGAACAAAGTTTTCTTTTTTTGAATCATACTTTTGTAATGTAATTGAAAATAATAAAAGATCATCTTTTTTTAGTTTACTTAATATACTTATATATTGATTTCTACTTTCTCCATAAGTAAAAGTATAGAACTCAGGATCGACATGACCTGTTCCGTCATCTACAAATGAACTCATGTGCATGCCACGTAAATTGAGATTTTGGCAATTCATTTTAGAATAGTGTTTATGATTATGATGTTTGCTCGTATTAAAAGAGGTTTCCAAAGGTGATGGAATGTATTCGTAGGTATTATCTTTAAAAATAGGAGAAAGACCTCTATTATCTTTCAAATTAGCACCAACATGAATGATAAAAGCATTATTCATAAAAACACCCTAAAATTGAAAAAGCCTACAAATATTATGTAGGCTTTTAAATTATTTTTAAAGAGCGAAGTAACAAAATTATTTTGCTTCTTCCTTCTTACCTTTTTTTGCTTTCTTGCCTTTTTTCGCTTTCTTTTCTTTTTTGCCGGCAGCTGGAGCTGCTTCTGCTGGAGCTGCTGCAGGAGTACCTGCTGGAGCTTGTGCAAGTGCTGGTGTAACTAAAGAAACAAGAAGAGCGGATGATAACAATGATGGAATCAATCTCATAATAAAGCTCCCAAATGTCCGGGCTAGAGCCAACGGAATAGTCTAAGAAATTGAGTATCCTACTAGAAATGCACTTTAAGAAGAAAGTTTATTTTTTTGTAGGCTCTCAATATATTAAAACTAAAGAAGAGATTTTTTTATTCCCTTACAGAAACTTTTTTATTTTCCGTCAATAAACTGACTAAGCTTTGGTTAAATTAGCTATATAGGGGAGATTGCGGAATTTGCCATTTAAATCGAGTCCGTAACCAATTACAAAGTTTTTTTGAATTGTAAAACCAATGTAATCAGCTTGAATGGAAAATTCGTGGGCTTCTGGCTTATCTAATAATGAACAAACTTTAATAGATAATGCTTTAGTTTGTTTTAATTCATTTAATAGAAAATTAATGGAACGTCCTGTATCAACAATATCTTCTATTACAAGTACGTGTTTGTTTTCAAGCGATGTTGGTAATGGAGTTACTAACTTAACAGTTCCAGAGCTACTTGTTCCTTCATAGCTCTTAATCCTGATTGTTTCAATTTCAGTTGGCATTTCTAAATTTCTAACTAAATCAGCACCAAATAAAATTGCCCCATGTAATACAATTAATACAACTAAAGTTTCTTTGTTACCATAGTCTTTATTAATCTGTTCAGCTATTTTTTTGGTACGTTCTTTGATATCTAATTCACTGAATAAAACACCAACATTCATTAAAGTACCATCTACTTGAATTTGCATTTACAAAAACTCCAAAAAAAAAACTAAATTTCTAAAGAAACAGCAGCCTTTAAAACAATGTTCGCCATATCAGATGCAAATCTTGTTCCCATATCCATTACTTCTGAATGAGATAATTGTACGTGTTTAAGTCCAGCCCCGTAATTTGTTAAACAACTAAGAGCGGCAACTTTTGCACCTAATTGCCTAGCAGCGATAGTTTCTAAAACAGTGCTCATACCTACTGCACTTGCACCCAAAGTTTTAAACATTCTTATTTCAGCAGGAGTTTCATAATGTGCCCCAAGAACCCCATAATAAACTCCATCATAAATAATGTGATTGCTAGAATGTGCTATTTCTTTAATTTGGGATTGCCATTTTTTGTCGTAACTTTCTGTCATATCAACAAACTGAGCACCAAAGCCAATTCCATATTCACCATTTAATGGGCTCATACCAGTAGCATTTATGTGATCTGTTAAAATCATCATTTTTCCCAATTCCCACTCTGTATTCAGACAACCAGCCGCATTTGTCAATATAATTCCTTTTACACCCCAAGTTATTAGGCTTCTCAAATTGTGCACAACTTCCCCTGGGTCATTGCCTTCGTAAGCATGATTGCGACCTCTTAAAAAAGCAATTTCACGAGTTTTTTGATTTCCTGAAGATAAACTTGCAGTTACTGTCCCTATGCGAAGATCTCCAGAATGGCCTTGAACAGTTGAATTTTTAAAACCAGGAATTTCATTATAATGGACTGTTTTCATTTCCTGAATTTTGGGAATGGCATCGGATAATCCAGAACCTAGAACGATTGCAATTTCAGGTGCGTTGCCATGCCATTTTGTTAAAAAATCAACACTTTGCTGAACTTTGTCTTTATATTTTGTCATTTTCATGGATTTTCCTTTAATTTTATTGCAGTTTTCTGCTTCCTAGAAAAAACTCAATAATAGCTATCATAAAGAGGATAAATATTGGAAGAATTAAAACAAAAAAATGAAAATAGATAAAACCAAAAGTTCCTAAAATTGCACCAATACCAAAAAACAATAGTGTGAGGAGATTCACCAGTAAAATATCGATTTGTTGTTTTGAGTATACTAACTTGAGAGGAATTAATATAGCTGTTGATATTTTTCTATATTTTATCCAACTGAAAGGAATAAAAAACAACGGCTTAATACTAAAATAGAAAATTGTACCTAATGCACTGCCTATATCCGTAGCAGTACCTGTCATATGTGTTGTTCTAATATGTGCACCTTGTTTTTTTCTTAAAGTGGCATTTTGTAGTCCCATAGCAAAACTTAAAACTAAAAAAAAGTTAGCATGTCCATATGAATCATAAGTGAGTTGCAAATCTGAATAATAAAATGTTTCATACATAACATAAAGCAATAAAAGTGCTTCTAAAATTACAGGTAAAATTAGAGTTATCCCTTGTTCTTCAATAGTCTTACCTTTCATTAATATTGCTGTGGTAGCGGAGCCTAAAATAAAAAATAAAACAGCAGTAGATGAAGTTAAAGCTAAGATATAGTAGTGTTTAGAATATTCAACTGCTGCATAAGTAGCATGTCCAGAAACATGTGAAACAAATAATCCAAATCCTAAAAAACCAATGGAATTCACTAAACCAGCAACAAAAGACAATAATGAACCTAATCCTAATTTCCTTGATACTCTAAGTATCAAACTTTCTTGATTGTCTTTTTCATGAGTTGTTTCCATGCTTCATTATACTTATTACAATTCATTTTCTGCAATAGTTAAATTTTTTTGATAATTTAAAAAAGCATTTTCAACAGGTTTTGGAGTTAGGAAATCTATTCCTGCGTCAAGAAGAATTTCTAATGGAGCTTTTGAGCCGCCCGCTTTTAACAAATTAAATATTTGTTTTCTAGTTGTGTCAGGATCTTTTAATAATGCTTCAGATAAAGCTAGAGAAGCGCAGTAACTAGTAGCATATTTATAGACATAAAAAGCGGAATAGAAATGTGGAATCCGCATCCATTCATGCTTTATAAAATCTGGAAAGCCACTGTGTTCTTCTCCATACCATTCTTTATTCATATTTAAGAAAAGTTCTTCAAGTCTTTCTGGAGTAAATGCTTCGTTTTGATCCACTATTTTTGCAGCTTCTCGTTCAAAATTTGCAAATAAAACTTGTCGTAATACAGTCCCCTCAAAATTTTCAAGATTTTCAGATAAAACATATTTTGCTAGGTTTGAGCCTTTTTTCTCTCGCAAAATATATTGACTAAGTAATGCTTCATTCAATGTACTAGCAACTTCTGCAACAAAAATTGCATAATGTGCATTATGGTATGGTTGATTTTTATTGCTATAATATGAATGCATAGAATGCCCTAATTCATGGGCTAAAGTATAAACATCACCTAAGGTTCCAGTCCAAGTTTGCAGCATATAAGGTCTTGAATCATATGTTCCCCAAGAAAAGGCTCCAGATCTTTTTCCTTCATTTTCAGCTCTATCAATCCATCTTTCTTTTGTTAAACCTTTTGTTGCTATTTCAACATATTCATTGCCTAAAGGTTGAATAGCTTTTAATACAAGATCCCTTCCTTCTTCCCAAGAAAAATATGAATTTTCATTGCTTTCATATAAAGAAACATATCTATCATAAGGATAAACTTTATCTAATTTAAGTATTTTTTTTCTAATTCGCATACTTTCATGCAGAATATTTAAATTAGCTTTAACATTTTTAATTAAATTATCATAAAGATCTATAGGTATATTATCATCAAACAGTTCGCTTTCAAGAAAACCAGAAAATTTTCTAATTTTTGCAATATTTGAGCCTGTTGACATATTCCCATAATAATTTGCTGTTATAGTATTTCTCCATTTTGCAATTTCTTGGTAATAAGACTGGAATGTATTTTCTCTTAATTTTCTATCTTTTGATTGCAAATTTAATGAATATCTTGAATTTGAAACAATATGTTTTTCACCTAATGAATCTAAAGCAGGTTCAAATTTTAAGTCAGCATTATTCCATTTGCTATGGATCTCATCAAATGTTCTTAAAGGAACAGAAAGTTTTGCTAAAATTTCTTCTTCCTTTTCAGTTAAAACATGCTCTTTACTTCTCAATAGTTCAGAAAGTGAGAATTTATATACATCCAAAGGAGATTCTTCTAACCATAGCTTTAAATTTGAGATGTTTAATATTTCTGGGTTCAAAAATGAAAATTTGGCAGTTAAGTTTGCCATTTTATTTTCAATTTTACCAACAGCTTCAGTTGCATGATTGTCTGAAGTGTCTTCAGTGCTTCTTAATTGAGCATAAACAAACAAATTTTCAAGTTTTCGGGACAAATTCTCCTTATACTTTAAACAGTCAAACAAAATCTCAGGTCTTATAGCGAGTCTATTTTTATATTTTTCTTGAATCACATTTTCAACTTCTTCTTCTGTGGGAAGCTTTTTAAAATTTTCTTCCCAATCCTTAAAGTCGGTAAAAAGATCTGATAGATCCCAAGTTTCTTCAATGTTGATTTCATTTCTATTTTTGATTTTTTGCATTTTCATTTTATCCTTTCGGTACATTTCAATCAAATTCATATACTTATAACATATTACTAAGATTTTTCTAATCAAGATTATTATAATATTTTATGATAAATTTAAGGTTCTTGAAGAAGCAATCATCTATCAGTTGTTTCAGTTTTTTTCAAAATAAATTTAAATGGATTATGAATAAAAGGATAAATAAATTGTTTCAAATATCCCTTTGGGTAATTTCCATTATGAACACCAGTACCAGAAGGCCAATTTTTGCTGGGGAGATAAAATGTTCCAAAAATTATATCTAGAAAAGGGAATAAAATGGCATAATTTTTTCCATAATATTTAGTTTCAATACAATGATGCCAAAAATGATATTGAGGAGAGGTTATGATATATTTTAAATATTTAAACTCAATTTTAATATTTGAATGAATAAAAACTGAATGAATGGCAATTATTACGATTAGAGTATTAAATGTGATAGGAGAAAAATTTAATATATAAATTGGTATAAAAGTAAAAGATCTTGTGACTAGTATTTCTAATAAATGAATTCGACTTCCAGCAAGCCAATTCATATGAATAGTTGAATGATGAATGGAATGAAAACGCCAAGTATATTCAAAAGAGTGATAAAATCTATGAATCCAATATTGAAATAAATCTACTATAAAAAGTGCTAAAATTAATTCAATAAAAAATGGTAATGTATCGATAAAATTTTGGATAAATTCTAAGTTTAATTTCCCAAAAAATATTTGTGCCGGAATTTTTATTGCAACGCTTAAAAACTGAATGAGTAAATGGCCTACTACAAAGTATATTAAATCAGTTTTCCATTCACTATGAAATAATTCCTGGTCTTTATATTTAGGAAAAACAATTTCAAATGGAATAAAAATAATAGACATGAGTAATAAATCAATTAATAACCAATCTAAACCTAAACTCCAACTAGTTTTTTCTACAGCTCTTCCTTGAATTGTTAAACCTTCAAAATAAATAGTTAAAGTTAAAATTACAAAAGAAATGATTGTTAAAGTTTTTTTTCTACTTAATATAAAACTAAGTAAAGCAAATAAGAAAGAAATAATAATAACAGTAAATAAAACACTACGCATAATTTCCGCAGTATAAATTTCTCTTAGATCTGATGTAGTTAATAATTCAGGAAATTTAAAACAAAATATCGCAAAAAATGCAAGGATAGATAAAAAAATAGAGATATATCCACTGATTTTTCCTTCTCCAAATATGAACTTTTTTGCCATGAAAACCTCTTAGAAATGAAATTTTGCATAATAATTCTCAAATATTAAAATATTTTAAGGGAATAATTGATTTTAGTTTATTCTAAAAAATAATTTCAAACAAGATAGTTTCTTTTTAAATGTCAATTTTAAAAATTTGATTTCATAAATATTTTTAAATTTTATTTATTCTCTTATAGTCTAAATGCATTTACAAATTTAACAAGTTCAGCCACTTTTTCTATTGGAGTGTGTTGTGTGCATCCATGTCCTAAGTTGAAGATATAACCGTATTGATGTTTGCTGCCATCAATTAGACATTTTTCTAAATGATCTAAAAGACTATCTGTTGGTGCATATAATAAGAGGGGGTCTAAATTTCCCTGTAATGAGATGTAAGTTTCTTTAAGCTGTGCAGATACTTCATCTAAATTTTGTCGCCAATCAACACCATACACATTGGGGTTTATTTCTAAAAGCTGTTTTGTAAGATGTGCACCTTGACCAAAAAAGTGAATTACTGGGGCATGCATTTTTATTTCATCAACAATTTTTTTTGTGTATGGAAGACAAAATTCATTGTATTGATCAGCAGAAAGAGCTCCCGACCAACTTTCAAATAATTGAATTACTTCTGCACCAGCTTTTATTTGCATTTTTAAATAAGCAATTGTTACTTTAGTGAGAATATTCATAAGACTGTGGAATACATCAGGTTGGTTAAACATTAATTTTTTGCATTCAAAAAACTCTCCTTTACTGCTACCACCTTCAATCATATAACTTGCAACAGTAAAAGGAGCTCCTGCAAATCCAAGTAAAGTAACATTTTTATCTAAGCGTGTTTTTACTTTATCAAGTGTTTCACCAACGTAACTTAATTTTTCTATTAGTTTTTCTATATTTTCTGTTAAATTTAATAAATTATTTAAATCATTTTGTGAGCGAATTGTTTTTTCGAATTTTGGCCCTTCTTTTTCAATAAAATTAAGTCCCAATTCTAATGCATCAGGAATAAGTAAAATATCAGCGTAAAGAATAGCTCCATCTAATTGAAAACGTTTTAATGGTTGCAAAGTAACTTCAGCTGCAATATTAGGAGTTTTAAACATTTGTAAAGTAGAATGTTGTTTTCTTATTTCACGATATTCAGGTAAATAACGACCAGCTTGGCGCATAAGCCACAATGGAATTTTTTCTGTTTTTTTTCCAATGGCAGCATTATACAAGATTTTCGTCATAAGAAATCTCCAATCAAATTGAGTTACAATAGTTTTGGATTTTTTGTTTCCAAATATTGAATTGTTTTTTTCACGTCCTGACTTCGATTCAATGGCATGACAAGTATTGCGTCTGGACTAGCCACAACTGCAACATTCTCCATTCCAATTACTGAAACAAAGGGGCCTGTTGAGTGGACAACTGAATTTTTTGTATCAAGCAGAAAAACTTCTCCTGAAACGTTATTTCCTTGACTATCCTGTTCAAAACATTCCCTTACAGCCGACCAGGAACCCACATCGTTCCAATCAAAGTTTGCTGGGACGCAAGCAACGTGACTTGTTTGTTCAATAAAAGCAATATCAATCGGTACATTTTCTAATTTTTTATAAACTTCAGCTATATTATAGTTGTTTATACTTTCTATCAATTTAGCTGCTTCTGGTTGAATATGCGAATATGCATTCCAAAATGTTTTTGTTTTCCAAACAAAGATTCCTGCATTCCATAAATACTTTTGGGTTCTAATAAATTGTTCAGCTGCAGCTTGATTGGGTTTTTCTCTAAAACTACGCACACTATAACCAGTAGGAGTTGTCTCTGAAAGTCGCTGTGGAGAAAGAATATTTCCTTCAATATCGAGAGGAAGTCCTTGTTCGATATAACCGAAACCCGTTGCTGGATAAGTTGGTTGAATACCAACTGTGACAAACAAATTATTTTTGGCCAGATTGATGGCATCTAGGATAGTTTGTTCAAAAGATCTTACATTTTGGATGGAATGATCTGAAGATAAAATGACCATTATAGAATCTGGATTTTCCTGCATAAGTTTCCAAGCGGTTAAAGCAATTGCTGGTGCTGTATTACGCGCTTCAGGTTCTACTATGATTTTATCTATTTGATGTGATATTTGGCTCTTGCAAAGCTTTTCTTGGCATTGAGCAGTAACTAACCATCTGTTTTGAATGGGGGAAATATTTTTTACTCTATCTATTGTTAATTGTAAAAGCGTTTTTTGTTTTTCACCTAAAGATATGAACTGCTTTGGAAATGATTTTCTAGAAAGTGGCCACAGTCTTGTCCCTGATCCGCCGCATAAAATGATTGAATATATATCATTGTTCTCAAAGTTTTCTAAAAGATCTGATTGCAAAATAGCTCCTTTCATGCAGAAAGCAGGATTAAGAATATTCATATAATCTATCTGTAATTACATAATAAGCAAGAATTCTCAACTAATTGACAAACACCATTAAGAGTTCTTTACTTGCTTGGATTGTTTTTTCAGCCGCATTGAAAGGGTTACTAATGGCAAATAAAATTCAAACTTTAAATGATTTATCTTTCTCTTCTGATCAGCAACCAGTTGTTTTTTTAAGGTTAGATTTAAATGTTCCCATAAAAAAAGGTGCTATTTCGGATGAAACTAGAATTGTGGCTGCTTTACCAACAATAAAATGGTTATTAGATAAAAAAGCAAAAATTATTGCTTGCTCACATTTAGGGAGACCCAAAGGTGTTGGGTATGAAGAAGAATTTTCCCTTGCCCCAGTTGGAGTTCGTTTAGCAGAATTACTTAACTTAGAAGTAGTTCTAGCTCAAGATTATGTAGAAGATGGATTTGGAAAAATTGTTTATGATTTAAAACCAAATCAAATTATTCTATTAGAAAATTTACGGTTTCATAAAGAAGAACAAGCTGGAAATGCAAATTTTGCTCAAAAATTAGCTAAAAATGCAGAATTTTATGTCAACGATGCATTTGGTACATGCCATAGAGCCGATGCATCCATGTTTGCCGTTCCTGAATGTTTTCCATTAGAAAAAAGAGCTGCTGGTTTTTTAGTTGCGAAAGAAATGCAGTTTTTAGAAGAAGCTTTTAGAGCTCCAAAGGCTCCTGTTACTGCCATTTTTGGAGGTTCTAAAGTTTCAGATAAAATAGATATTCTTCGTAAATTCACTAATATTGCAAATAATATGATTATTGGTGGAGCTATGGCATATACTTTTCTAAAATATTTAGGTAAAAACGTTGGTAAATCAAGAGTTGAAGAAGATAAATTAAATCTTGTAGAAGAAATTTTCAAAGCGGCTGAAAAAAGAAATGTTAAAATTTATTTACCTGAAGATCATATTTGTGGTGCTGATTTTTCAGAAAATACTATCCCAGTTGTTGTTCAATCTGCAGATATTCCAGAAGGATTAATGGGATTAGATATAGGAGAAAAGTCTGCTGTTACTTTTGGTAAAATTATTGAAAGTAGTAATGTTGTTGTCTGGAATGGTCCTATGGGTGTTTTTGAATTTGAATCCTTTTCTAAAGGAACAAAAGCTGTTGCACAAGCATTAGCGCAATGTAGTGGAACAACAATTGTAGGAGGTGGAGATTCCGCTGCTGCTATTGTTAAATTTAATTTACAAGATAAAGTAACTCACGTTTCTACTGGTGGTGGGGCAAGTATGGAGTTACTTGAAGGAAAAGAGCTCCCTGGAATTAAAGTGCTGCGTAAAAAATAAGGGATTGGGATATTAATATGCAAAATAAAAGAAAAAAACTTATCATTGGAAACTGGAAGATGTTTAAAGATGCCATTCAGGCTTCAGCTGATTTCCAAACTTTGTCAGATAATGTTGCTGCAAAAAATTTATCAATTGAAGTTGGAGTTGCAGCACCTAGTATTTTTTTAGCGGATTTAGCTAGAAAAACTAGAAATACTGTTTCTTTGTTTGCACAAAATGCACATTGGGCTGAAGAAGGAGCTTTTACTGGAGAAGTGTCTCCAGCGATGTTAAAAAGCATCCATGTTTTAGGAAGTCTTGTTGCGCATAGTGAACGTCGTCAAATGTTTGCAGAAACAAATCAAACTGCTGGAGCCAGAATTAGTGCATTGCTAAATCATGGTATGCGAGCTGTATATTGCGTAGGTGAAACACTTGCTGAACGTGAAAAAGGTCTACTAAAAGAAATTTTAGTCACACAGTTAGAGCAAGCTTTTGTTGCTTCTAAAATAAGAAATTCTCAAACATTTGTTGGCTCTGACCCAAATAAACCTCTTCTTTCCATTGCGTATGAGCCTGTGTGGGCTATTGGCACGGGGAAAGCAGCTTCAGCTGTGGAAGCTCAAGAAGCGCACACAATTATAAGAACTTTTTTACTGAATTATTTTGGAGATGAAATTGGAAATCAGTTCCAAATTTTGTATGGCGGCAGTGTTAAAGCTAATAATGTCAGTGAATTCATCAATTGTCCTAATATTGATGGAGCCCTAGTTGGCGGAGCAAGCCTAGTTCCAAAAGATTTTTTAGAATTATGTATGAAGAGCTCTAACTAATTTTATTCCCTTTTATAATCAAGTTTATAAGGGGGTTCTTCTTTTACATATTCCGAATGCGCCTTTTGTGTAGCTGTTTTATGGTTATGTTCAAGAGGCTCAGAAGCTACTGTTGATGGCTTATGTTCATTTAAATTAGAATTACTTACTTGTGTTGGAATTTCTTTTTCGTTTGTATATAACGTAATATAAACTTTTTTTCCATATTCACTACTTTTGCCTACCGAAATTAATTCTTTATTATCTATATTTGGTAATTTTTTAGATAACAATTCCGCAGCATTTTGTAATCTTTCTTTTGATAGTTTATCATTATATTGATTGCTACCTTTTAAATTTGCAGATGCAAGAACTTTGATAGATATAATATTTTCACTGCTTTTCACTTTTTCTAAGCAAGACGCAATAAAATTTGAATCAATATTACTTTTATTCAACTCAAATTCATATTGGCATTCATACTTGTTACTGTAATTTTTCTCTGATATTGCATATGAATTTGAAAAAAGTAAACAAGAGATAGGCACTAACAACTGAATAGACTTAAAAGAATACATATAATTTTCCTTTCTATCTTTATCAACAAGATTGAATTAATACATAAAAAAATATTAATGTCAAATTATTAAAATTATTGATTATTTACCATGTCAGACAAAATTGCTAAGAAAATTGACATAAAACTTAAAAATAGAATACATAAGCAATCTTGGAGGTTGGTATGCTGGAAAATTATATTAATATTGCAAAATCTTTAGAAAAATTATTCACTCCTTATCTAGAAATTGTAATTCATGATTTAAAATTAAAAAAAATTACCTATATAGCTAATAACATTTCTAATAGACAAATTGGAGAAGATTCAAATTTAAATGATATTAAATTTAATGATTCACAAAAAATTATAGGTCCTTATGAGAAAATGAATTATGATGGAAGAATGCTTAAAAGTATTAGTATAGTCATAGATATTGATAATCCAAAATATTTGATGTGTTTAAATTTTGATTGTTCATTTTTAGTAAATATGAGAAATATGATTGATATTTTTTTTAATAAAGATGATTTTGATAAAAATGCAGCCGTACTTTTTAAAGATGATTGGCAAGAAAAAATCCATATTTATTTAAATAATACTCTAATAAATTTGAAAAAAGATATTAATTCTTTAACAAAAGAGGAAAAAAAACAAATTATTATTGACCTAGAGAAAAATGGAGCTTTTCAAGCGAAAAATTCAAAAGAATATATTGCTAAGATATTAAATATTTCTAGAGCATCAGTATATAACTATTTAAATAATTAATACTATTTAAATATTTTTAATTCTTCTTTTGTAAAATATTTTAACATTAAATTTTCAGCTTCTTTATCTTTTAAAAATTTTGCTAAAGTGCCGTTTATTACTTTAGCTTCATCTTCAGAAAATGATTTTTTTGAATACATAAAATATGAGTAATCTTCTTTATCAATTGGAATCATAACAAGATCATTTTTAAAATCAGAAGAGTTTATTAAGGTTTTAGCAATTGCTATGTCACTTAATAAAATTGCATCAACTTCTTTATCAATTAATTTTTTAAAATTGAGTGCATTTTTTGAGGTTAAAACCAAATGATTTACAAATATTTGATTGCTCATAAGAGTTTCATACTCTTTATTGTAAACAGCACCAATCATTCCAGCAACTTTGCTTTTATTTTTTTCTTGGGTAAGATCTGTTAATTTAAAATTTTCGAAATTTTTATAATCTTTTTTATGGATAATAATAACTGAAGGTGAATTAAGGTATGGTTCAAAATAATAAGCAAATTCTTCTCTTTCTTTTCTTTTACCGACTCCCATGACGATATCTAAATTACCATGCTTGGCTTCATAGATAATACGAGCGAATGGAAGATCAAAATATTCTACTTTGCAGTTTAGCTTCTCTGCTACTTTATTCATCACGTCAATATTAAGACCTTTTGGCTTTCCTTCTAGATAAACTTCAAAAGGGTAGCGATCTGATACTGCTACTTTCCATGGCTTTTTGCATAATTCTAAAGCGTTAATTTTGTAACAAACTAAAAATGTAAGAAAAATAACGATAAATTTTAAGTTCAAAAAATTTACCATAGAAATCCTTCCCATAAAACTTTATTTTTATTATTTTATCTGAGCTTTTTCAATTTAAAAACATCAAATTACTGACATTTTTTTAGCAGTTGTAAATTAAGATGCAAGAACGTCTAATAAATAATTAAATATTTTATTAGACTTTATGAATTCAGAAGTTATTAAATGTAATAAATTAAAAATACTATAAAATTAAATTTTAATTAATTTTATAGTTAATAAATTAAAATATTTTTCTGAAGTGAAATAATTTTAATAAGATAACGCTTTTTTGATGTTATATTATTTATTAATTTATTAAAACTAATTAAATATTTTGACAAAATAATAAAAAAATATAAAAAATATAGAAGAGGTGATTAAGTTTACAAGGAGTGAAAATTTTTAAATGCCTGAATATAATTATATCAATGATTTACTAAGCAGCGACCTTCCAAAAATGTTTCATCTTCTTTCTGATAAAGGGATTTTAGTTACTGCGACAAAAAAACATGATTTTTTAATGGAAACATTTCAATTTCATGAATTTGATTTTGATGAAGAATGTAAGCAATATTTCAGATATTTAGTAAAAAATCCTTTTGAAGCAAAGAAAATGCAGAGTAAATTGATTGATAATCAAGTATTAATTATTAATGAATTTTCTAATTTATTGTATAAAAAATTTTATAAAATACAGAAAGAAGAGGATTTTTATAATGATTTAAGTTCTTTATTTGATTCTGAAGAAGGTAAAAAAAGTTTTCTAAAAGAAATTGATCTTCAAAAAGAAGATTATAAGAAAATGCATGAAGGCTGTTCTTCCTATATTATTAAATATAATTCAGTTGAAATTTTATTTTATATTATTCTACTGCAATATGTGATGAAAATATATAATAGAGAATCTATTAATTTTATTGATCTAGATGGAAAAGTTGAAACTGATTTTGTATCTGAACTCATTATAAACTTTTATAATGAGGTTTTAATTCTTTATATTGAAGAAATAAACAGAATAGAGCGAATTAGTAAAATTTTTGAAATTATTATGGATTCTTTTTTAGAATATAAAAAAATATCGGGTGAAGAAAGAGCTTTAAAATTATTTGGGAACTTTATTGAGAAAGATAAAAATAATCTGCAATATAAATTTAAAGAATTTAGAGATAAAAAATATTTTTTAAATTTTCATGAAATCTATTTATATCTTTTGCTAAATAGAGAACTATTTCATACTATCTATTTCAGTAGAGGTAAATTTACAGGTAATTTTAGAATATCACATGCTGAAGAAATATTATTTAAAAATTTTTCTAAGTCTAAATACAAAAAAATATTGGTTAAAGTAAATTCTCTAGGTGAAAAGAAAATTTTGTATAATAATTTTGAAGAAAATTTTGCTTCGGTTGAGTATTTTTCGGAAAAAACAAATTACTGTCTTATTAATAAAGAGAAGCTTTTCCTATATCCTTCAGATATTTCTAAAAACGATTACTTTGAATTTAAAAAATCTATTTCTAATAGCACAGTATTTGATTTTAAATTAAAAGAAGGTATTCAATATTTAAGTTCCCTCAAATTTACATTTAAAAATTTTGATAAATCTTTTAGAGATACATTTGTAGATATTGTTTTTAAATTTACAAAATGTATTACTAAACAAAAACCAGCCCCACTTGTGAGCTATGAAAAAAATGAAAAAAAAGTGTTAAAAGTCAATAAAACAGATAGTTCTTCTATAAAAAAAGGAAACTTTTTTGAACAAAATGTAAAAAAAACTCTTAAAAGCATACCTATTTTATCAAAACTAACAAATGAAAAAGAAGCTATTACACTTGAAAGGAGCTTATCATCTGAATCTATAGGATTAGAACGATCCATATCATCTGAAAGTATTACAACGAATAGTGAATTAGTTAAGTCTCATCAAAATAAATTTTATGAAAAAAGATTATTTCTTGTAGCTAAATCTGGTGGCACAAATTTAGCAACAGATCAAATAAGCATAGACTTGAAAAAAATTGTTCAGTTTTCAGATCCTTATGCCCTAAGTGAAGAAAATATCACAGTCCTCCAAGCTGCATGCCAAAAAATGAATCATGAATTTATCAAAAATTATTTAGAAATTATCCATGAGTTAAAAATAAATTATAATTCTAATTTTATAAATATAGATGGTTTAACAGCAATTCAATTTTTATTTATTGCAGGTTTTGATCCTAAAAATAATCATTTATTAAAACAAAACTATCTTCTTTTATCTATCAAAAGACTTTTAAAATATTCTTTTCAAAGTAAATATATTCAAAATGTAAAAGTAGATATTGCAATAGATGAAAAACTTAATACGCCTTTCCATAAAGCAGTTTTATTAAATATGGAGTCTCTATTAGGATTGCTTTTAGAATATGCAGATCAACCTTCTGTAAAAGCAGCAATTCTACTAAAAAATAAAGAAGGTAAAACTGCAATTGAATTGTGTAGCAATAAAAAAAGTAAAGTATATGAAATGCTCTCAACAAAATTAAATTCTAGTAATATTTTATATAATGCAAAATATGTGCCACAAAAAAAGCTAGTTAGTGCAATGAATTATTTGCAGAAAAAAGTATAAAAGCTAGCAAATATATTTATCAAAAAATAAAAAAGGGCTTCATTAACTGAAGCCCTTTAGAAAAATCAAGAATTTAATTGATTATTTTTTTTCATTTTCAGCGGTTTTAGTTGCAGGTGCTGGTTTGGCAATTGATACTAAATTTACTTTGAAAACAAGAGTTGAATTAGGTCCAATAGATGGAGAAGGAGATTGTGCACCATATGCAAGACCTGCTGGGATATAAAGCATCCAAGTTGACCCTTCAGGCATTAATTGTAATGCTTCAGTCCAGCCTTTAATCACTCCATTTACAGGAAAAGAAACAGGTTGGCCACGTTGGTAGGAACTATCAAATACTTTTCCATTAATTAAAGTACCTTCGTAGTTAACTGTTACTGTATCAGTTGCTTTTGGTTTAGCGCCTTTTCCTTCAGTAATAATTTTATATTGTAGCCCACTTGCTAAAGTAACTACGCCTTTTTCAGCTTTATTTTTGCTTAAAAAAGTTTCGCCTTCTTTTAAGTTCTTATCGCTACGAATTTTTTGTTGTTCTGTCATATATTTTTGCATAAAAGCTTGAGAATCTTGTGTGCTAATTTCAGATTCTTTTCCATTTAATCCATCTTCAATAGCTTTTAACAAGATATTTTTATTAATCTTTATTTCTCCGCCTTTAATGCTTGAAGAAATTTCGTGTCCAATAATATAGCTCGCTTTTTCTTCGTCATTTTTAAAAGTCATAGTACCCTTCTTAGTTGCTGGAGTAGAAGGTGCTTCTTTTTTTGCAGGAGTTTCAGCTGCAAAAGAGGAAAAAGAAAGCATTGGAGAACTTGCAAGAGCAGCAAGTGTTGCCCATTTTTTTGTTGAAGCAAATTTCATAACTGAGTTCCTTCTTATGGTTAAAGTATGGCATTCGTCAACAAAACGAATGGTCGCAACACTGTATTACTGTTATATATAAGTGTCAAGATAAATTCTTCTTTCAGCTATCTTATTGGTGTTTAATATAATGATATTACTTGATTTTTGAGGTGGGAGTGATAGTGGAGAAAAAAACATATGAGTTCAGCATATATATTGGACGTTTTCAACCATTTCATTTAGGACATTTGGAAAGTATTAAATTTGCGCTTAAGTATTCAAAAAAGTTAATTATTATTTTAGGTGGTGCTTATTCTTCTCCATCTCCTAGAGGGCCATGGAATATTGCGCAAAGAATTGAAATGATTAATTCTTGTTTGAGCGAAACTGAAAAAAACAAAATTTATTTTGTTGGTATTCGCGATAGACTTTATTGTGAAGAAAAATGGATTCAAAATGTACAAGGAGAAGTATTTAAAATTACAAATTCAGTTAGAAATATTGCAATTATTGGACATCAAAAAGATGCTAGTTCATATTACCTAAAAATCTTTCCCCAATGGGAGTTTTTAGAAACAGGCAATTTTAAAAGTATAAATGCAACTGATATCAGAAATCTTTTATTTTTGAAAAATGATTTTTTAAAAATTAGTAAATATGTGCCTAAACCTATTCTTAAATATCTAACTAAATATGCTAAATCAAATGACTATAATTTATTAAAAAGAAAATTTAAATATATAGAGAAAAATAGGAATAAATTAAGAAGAGATAGTGTGACTAATGCTTTAATTTTTTGCAATCAATATATCCTTCTTTTAATGAGTAAAGAACCATTGAAAAAAGATCTTTATTCTCTTCCTGAAGTGGATTATTTAGATAGAGAATTTGAAAATAATTCACTTGAAAATTTACAAAATGAAGTAACAATTGATATTGATAAAGAGCATTTATCAATGAGTTATGTTTCAAGTGATTTTTTTAATTATTCGGAACGTTTTCCTTTAGGAAAACAATTGTCAAAAACATATTTATTTATGATTAAATCTGATAATTTACCATTAATTTCAGCTGCAAAAAACTCACTAAAAGTTATGTGGGTTTTATTAGATGATTTACCATTTTTTCAAGATAAAATGTATGCAGATCATTATCAAATAATTCAAAAATTTAATAAGAATTTTTATTAAAAAAAGCATTTTGTCTAGTTAAAACTGAAATCCAGTTTGAAAATTTATTTAAATCAAAAGATTCTTCAGATATGTCAGAATTTTCTATTGATTGCTGTAAATTAAAACCTTTACTTAAATTACTAATTACTGGAAAAAACTCTTTTGGAATTCCAATCACATCAAGACTCCAAGGATTACTTTTAAAAATAATTACATCTTCAGATTTATTTTCTATTTGAGTTAATTTTTCTTCACGGATTTTTTCTAAATCTTCTTCGTTATTGTTTTTATTTTCTTTTGCTTCTAAAAGCTCTTTTGCTGCATTATATAATTGAAATATAGGCCAATCAGAAGTAAATAAAATATGTTCTTTTTGTAAGTATATGTTATCTGCAATTGGAGATTCCTGTCCAAAAGTATTTTCCAAAGGGTTTTTAGCGGATAAAATTTCATGTATTAGAAAACAAAATAAAATAAAATCTGGGACGAAAGGACAATTTTGAATTTCTTCCTGCAATTTTAAATAATTGGAAAATTCTTTGACAGAATTTGTCATATCTTGTGGAGTTGGATTATTATGAAAATAATCCATTAAATAATTTTCAATAAAACTTTTACCAAATAAAGCGCTTGCTAAATCAAATATTGTTTGTGAAAATACGCTTGACACTCTACCATAAAATGATTGGCGATATGCCTGAATCCTATGAAATGTTTCTGGATCAAAGAATTGATATTCTTTTTCAGTAGTAAAATGGTTATAATTTTCATTTGGATTTGAGTAAATCACTTTTAGAAAAAAATTTTGTAAATCTTTTAATTCATCTATTTTCATATTAATGAATTTCCAATATTAATTTCATTGATTATTTCTGAAATAGGAGCTTGTTCATCATCACGTTCAATTATCACAGGTCTTTTACCAATAAAGTTTAAAGCAGACTGCATTAACGACCAAACTTCAGAGCAAACTAAATTGTCATGAGTATCAAATAAAAAATCATCCATCGTCGAGTGACCAGCTAGATGATATTGTTTAACAAAACTAGGATTAACTTTCTTTAATTCTGTTAATGCATTAAATTTATGATTTACTGCTGATACATAAAGATTATTTATATCCAAAAGAATACCACAACCTGTTTTTTTGCAAAGTGAATTTAAAAATTCTATTTCTGTATAATCATTATTTTTATAAGCAACATAAGAAGATATGTTTTCAAGACAAAGAGGTCTTTGCAGAATATCTTGGACAATATGAATGTTATTAATAACAAGTTTTTCAGTTTCTTCATTTAGTGGAATAGGAAGTAAGTCAAAACTATTGTGTGTTGGTGAAGCAGAAAAACAGAGGTGATCTGAAATTACTAATGGATTTAATCTGTCACTAAGTTTTTTCAAGTTGTAACAGTAATTTCTATCAATGCTAAAAGCATTTGCAATATTTAAACCTACACCATGCATAACAGTGTGTGTTCGTTCTCTTATCTTATCTAAATGATAAAGAGCCGGACCGCCTTCTAACATCATGTAGTTATCTGCCATAATTTCAAGAATAGGAAGGTCAGAGAGTTGGTGCCAAAATGAATAATGGGCAGCTCGAAGGCCTGCCCCAAATATTCCATCTTTATGTTTAATCGTTAAATTTATTTCATTCACATTCATTATCCTTTTTCGACAACTTTTTTTCCTTTCTCATCTTTCTTAATTAAAAAGCCTCCTTCAATTTTTAAACACGAACCTTTTGCGACATAAAGCCAGCCAAGATATCCTTTTTTATCAGAACCCATGACATTTCCTGCGCATTCAAAAGTAGTGCTTTTTTTGTACTTATTTTTAAAAGCAGCATTGGCAGCATCAATATCTGTTTTATCTACTGCACAAGAATTCATTTCTTTTTTTTGAATTCCGAAACATTTTTCAACTTCCTGGGAGATGACAACATCTGCTTTGTTTTGTGCATGAATAGTTAGAGCAATACTATTAAGTGCTGCTGTTATTATTATTTTTTTTGCATGCATATCTGTCATCTCCTATTGATAATTATTTCTTTAACTTTTCTATTTTACCTTTATCATCCATTAAAAAACCACCCAATTTTTGACATTCTTCTTTGGAAACTTTTGTCCAATTTAGGTTACCGCCTTTTGCAGCGCATTCTGCTTTTCCAGAACATGAGTGTTCCATAGCTTTTCCAAACTTAGCACTTAATTCTTTATCTTTTTTAACAGCTTCAACTTGAGCTTTGTTTACTCCACAACCAGCTTTATCCTTTGCTGTAGCTTTTGCTCCACAGCTATTTACCCCCCAGCATTTCACTTCTTCAGCAGATGCTGCAGAAATTGCTCCCATTGCTAATCCAGCGACAGCTGCACTAAGAACTAATTTACTTTTGTTTGACATAACAAATCTCCTTAAAAAAATTATGGTTTACGAGTCCCTTCACAGGCAATGTTTATAGTAACTGTATCTCCAACAACAGGTCCTGCTTCCACAACTGCTTGAAAATTAACACCAAAATCTTTCCGATTAATCTCAGCAACTGCTTTAAAAGCTTGAAGAACTTTTGCATTATCTTTTATTTGGCCATTATATGTAACTTTAAATGTAACTGGTTTAGTAATACCTTTTATCGTCATATCTCCCATTAATTCAAATGTTTTGTCTCCAGTTTTTTTGGCTCCTTTAGATTTAAAGGTCATAACAGGAAATTTCTTTGCATCAAAAAAATCTGGGCTTTTTAAATGATCATCTCTTTTTTTCACAGATGTATCAATTGAATTAATTTCTGCGGAAGCATCTAATTGGGTTTGAGTGAAATCTTCTGGGTTAAATTTAAAAGTTCCTTTAAATTTTTTGAATTCTCCTGTAACTGAGCTAATAACTAAGTGTGCAACTTCGAATGAAACTTTAGAGTGATCAGGATCTATAGAATAGTCCTTTGCAACTTCTGCTGCAGCTATTACTGTTTCCGTTTTCTTATTTGAACTATTGGCGAGAACATTTAAAGGAGTAACTATAAGAGAAGTTAACAATAGTAACTTTGAGAGATCGATAGAGCGCATGTCTTACCTCTTAGTATTAGCAAACTTTCTATGTCGTATTAGGACAAATTTCATCCTTAACAAATTAATAAGCATTTTTTAAGATGTCAAATTTAATAGTTAAGTTATTAATGTTAAGTTAATTCAACTGAGTTTTTTGCTTTATCTAAGAATAAATTTAAACTAGGGTAACGATCTCTAGCTTTAAGTGCCCAATACAATTGTTTCCTTGGTTGTTCATGTCTGATTAATATATGGAGAAGAAGTTCTTCATCTGCACTAATGCTTTTTTTTTCTTTTTGAATTTTCTTAAGTTCAAATGTTGCTAAACTTCTTATTTTTTCATCAAAACATTCATGTTTTTTTCGGAAAGCATTTAAATCATCTATATCAGAAGTTTCTTCTCTATATTTATTCATATAATGAAACCAAGCTCCAACGAGCATAGATAGGGATGGTATTTCTTTTGAAAAAAAGTTAATTAATGCAATAATCTGATCATATGGATGATTTTCTAAAAGAAGATTTGCAAAATTTTCTTCTTTTTTTAAATCCATTTTATTTCCATGTTGATTTGCAAATGTTTCTACAATTTTTTTTACTTCTAGCGTTTTTTCATCACCAATATTTTTCTTTTCTTTTTGTATTTTATTTGGAAATAATAATGCTTCTTCACTTGAAATTGATACTTTTATAGGGCTTACTTTAGAGCCGATATTTTTTTGTGGTATTAGAGAATGTAAATTTTTTGCATCCCCTAATATTCTTTTTTTGGGTTCAGGAGAGCTCCTTAAGTTTTTCCATTTAGAAGGATCTAAATTCATTTTAATAATAAGGGTTTTTCCATGTTTGTTCGAAACTGTTATAATATTGCTCTCGGTTAATTCATCTAGGGCGAGTTTAACTTGACGCTCTGTAACACCTAATAATATAGATAATTCAGCAGCACTAGACACTAATTCGTCAATTCTAGCTACTATGCAATTTATAATATACAAAACAAGCGAGTAGCTACAGGATCCAAGTCGTGCTACTGCAAGTACTTTAAACCCACCTCTTTCTAAGAAGTTATTAAGATTCACCTGTGTTTCCCTCCAACAAAGTACACTGAGTTAAATACTATCTTAATTTTTCCGAAACGGAACAAAAGAATAGAAGAAAGAGGAACTGATAATGTTACAACGTTTTCTTACCATTGCAGATATCCCAGAATTACGACCAGACCCCATTCAGACAGATAAAAATATTCCTGAGATTGAAGTATTTATTCCTGTTGATGTTTACTGGACAATTCAAGAAATAATAAAAAATATGCGTTATGCAAGAACTGCTGATTTATCAATTGATAAACTTTGGCATGATTTTAATAAACTGATCTATCCTTGTATTATGCTAGAAAAGGATAGAATGTGGTTTAGAAGGAATGTAGGATAGAATTATTCAAATAAAAATACAAATCCACCTTGTAAAAATACACCGGAAGTAGACAGAGCAGGACTCGGATTAATATTGTAGGCAATAGATAAACGTAATAAAATATCAGAAAGAAAAATACCTAACTCTCCAGGAGTAACTGAAAAAATAGGAACTAAACTGATGTCTAAATTTGCACCAAATTCATATATAGGACTATATTTTGTAACTCCTAATGGTTTATTATTGTTTGGATCTAAACTAGCTGCATCAGAGTCTTCACGCATTCTTAAAGCTCCAACTCCAAAGTAGACTCCTGGCTGAAGATAAGTCCAGCGCGGATGACGAAATCTAGCGCCTGCAATTCCTTCTGCTATCAAAGCATAAAATTGGCGATTAATAGGTTGTTGCGTGCCAAGCATACTAGAATTATCAGATCCTTTATTAAAAACATATTTTCCTTGTAATCCTAAAGAAAGTCCAAGATAATCAAAGAACCACCAAATGTAATTAGCACCTAATTCAATATGCACAGTTTGTTGAGAGCTATAATATTTATCATAATATGTCTTATCATCTGTTGGCATTAATATACCACCAGTTATAAAAAGATCATAATTTGGTTGTTCATCTTTAGCATAATAATAGTTTAGAGATTTATCTCTAATTTCTTTTTTGGGTGGTGAATGAGTAGAAGGTGGCATAATATTCTTGTTAATTTTTTTAGATGAAGAATTGGGATTTTCTTCTTCTTTACTTGCCTCTCCATTTTGTGGATTTGTTTCAGATATTTCATCTTTAGAATTTTGAACAGGTTTATTTTTATCTTCAGAAGTTGTAGCAGGTTGTTGCTCTTCTTTAGCAGATTGCACAGATTTACTTTTATCTTCAGAAGTTGTAGCAGGTTGTTGCTCTTCTTTAGCAGATTGCACAGATTTATTTTTATCTTCAGAAGTTGTAGCAGGTTGTTGCTCTTCTTTAGCAGATTGCACAGATTTACTTTTATCTTCAGAAGTTGTAGCAGGTTGTTGCTCTTCTTTAGGTTGATGAATACTAATGGATTTTTCATCTAGAATTTGAGTAGGAAGTTCTTGTGCTCCTGCTTCTTGTATAAAAATATTTTTTAAATTTTTTCCTGATTCAGATAAAAATTCATTAAATGATTTCATTAGACCCGATAATTTATACAAACCTTTCCCAGACTTTTCAAAAATAAAATTTAATGCAGGCTTTAATTTGGGATGTTCATCAAGCCATTGCGCCCAATTTTGAGCGTGTTGATAATAAAATTTAGTAAATCCAATTGGAGTTAAATATTCATCTCTTAAAATTCTCCAGTAAAAAACTGAAAGACTATTGGGGTCTCCAGATGCTGCAGTTACTACAAAACAATCTTTTGTTTTAGCTAAATCAGGAGATTTATCTGTGCTAGCAAGTGGAATATTTATTCCAGTAACGTAACTAATATTTGAGTGAGCTAAACTATAATTTGGTTTCAAAGTACTTGAGGAAGTATCATATGCATAATTTAATGCCCAAGCCATAACTCCATATATATCACCATTTTTTATGTTACCTTTACTCCATGTGGTTTGGCTCCCTGGGACATATACAACATTATAACAACCTGAAGGTGTTCCGTTGCTGTCGCTTGGAATTGTCTTTGGATTTGAATAGCTTGGGGTATATGGAATAGCTGCATTATCTGCAGAAAGAGCAGCTCCAGAAGCAAGCGGTAGAATGCCAGTCATACCTGCTGAAGTGCACCCTATTGCGCTAGAAGTGCCACCTGCTTTAAATGAACTTTGATAAGGAGTATATGTGCAAAGATAAGAGTTTGCATTTGCAGCACTTAAAGCTGCGGGATTGATTTGAAAACTCCAATTTCCAGGCGATGCTCGACACCCTGTTGATTTCCCTTTTGAGTCAGTATCCAACCAATAAACAATAATATATCCAGAAATTGAATTATTAGTTGTAGCTTTTAAAGAAGATGAAGTTGAATCAGCCAATACTGCTGAGGTATCACTTGGTCCTTTAAGTTTTACAACAAAAGCTTGATCTTGTGCTACTATTTCTATTGTTGGAGCGTTTATCATGGCCCCTTGATCGGCTTGCCACTGAAAGGCAAGGGAGTCTTTAGCTATTGGAGAAGATCCATTATAGTATAAAGGTTGGAGTGTAATGCTAGAGTTTGACATCTTACTAACAATATCTGTTGATAATTGATTGCTAGCATTTGTAAAATCAAGTGTGACGACAACAGTTCCAACAAAATAATTTTTTCCGCTTGCAGTTAAACTTAATTTAGATGAAACAGTTATATTTCCTAAATTTCCTGCCCCTTGATAATAATCAACAGGAGACGCTGAAGATAAACCAAAGCGGATACCCCATTTACTTTGATCATAATTAAATCCATCAACATTGCGAGCATCAAGAGCAACTGAATAAGTAAACTGAAGTTTACCAATACTACCAGGTATTGGATTTCCACTAGATATATATTTTGTTGGTGGAGCAAAAGTTCCTGTACTTTGATTTGGCTCAAAAATAAGAATACTAGAAGATGTACATTGAGCATTACTAATAACACTAGAATCACAAGTATTTAAAGATTGAGAAAAAGCAAATTGAATATGTATTATTCCAGAAATTAGAATTATTAAACTAAACAAACTTTTCATTTTTTATCTTTCACATGTTACTTTTGTAAAATAGCTTGAATTGTACCATTTATAGCACAAGTGTTTATGACTTGGATTGCATTTAATGCAGCACCTTTTCGGAGATTGTCACAAACTAACCATAATGAAAGTCCATTTTCAAATACGGTTGCTTTTCTCAACCGACTTACAAAAACTTCATCTTTTCCATGACATTCGCGGGGAGTTACAAATTGTCCATAGTCTTGTAATTCTTCATCATTATTAGTTCCATCTACGACTAAAATACCTGGAAAATTTTGTAACTTTTCTTTGATTTCAGATAAATTAAATGCTTTTTCCAATTCTAAAGTAACGGATTCACCGTGACCTACCAAAGTAGGAACTCTGACACTGGTTGCAGCAATTGGAAATTTTTTGTTGCTAAGAATTTTTTGAGTTTCAGCAATAATTTTTGCTTCTTCATCAGTATCCCCGTTATCTAAAATTCCAGCAACATAAGGAAATACATTAAAAGCTATGGACTTTGGAAACACAGTTGAAGGTGTGCTTGTGAGATCTTGTTGGTTGAAAAAATTTTTTGCTTCATCAAGCAGAGTATCTATTCCTGGTTTTCCAGCACCAGAAACACTTTGATAGGTTGAAACAATTACTTTTTTAATTCCAAAATTTTCAAGGATAGGTTTTAACACCATAACTAGGGGAATAGTACAACAATTAGGACTTGCAACAACTGGGAATTTTTTAAGAAAACTTTCAGTTAACATCTCACCATTTACTTCAGGAACAACTAGAGGAACATCGGGGTGCGTTCGAAAGGCAGAGGACTTATCTATACATAATATTCCTTTTTCAGCTAGCTTAGGAATATATTCAGCTGAAATACTGGCATCGGAAGCAAATAGAACAGCATCACATTCAATAATTGATTTTAATGTAATTTCTTCAATGGTAATTTTTTTATTTTTAAAGGTAACTTTTTTTCCAGCTGAAGATTTAGATGCATATAGTTTTAAATCTTTTACTTTAAAACCAGGGAAATCATCATGTAATAATTCAAGTGCTGTTTGGCCAACCACTCCTGTGGCTCCAACAATTCCTATCGTTAGTTCTAGCATACAAGACCTCTAATATAAAACTTATTCTGAGTTGTGTCCTGCCTCAAAAAGTTCTTCTTCTTCAGCTGCTTTATCTTTCCGAGTGAAAATCCATAAAACAGGACCATGAAAGCAATATATTATTAAAAAGAGCGCTAGGGAAACAATAAATTGCAATATAAAAATTATTGCACAAATGATTAAAACTGCAGCTAAAACACGAAAAGGTCTTTTTTTAGGGAGACGCATTGATTTATGGCTCAGATATTCAAATGTTGATATCATTCCAAGTGCAAGTAAGAACATAATAATGAGGAGAGTAATGTTTCTAACATCAGGAGTTGTCAAAAATTGAGCCAGAGAAACTTCCCAAGCTGAATGTTCATTTAAGCTCCATGTAGATAACTCATTTTGAGCCATAATAAATACGGCTAGAGGAGCAGCGGCCATGGGAATTGGAATTCCAGTAAAATTGCCACTTGTTTTTCCCATTGCACTTTGAACATTAAATCGTGCTAATCGAAGAGCACCGCAAGCAGCAAATATGAAAGCAACACAAAAGCCTAACCGAAAAAAATCGTTTAATGCATAATTATAAATAACTATTGCAGGTGCTATTCCAAAAGATACTAAATCACAAAGAGAGTCGAGTTGAACTCCAAAAGAACTTTGAGTATGAGTTAAGCGCGCTACACTTCCATCTAATCCGTCACAAAGACCAGCTGCTAATATAGCGTATGCAGCAAAAACAAATTCTTGCGCATTTCCACTAATTCTTCCATCAATAGAGTATTTTATAGCCAATAATCCAAAGAAAAGAGATGCAGACGTAATTAGATTAGGTAACAGATAAATACTGGATTTAACTTTCTTTCTTCTATCGATAATATGCGTTACATTATCATCTTTTAAATTGTTATCTTGCTGTAATTCAGAATTCATAATTTAGTTCCTTCTAGCATTTTTAGAACTGGTCCTGGTTGTCTTCCATATTCAGGAGTGAGAGATTCCACTGGCAAATTTTTTTCATTAAAAATATTTTCCAATCCAAAATAAAGATCAAAAAAAGTAACAAATCCAGTAGATTCATCCTCTGCATTAAAATCTGCTAATTGTAATTTACAAGCATCCTCGCTAAATTTTGTTTGGCATTTGCTAAGAAGATCTGGAGTTAAATATGTAGTAACTGGAATTAAACTCACAAATGGATTGCCTATTTTTATTCCATTAATAAAAGCACAGCCTAATCTTAGTCCCGTGAATGATCCTGGTCCAATACCAACAGCAAATGTATTTATGTCTTTAGTATGAAGACCTGAATTATCAAGTGTAAATTTAAACAAATCATATAAATTTTCAGCTGTTTTAGCTAAAACTCTTGCAAATAAAATATCGTGATATGTAAAATATTCATATAAAGAAGTTTTTTGATTGCTATGATAGCTTGCATTTAAAAAAAGATCTGTTGGTTCATTTAATAATTCTCCAATTTTTTTTTCATCTTTTAAGACAGCAATTCCTACACCCCTTCTATGAGTTTGTATTAACACAAGTGGAAATTTTATTTTTTGTAGCTGCATTAAATTATCCCTTTAATGAAAACGAATAAGTCGCAAAATATCATTGTAAAATACAATAACAAATAAAGTTAAAAGAATAAATATACCTATTCTTTGGACAGTGATTTGAATATTTTTTGGCAGGGATTTGCCATATGCAGCTTCTACTAAATTTAAAAATAAATGTCCTCCGTCTAATGCCGGAAGCGGTAAAAGATTCATCATACCAATATTTGTACTGATGAACGCCATGGTCATTAAAAAAATAATTAATCCACCTTTTGCTGCTTCTCCTGCTACATTCGCTATTGCAATAGGTCCTCCTAAATTTGATAAAGGTATAGAACCTGTGAAAAGCATTTTTATTGCGTTGTAAGTCATTTGAATTTGGTTCAAAACAGAATGAAAACTTTTTTCAAGAGCAGAAAATAAATTATTTGCTTTCGAAATTTCATTTGGAAAAGCAATGCTTTGAGTTAAAAATTGAATTGGGAAATCTAAAAATAAAGTAGATCTATTTAAGTGATCATATCCATATCTTAGAGGAATTTCACAATTTAAATTTGTTAGAGTTCCATTTTTTTCAAGCATAGTCATATTTACATTAATGCTCTTATTATTTTCAGGTAATATTCCTTTAGTAGCACCATCTATCCATGAATAGACCTGAAGAAGAGAAATGATCTTACCTTGACCAGCAATTGAATAAATAGTTTGACCTTCTTTTAATCCACACTTTTGCCAGGCTGATTGTGCAGGAAACTGGATATCATCTTTTCCTTTTGCTGTAAAATTAGCTATAGATTGATCCGTGGAAAGAATACGATATTGCCAATTTTCTTTGGATTCTGAGACATTTTTTTTAATAATATTATTTGCCCAAGATTTTAATGATGGATTGTTAAAGTCTACAATAATATTTTTTTCAGCATTATTTCTAATTATTGTAATGTTAAAAATGTTTTTACTAGATTTGTTTTCAATAATATTACTTGCTAATTGATATTCAGAGTCAGCATTTAATTTAGTCTTTAAATAAGCTATTAATTCAAATAAAAATTTAACTTCTTTATCATCTATTTTAGTAACTTTATCGTCTGATTGAAGTCCAATTTCAGAAAAAAAACTTGAGGGTTGAATTACTAAATTTGCTGAGTTAAATATTGGTGTAATACCAATTCTTCCTGAAATTTGCTTGTTACCTAAAGTAGTCTCTACTTCCTCTTTATTAGGTTTAATGGAAATATTTTTCTTAACACCATTAGAAACTACATCTAATAATAATACTTTTTCGGCTGAAGTACTAATTTTAGTAGAAAGATCTGACCAGCTTTCAATATTTTTATGATCAATAGAAAGAATTTTGTCTCCAGTTTGTAAACCACTTTTTTCTGCAACAGAATTTGGAAGTACACTTATTACAGTTGGTTTATAAGGGACTCCATATAAATAAATAAAAGTCATTACTACTAAGCTTAAAATAAAATTAGCGAAGGGCCCAGCAAAAGAAACAATTGCTCTTTTATGAACTTTAGCATACAAAAAAGATTTTTCTTTTTTTTCTGGAGGTATATTCTGTTCAATATCAGAACCATAAAATCTTACATATCCGCCTAAAGGTAACCAATTGATTCTATATTCTGTTACACCTTTTTTGAATGAAAAGGCTTTAGGTCCAAAACCAATACTAAATTCTTCAACTTCTATTCCAAAAGCTTTTCCAGCAAGAAAGTGGCCTAATTCATGGACAAAGACAACAATGCTTATCAAAATAATGAAAGCAATAATTGTATTTGAAAGAATTGAATGCAAAATTTCCATTACTTATTTGTTACCTCTTTAAAAAGATTTTTGATTTATTTTTTTTATTTGCTCAGAAGTCATGCCAAAACGACGTTCTCTTAATGTAAATTGTTGTATTAAATCAACTAATTTTTTTGTATCAAAATCTGGCCATAGTGATTCACTAAAAAATAATTCGGCGTAAGCTAATTGCCACAATAAGAAGTTACTTACTCGTATTTCACCACTTGTTCTGATAAACATATCTAATTGAGGCAAACCTTGTGTATCGAGACATTCTTCAAATATATTTTCATCAATGTCGTTAGGATAAATTTCTTTCTGATTTACCTTTTCCACTAATTTGCGAACTGCTCTTAAAATTTCGCCTCTAGCCCCATAACTCAAAGCTATGCATAAATGCATTCCAGTATTAAATCTTGTATCATGTTCCAAATTTTCAATTAACTCTATAATGTCCACAGATAATTTTCTGCGATCACCAATCACTCTAAATTGGACGTTATTTTCCTTAATTCTTGCATGCTCTTTTCTAATATACCAGCGTAATAAACCCATTATCCCGCCAACTTCTTCCTCTGGGCGCCGCCAATTTTCATCTGAAAATGCAAACAGAGTTAAAGCTTGTATTCCAATATTCCCACAAAATTCAGTTATTTCTTGAACTCGTTCTACACCTTTGCGATGACCTGCTATTCGTGGAAGATGTTTTTTTGTTGCCCATCTACCATTTCCGTCCATAACGATGCCTATATGCTGTGGTAGTTTAAGAGGATTTAGGTCCCATTGTTCACAATATTTATTCATAGATTATACCCATTATTAAATATATCACCTTATAAAAACGATTTCTTAAACTATCAAGCTACTGGCCTAGATAATCTCATTTTCAGAAATGCAATCTGGCATAATTAATAACTGTAAAGCAAGTATGATATAACGTGAAATAGAATTGACAGGCTTTTCTACAACTATTAACCTCAAGCGCTCAAATATGCTGATAGCGTTTACAAAGTTGCAGGAAGCCAATATGTCAAAACAAATACCACAAATTAAAAAAACCGCGCTAAGTACTCAAGGTTACAAAGGTACTCGTGATTTTTTCCCTACGGACCAACGGTTAAAATCTTTTCTAAATTCTAAAATTCATAGACTTATGATGTCTTATGGATATGAAGAGTATGCAGGGCCTTTTGTGGAACATCTAGAATTATACGCCGCTAAATCTAGCGAAGAAATTGTAAAAGATCAATTATACTCCTTTAAAGATAAAGGCGATAGAACTCTTGCTATTCGACCCGAAATGACTCCCACTCTGGCTAGAATGGTTGCAGCTAAACAAAGAGAATTGCTCAAGCCTATAAGATGGTACTCTATTCCTACCTGCATGCGTTATGAACGCCCTCAAAGAGGCAGACTAAGAGAGTTTGATCAATTAAATGTTGATATATTTGGTGGAAATCCACTTGATGAAGATATAGAAATAATACTCACTGGAATTGATATTCTAAAATCCTTGGGAGCTTCTTATCAAGATTTTTCTGTTAAAATCAATCACCGTGGAATAATTAATTCTTTTTTAACTAAAATATTAGATATTGATTTTGATAATATTCCTCCAATTTTGCGTTTATTTGATAAGAAAGACAAACTTTCGGAAGAAAATTTTCAAAGCCAATGTAAAAATTTAAATTTATCAGATGAAAATATTATTAAAATAAATTCTTTTATGAATGCGAGTATTGAAGAAACAATCAAATTACTTGGTGAATATTCATCAGAAGCTAAAGAACTAAAGTTAAGGATAGATATTTTAAAAGAACTCACTTCTGCTGAATGTATTGTATATTCTCCTGAAATTATGCGCGGATTTGATTATTACACTGGGATGGTTTTTGAATTTTTTGATCGCCATCCAGCTAATCAAAGAGCACTTTTTGGTGGTGGACGATATGATAATTTAGTTGGAGCCTTTGGTGGAGATGAACTACCTGGAGTTGGCTATGGAGCAGGTGATGTTGCACTACTTAATTTTATGGAAGTTCATGGATACTTACCAAATTTAATGAAACAAACAGACATTTGTGTTCTTCGATTTTCTGAACAAGATAGAATGACTGCTTTGAAATTAGCTAAAATCTTAAGAGGAATTGGTTTAAATATCGAGTCTCCTGTTTCTGTTTCAAAATTTGGGAAGCAAATTCAATATGCAGAAAAAATAGCTGCAAAAGCTATAGTTTTTCAAGGTGAAGAAGAAATTAAAAATCAAACATTTTCAGTTAAATGGCTCAAAACTGGTGTACAAGAAAATTATAACTTAAATCCTGAAGGTTTAGACTCTTTTAGAAAGAAAGTATTAAATAATTAATTTGACCTAGATTACCATTTTTTCAATTCTCTTATTGTTTTTTTTATTTGAAATTTCTCATTTTAATAGTATGTTACCTACTCTTAATCGCTGATTACTTTTTTCGAAACTAGAGAGGTAACATAAACGATGAAATATATCATAAAGTTTTTTTTCTTATGTTCATTATGTATATTTTTTAATGCTAATTCACTAGAATTAAATCAGCGTTTTAATATTCAAGACGATATTTACTATGAATTTAAAAATTTTTGTAAAAGTCATATAGAAAATAGTAAGAATGATTTTATAAATGCTACAAAAGATAATTTACCAACAGAGCTTTATGCTTTTTTATTAAGTTATTGTATTGAAAAAAAGATTAATAGATATTTTTATGCAAAAGATATAAAAATAACTGATAAAAATGAAGTTCATAGAATTTTAAGTACTCTGGTAGATAATAGGATAATGCAACTAAAAAATATTAGAAATAAAACTTCACAAGAAAAAATAATGTGTTTTCAAAATTTGTTATTTGATACATCTTTTGGGAAAAAATATAATGAAAATGCTTTTGAATTTACTCTTGTTAATTTATATGCTGGATTAAAATTTGATTGTGAAGTTAAATTTTATTATTAAAGTAATTTGATATTTCTATTTTTAATTTATTAAGTTTTTTTTGATTTCTGATATCATGGTATTTGAAAAAACATCTATATTATCATTAAAATAGAAATGATCTCCATTAAAATCAAATATATTACAGGAATTATTAGTAAAGTTTTTCCAATTGTTTATTAGTTGTTCTTCAATAGCAGTATCTTTTTTTCCATAAAAAATTGAAATTGGAGCTTCTATTTTATTTTTTAGTTCAAACGAGCTATTTAAATTATGATAGAGTTCTAGATCATGGCGTAAACTTGGTAAAAATAAATTTAAAATTTCCCTATTTTCTAACAATTCATTAGGAGTTCCATTCACTTTTCTTAACCAATTAATTAATTCTTCATCATTATATGTATATAATGGATTAGTGTTTTTGAGTGGATTAGGTGGATTTTTGCTTGAAATACCGAGCCATTTGATGTTAATATTATTTATTTCTTCTAGATAATATGCTAATTCAAATGATATATGTCCTCCTAAACTATGGCCAAAAATAGCTATATTTCCTGTTTCAAAATTATCTAAGAAATTAGAAAAAAAATGATATAAATCCGTTCTTTCTTTTAAATATGAAGAATGCGAATGGTAACTTCTTAAAGGTAGATCAATAAAGTAAATTTCCCAATTTTTTGGAAAATGTTCAGTAAATTTAAAATAAAATGCAGCATTTCCTCCTGCATGATGATTTATTATTAATTTAACTTCGGGATGATTTACTTTATTTGCGATGAAGATATTTTTACTTGAATTATTCAATTTTTTCTCCAATCCTTAAAATAAGAAAAAGATATAATATGCTTGCTGGAAATACTAATCCCTAAAAAAATATTTAATTAAATTAATATAATATTTTTTTAGATAATATTATTTGGCACTGAAGTAATTTTATTATAATAAATTATCAAATATTTAATAATATATACGAGTTGTTAAGTCAACTTATCAACTCGTATAAAAGTTGAAGAATTTAAAATTTAACTCATACAAGATGGCTTCGTAACATCCAAGCTGTTTTTTCGTGTTCTTCAATTCTTGCTGTAAGAAAATCAGCTGTTCCTACATCTCCTGCAGCTGTTACTTCATCGATCCAAGTACGTAAATTACGAATAATTGTTTCATGGTCTTCTGCAAGTACCTTAAGCATTTCCATGTCTTTTGGTATATCTTTTAGTTCTTTTAAACAAGTTAGATCTTTTAATTGATTGTATGTGGCCGGAACGTATTCACCTAATGAACGAATTCGCTCTGCAATTTCATCTAAGCTTGAAAAAAGAGAATTGTATTGTTCATCAAATAATTTATGTAATGGTTGGAAAAACATACCAGTTACATTCCAATGGAATCCATGAGTTTTAAAATAAAGAAAATAGGAATCTGCTAAATAATTTGAGAGTATGCTTACCACTTTAGAAATATTTGATTTATTGATTCCAATATTAGCTTTCATTGCAAGTCCTTTCTGAGATGAAGAAAAATTTCATCTCAGAAGGAGTAACACAAAAAATGAAAAATGACTACTATTTTAGAATATGTCTAAAAATATATTTATTCTATTTTTCTGGTCTGACATAGTCTAGTAAATGTTTTTTAAGATGTTTAGGTTTTAAAGCATGAATTTCAGGGACAGAATCTGCTAAAGGGAGGGCATATTCAAAAAATTCTTCAGTAACTCCGTTTTCTTCTTTATTAATCATGCTTCTTGGCATGAGTTTTGTCTTTTGGGCTACTAATTTTAAATCGCAAAGTGAAGTTTCACATTTATATGTTGAACCAGGTAGTCTTACTAATGTTACCATTTTGTCAGATTCTCCTTTCATCATATAATGCACAGCCATTGAACCAACTAAAAAAGCATCGGCTTGATCAGATGCGGAGGCCATTCCTGCAAGGGAGCGTTGCAAATATCCTAAAGTATCTGCTCTACAACGTAGCTTTCCAAACGCAGAATTATAAACCAGATTTTTTTTGATTAAATTAGAAAGATAGTCTCCCAATTTTCCTGAACTAGAGAGCAATGCATTACCAAACTCATCAACTTCGCCAGCAAATTTTTCTTCTCCAAGTTGATCAGCTATTCCTTCTGCGACTACAATGGTCGCTCTTCCTATTCTATTGTATGTTTTTTGCACATCAGCAAGGAATTTTTTTTCATTAAATTCTACTTCAGGAAGATAAATAAGATGCGGACCTACTTCATCATCATCTTCAATATCAATATGACCTTTCTTAGCAATTGCTGTTGCAGCAGCAATCCAACCAGCGTGTCTTCCCATAACAACGTTAATCTTCACGCTATTAAAAAAGCTTCTATTGTCTAAATCATCTCCAGCAATAATATGTGATACTACTTTTGCAACACTGCCATAACCGGGGCAGTGATCAGTAACCATCAAGTCATTATCTATTGTTTTTGGAATATGCAGAATTCTAACATCATAGTTTCTTTTGTTTGCTTCTTCTCTAATTAATTGAGCGGCCTCAGCGGAATCATTTCCACCATTGTAAAATACAAATTTAATATTATGAGCTGAAAAAACCTCAAATATTCTATCTAAATCACTGTGTCTAGGTTTAATGCGAGCCGAACCTAATGCAGCACCTGGGGAAACAGCAATGGTGCGCCAAACACGAGTATCTTCTGCTGATAAATCTATTAAATTTTCATACAAAACACCATGCAAACCATGGTATGCTCCTAGAACTCTTAGAATTTTATCTGGATAGTCACGACTTGCTCCCATAATTCCAGCCAGTGATTGATTAATAACAGCCGTAGGACCGCCTGATTGAATGATGAGAGCGTTGCCTTGAAGTATCATTTTTATTCTCCAAAAAAGAAAAATTATAGCAAAATATGCTATAACTATATAACTGTAAAATTACATTTATAATTTACTTTAAAAAATTTTAAATGCAATTTCAAGCGTAAGAATCAAATTTATGCTAACCAGATTCCTTCGCTTCTTTCTGCGCCAGTTGAGATATATGCACTAGGAACATCAATAAATTCTTCTATTTTTTTCACAAAAGCTTTGTAATTTTTATTAAGATTTGATCCTACAGCAACATTTTCCCATCCGTCCATAAACTCAATGACAGGCTCAACATTATCCCAAGCATTTTGTGTCATAGGGTAGCCGTTCATTTCTTTGTTTGTGCGTTTGTCATTATAATTTGTTATTAATCCTATATGTTCAATTCCTGCAAGAACATCTGCTTTCATAATAGCTAAGCCTGTTAAACCATTAATTTTAGCTAAATAACGTAACGCAACAAGATCTAACCAACCTACGGAACGTGGGCGACCGGTATTTGTACCGAATTCATGTCCACGTTTGCGGAGTTCATCAGCAAAAGGTCCTGACAATTCTGCAGGATAAGGACCATTACCGACTCTTGTTGAGTAAGCTTTGATTACACCTAAAATGCTTGAGATTTTCCAAGGAGGAATTCCTAATCCACCAGCGCATGAACCTGCAACTAAATTGCTTGAAGTAACATAAGGATAAGTACCAAAACTGACGTCTAACATTGCTCCTTGAGCACCTTCGAGAAGAACTCTAGCTCCCTGAGAAAGTCTATTGTTGGCAATCATTGCCAAGTCTTTCATATAAGGTCTTAACAATTCTGCTGTTTCTAAAAATTCATCGAGCAATTTTCCTTCTAGCCCTTCAGCTAAATAAGGATTTGCTTTTAACCAATTTTTAAAATTCTCTGGACTAGCAATCTCTGCTATTCTTGGACCTTCACGATAAGCTCTACTAGCGTAAGTGGGACCTATACCTCTTCCAGTAGTTCCAATCTTAGTTGTATTTTTAGAGCGTTCTAGCTCTCGCTTGAGATCCATGTTTTTATGATAAGGTAGAATCACACTGGCTCTATAATCAACATGAAGTCTTTCAGGAGTGATGTCATATCCCTGAGATTTTATTTTCTTAATTTCATCCCTTAATACAAATGGATCAACAACTACACCGGCTCCAATTCCAATTTCACAATTTTCTCTAAGAATGCCTGAAGGTAAAAGTTGAGTAACAATTTTTTCTCCATTTACCCAGATTGTATGTCCAGCATTATTACCACCTTGGACACGACACACCAGTTCAGCTTGTTCTGCCAAAACATCCACAAGCTTCCCTTTTCCTTCGTCGCCATATTGGACACCTAAGACAAGGGTTGCGGCGCCATGCTTTAATTTCATTCTTTTCTCCTATTAGATTTATAAACCATTGAAAGTTTTAAAATGGTTACTTTTAAAGTGAAATAGGAACAGAGATCTGTTCGCGCAACTCTCACACATCCATTTTTAATCTTCAACATTTTAATGTATTATTTGTATATTGTTATAAAGGAGAGAATTTGTGCAAAATTCTTTAAATGATTTTCGTTCGGCTTTGTTTGCTGCAGACTTTCAATTGGCTGAAAATATTGGACTTGATCAAATTCAACAATTAGGAGAAAAGGCGGATTGGTTAAATGAATTAGGTATTTTGTTTTTAATGAAAGGAGATCTTCCTGAAGCGCTTAGATTTTTTGATAGAGCCATCCAAGCAGATCCTAATTTTATAGAGGCTCAATTTAATGCAACAATTATATTAAGTGATTTAGGATTCTATGATGAAGCAGCGATTCGCTTTCAAGATGCTTGTCAGAGAGAGGGTGTCATTCTTGCCAGAAAACATTATGATATGTGTCTGTTTTATCAATCAGTCGGAAAGTTTCAAGAAGCTATAGAAGAAATTTTAAAGGCAATCCACCTTATTAAAAATCATGATTATTATATAGAATTAACTCGTATTTATATTGAACTGCAAAAATTTAATGAAGCTTTGCAAAGCATTAATGAAGCAATAATTTTAAACCCCCAAAGTACTATTGCCCAAAATTTAAAGCATCAATGTGAACAAACATTAGATCAATACTTAGCTAGTCGTAACTCTGGTAAAGAATTTGAAAGTAAGATAATGCAATAACATATCTCATCTTTTTTTTGATGAGTGAATTATTGGAGAATCTTATGAAATTATTTTTATCCCTGTTGGTTGTTATGTTATCTTTTTCATCTTTTGCCCGTGAAGTTTGTGTTCGAAATGAAAAGGGAATTTTTTGTGGAACTGAAGTTATTGTTCAGGAAAAAGATAAATATGAACAAAAAAAGAAAATAGAACCTAAAAAAGAATGCATTACATATCAAGGGCAAGAATTTTGCGGAATTGAATGTAAAAAAAATGCTTCTGGAGCTGATTGCAAACAAAGTAAAAGCGAAACTTGTTTAGCAAATGACAAAGGAGTTGTCTGTGGTTTTAATTGTATAGATAAGCAATCCGTTGCGGCTTGTGCTTCAAAAAAACAATTTAAATGTGAAAGTTATTTTGATGATGCAAAATGTGGTGTGAATTGTTCTGTAAAGTTTGGTGAACTTACATGCGATGAAGATGATGAAAATTTTAAACAAATTAAAGCTTCTTAATAAATCCAATCAAAAAATTTCTCATCGTATGGTGTTACTTTAAAAACCACTTGAAAATAATCTTTTGTTCTGGCTAAAAACTCTCTAAAAGAATAATACCAATTATTTTTACTTTCCCCAGCATTAACACCTTGAGCGTCAATCCCTATTTCTCTTGCAAGCCAAACGGCTCTTGCCAAATGAAAATTTTGGCTAATAATATAAGCACTTTGAGCATTAAAAACTTCTTTTGCTCTTAAAATAGTAGCATAAGTATTATATCCTTTTTCATCGGTAATTAAAACTTCTTCAGGAATACCATGTTTTAATGCAAATTTTTTCATTGCAGCTGTTTCATTATAATAGCTATCTGTTCCATCTCCACTCATTAAGATCGTTTTAACAAGTTTTTTATCATATAATTCAATTGCTTTTTCCATTCTTGCTTTTAATAACCCTGAAAGAGAATCCCCATGTACGCTGGCACCTAATACAATTGCAAAATCTTTAGCAGTTGTCTGTGTTAATGGACTTTGAGAATTAAAATACATTATTGTATTAGTTCCTAAAAAAATTAGACAAATTATTAAAATAAGTAAGATAATAGAAATAGTGAAATACTTTAGAATTTTTAAAGGCAAAGAAATCAATTTTGGAATCAAACTTTCTCCTATTCTTAAAACAAGACTATTTGAAATGAACCTTTCTTTTTGTCTAAAAATTGCAGCCCTATGTCAAATTGTTGAGGCTTCTAAATCTTTATAAAACTAACATACAATTTAAACAATTAGGGAGTCATTAAGTGAGTAGTTTAAAAATAGTCAAAAAATTAATTTCAGCATTTATTTTAATATTTTATCCATTGATATGTTTTAGTCTAGAAAACCCAGCTGCTCAATCTCCTGTCACACAAGGAGATACATTTTTATTACCTCCATTACGCAGAATTGGTCTTGATATTGTTGAAACAAATTTAGATAAATTTAGAGTATACATGCGCAAGCAAGATAGGCATTTATATGGTATTCCAGCTTTTCCTTTTAATGAACAAGATATTCAAAAAATATTTGCTGAAGACATTGCAGATGAAATAAAAAATACCGGAAGATTTTGGAATTTATCTCTAAATGATTTTGTTAAATTATTACCTTTAGCAGGTAATCCATCAAATAATTTGAGTAATAAAATAGAGAATTTAAAAAGACGTTTAGAATTAGACTATAACTTAGAAGCTTGGATAAAACCATCTGTTTATTTTGCTCCAGATCAAACATTAGTTCGATTAGTTTTGAAAGGAGCAGGCATTCATTCTTCAGTTTGGGCAAGAGAAGACATCATGTTGGAGCCACAAGTTTCCCAAGATAAAATTAAAGTCGCTTTTTCTCAAGCACTTGCACGCTTGATAAATACAATTGGACATGATGGAAAAGTCACATATTTAAGAGAAAATTTACTTACAATTGATTTTGGAATTGAAAGAGGAGTTGTACGTGGTGACTCTCTTTCTGTGGGATATGTTTTGCTTACTAGTTTTCATCCACAAAGTGGAGAATTTTTAAGATCTCAAAGAATAACAATTCATGAGATTAAAGTTCTAGAATCTAGGCAGGGAAGTTCTCTATGCCAAATTATAGCATCGGATAGATTGGCTTTTGAACAAGCACTAAAGAACTTAGGAACAAGTGATGTCACAATGCTTGTTTGGAAAAAAAATCAATCTGGCTACAAAGAAGGTTGGAGGGAACCGTATAATCCAGACACAGCACCTATTTTAGGGGCTGTGGAGTCTGGATTTGGAAATCCAGTTATTGAAAAAGAACCTCCAGAGAGTTTAAAATCTGTAATTCCGCCTGTCGTATTTGAAAAAGAAACTACTCCTTCAGCAAAAGAAGATTTTCAAAGAAAAAATAATAAAAATAGTACAGAAAAACAAGGTTTACCTTATAAAATGGCAGGAAAAGAAGAAAATTTACCAATTCCAAATAGTGAAATAAATAAAAATAAATTTAAAAGAGCTGTGATTAATAAACCCGCAACTTGGTTTCCCTATACAGCTTTGCTTGGTACAGGGATAGTAATAGGCTCAAGTAATGGAAACATATCTGATTTTCCTAAAACTGTTTTAAACAAATTATCTGCTGCATCATACATTAATTTAGATTCTGAGATACAGTTAAAATTGTTACCTTATGCGCAGTATTCATATTTTCAAAACTCAAGTTTATCTGGTAGTTCATATTATGCAGGAGCAACATTTTTAGACACCATTGTTAATGTTGATCGCTATGATTATTTGTCGATAGGCGCTTCGGCTGAATACACAGGAGGAGAAATAGATTACAACTGCGGTTGTAGAGACAGTAATATGCTTTCCCATCCAGCTTTAATGGCAAACGTGATGTGGGAAGATAATGTTGCTACTTTTGGCAACTATAATCTTTTAGTTGGTTTATCAGTAATTGATTTTGTTCAACAGTCTTCAGTTTGGTCTATAAAAGCAAACATAAGACCTTATAATCAACTACCAAAAGAATTGGTATTTGATGTTGGAATTAAACGTTTTTATAGCGGTTGGATGGAATTTAGTGTCGGTATTTCTTGGGATTTCATACCTGAATATAATTACATACGAACCATTTTATAATTTAATATTTCTTCTAATTTTTTTAGTTTGCTATTCAACAGTTAAAAAGATAGAATTTTTTTGTTTTTTATTAGGAGATATATTTTGATGGATTCTTTAATTTCTTTTGTGGGATATTTATTAGGATTTTTAAAAGATCCTATCTTATTAATTCAAACAGTTGGTTATATAGGACTAATAACAATCGTATTTGCAGAAACAGGTTTACTATTAGGTTTTTTCTTACCTGGTGATTCCTTACTGATTGCAGCTGGTTTATTTGCTGCAAAAGGTGACATGAATATTGTTATATTATTAGTAACTTTAACAATAGCTGGAATTATTGGTGATGCTGTCGGATTTTATATTGGAAGAAAATTGGGCCCATTGTTATATCAGAAAAAAGATTCTTTTTTCTTTCGAAGAAAACACCTTTTAGCGGCGCATGATTTTTATGAAAAACATGGAGGTAAAACGATTATTTTGGCTAGATTTATTCCAATTATAAGAACATTTGCACCAACTGTAGCTGGTGCTGCTGAAATGCAATACTTACGTTTTGCTATTTTTAATATCGTCGGAGGTTTTTTATGGGTTTGGAGTATGCTTCTTGCTGGTTATTTTTTAGGAAAAACTTTTGGTGATAAGATAAATGATTATATTCATTATTTGATAGTTGGAATTATTTTTGTTTCTTTTCTACCTATTATAATTAAATGGTTACAGACAAAAAAAATTGAAAAAAAACAGGCTTAGTATCTGGATTCATTTTTTGTTTTAGTAACAATATTATTTTCTGTTTCCCAAACTGTAATTGATTCTAATTGAATTAAAGTAATTTTTTCTTCTTTCAATTTAAGTTCTAATCTATTCCAAATACTTTCTACTAAAACTTCTGTTGTTGGAATTTTACCTTGCAACCAAGATACATCATGATTTAAATGTTTATGATCTACGTCATTAATAATATAATCATTTACTAATTGTTTTAAAGTTTGCAGATTAAATAACATTCCTGTCTCAGGATCTATATGTCCACTAACAACAACTTCTAATTTGTAATTATGACCATGACCATTCTTCCCAGAACATTTACCAAAGATAGAATGATTTTTTTCATCGCTAAAATTTGGGTTAAATAATCTATGGCTTGCACAGAAAGAAAACATTCTTTTTAAGGTTAACATACTGATTACTCTTTTTTCTGTAAAATATTAAGTAAAATATTTTTAGCTTGAACAGTTGGTCCCAAACTTTCCATAATAAGCAAATTACCACCAAGTCTTCTATTAATAAAGAGCACTTCTGAGTTTGGTGCGCGAAATTTAGTAGCTTTCATAAAATGAATTGACTCAGCATTTGTTCGTTTTAATTGTTTGCTATTCATCCAAGAATATGTTTCTTCAAGAAAAGGTTCTATAGCAATTTCCATTAATTTGATGAAGCTATCTTTTGCTTCAGGAGGATCGTGTCGATGTAAAAAACCCATTTTTTTTGCCACTTTTATTAATTCTTGGTTATCTTTATGAATAGCTGCAAGAGTTAAAGAAGCATAATTTTCAATAAGTTCTTCGCTAAGTTCTTGAGTTGCACCAAAATCAAGTAAAACTAACTGTCCAGAAGTTGTTACTAAAAAATTTCCAGGATTTGGATCTGATTGAATATGTTTGAAATGAAAAACTTCTGTAAATACTAATTCTAGAAGAACACTGCCTAACTTATCTCGAGTATAAATACATTCAGATGAGTTATGCAATTGTGATTCGTTTTGTTTCATCCATTCTTGCAGGGAGATGGCATCTACCCACTCAGTAGTTAAAATATTTTTCCGACAATATTCTGGGATTGTCTTGGGGACTACAATATTAGGATTATTTTTGAATTTTTCATGATAAATATCATAAAATTTTTGTTCTCGAAAAAAATCAAGTTCTTGAATAAAAAGTTTTTCAACTGCATCAAAAACTTTATCATAGTTTGACATATTTGGAATAAGATTGGCAATTTTTACTACTTTTTTCATATTTTGCAAATCAGAATGAACATTTTTTTCCAAATTTGGGTATTGAACTTTAAAAGCTACAATTCTTCCGTCAATCAATTCTGCTTTATGAACTTGTCCTATACTTGCTGCATGTACAGCTTTTTTATCAATATGTTTTATGAAACTTAAATCTTTGAATTCTTTCAACATTATGGGTTCAATAAACTCCCAATCTTTTGCTGTTGCTTGGGATTGTAGTTTACTTAATGCATCTTTCCAACCAGGAGGTAGAATATTATCATCAACCATGCTTAATAGTTGCCCTACTTTCATAGCGGCACCTTTTAATTCGTCTAGCCCTTTAACCAAACGTAAAGCAGCTTCACTCATGAAAGTATCGCTTTGCGCAGAAAGATTCAATTTTCTTTTTATAGCCTCATTTCCAGCTTTAACTGCAGTACTGCTAATTGTTTTTATCAAGGATAAAGCTCTTGTTTTGGCGTCATTATCTTTTTTCAAAAAAGTTTCCTTTAAACATAGTGTCTAAATAAATTGCTTCAGTGCGAAACAAGAATTCGGTAAAAAAAATTATATATAATTTTTTCTTTTTGTGCGAATTTTTTAAATCCTTGTTTATGAAAAATTTAATTCATTCACTGCTCTTATCGCCTCAGCTATAGCTACATGGGTGAGTGCATTCCAACCAGAATCACAATTTGCAATTGTAATATTTTTACATGGTTTTTTTGCTAATGAAATGAGTTCTTCAACTTTACTTTCATCATCAAATAATGGATTAAATGAATATGAGTAGCCATGTGGCCATCTATTTATAGTAATTTCAAGTATATCTTTTTCATGTTCAAATTCACCAGTTGGTCCAAGTATTCTTTGGAGTTCAGTTCTTATTTCGTGTTCTAATTCTGAAAATGGGGTGGAATAAAGTTTAAAACGACTTGCTTTAAATTGGGTTCGAGCATCTGCTCCTAGCTTATTATTTTTTGGAATACTAACCATATGCAAAAGAATAGGTTTGTCTGGATTTTTTGGATGTGAATAATGTCCAATATTAACAGGAAAATCTAACTTAATAAGTGCATAGTTTAATGCTGGATTGTAAATGCAATGCGTTTTTAATTTTTGAAATGAACGCCAATTAGAAAGTAAAACATTTGTGTAGATGAGTGGTGCTTTTACATTAGAAAGTAAAACTTCTTTTTGTATACTTGGGAGTTCTGGCACGATAAAAGGTATCATCATGTTATATCCAGCCATAATAGAATGTTTTGCTGATATTTTATGAAGTTTTCCATGTTTAATAAATTTTCCTTGTGGATCTAAAATAGGCTTTTCTAAATATCCTAAAGAAACGGTGTTGTTATTTTCATTTTTTGCTATAACAACTGTACTGTTTAATCTAATTCTTACTTGTGAATTAGGTAAATCAAGATACGAATAATTTAGTTTAGTTTGAATAATAGAATTCATATCAGATTTTTGCAAAAATACTTTTGGTAGTAATTTTGTTACTAACAGACGGGCTATTGTGGCACCACCATCAGGAAAATGATATATATATGGCTCATCAACTTCTGCCTGTGTATCTGGGTCAAGGGGCGGAAGATTCATTCCGTCTAAACCAGGAAGGGATAAGCTTCTAGCATCTAAGTAAGAGTTAATTCCATCTATTCCAATTGCTAAATAATCATGGCTTTTTTGTTGAAATATATTAACTATTTTTTCACTTAACTTAACATTTTTTAATAAGAAATCCCGATAACTTGTTTTTTTTAAATATTCTACTTTTTCGTCAACAGTTTTTAAATCGGGCAAGTAATCTTTTTTTATTGTTAACAAATTAAGTAGTGAAATTTTTTCTTTTTCATTTAAAGGAAAATTTGCAATGATATCTGCTATTGATTCACTATTTTTAGTTACATCAGCACTTCCTAATGGATCTCCTAATACAAATTTATCTTCTCCAAAAGTTTCTTTATCAAAAAAAATACTAAAATCTAATCCCAAATTTTTGTAAAATTCTTGATCAAATTTTTTTCCAAGGTTATCTATGTTTATTCCTAATTCTAGTAAAAAAGTATTGAGTTCTTTTTGAAAGTAATGTTTTGGAGATTGAAAAGATTCAGTTCCGCCATAACCTAAAATAAAATTTTTATTTTGTTTGAATTCATTTCTTTTTGCATGCCCACCAAAGTCATCATGATTATCTAAAATCAAAATTTTTGCTTTGCTATTCTTTTTCAAATAATAGTATGCAGCCGTTAAACCACTTATACCAGCACCAACTACCACGAGGTCATAATACTCTTCACTTTGTAAAGTATCAATCTCAAATTTTTCTCCCGAAACTAAAGCATGTGCATTTTCAAAAGAACCAATATGACTACCTCTTAAGCCTGTAAGTTTTGGTGGATAGTTACTTTGACATGACTCTTTTCCAAGAATTTCTAGTGGGGACAATCCAGCTAAAATAGCTATTGCACTCCCATTGATAAAGTCTCTTCTATTAATACTCATTTTCCCTCCCTGCTTATTTGTTTGAAATAGTATAACAAAAACAGAGATGAAAAAGTTATTTTAAGTTGCAAAATAAAATTGATATTTAGATAATTTTATGAAATTAAATTTTTAAATCACACTTGTGCTAAAAATTAATCTTGGTTTAGAATATTATGATTTGTTACTTTTTTGATGCCATATTTTCTTATTGAATTTAAAATATAAATAATAATTGCTAGCCAAACTAAACAAAAACTAATTATCTTAAGTTGGCTTATTTTTTCTTGAAAAACAAACATTGCAAGTATTAATTGTAGAGTAGGGCTAATATATTGATAAAAACCAATTTTAGTCATCGGCAATAACTTAGCACCTGCAACAAAAGTGATTAATGGGATAGATGTAATAACTCCAGCAAGTAATAATAATCCTGTTATTTTAGCATTTGATAAAAATGATAATTCATGCTGTATGCCCAAATTAATAATGTATATTAAAGCTAAAGGCGCTAGTAATAAAGTTTCAATTGTAAGACCATGAATAGAATCAATATTAATTTTCTTTCGCAACAAAGAATAAAAGCCAAATGTTAAAGCCAATAAAATTGGAACTAAAGGAGCAAACCCTGTAAATGTCATTTCAGAAAACTGAATAGCAATAGCAATAATAGTAATAATAACCGAAAATATCTCTATTTTATTTAATTTTTCTTTTAGAAAAATGAGACCTAGAAAAATATTAAAAATAGGTGATATAAAGTAACCAAAACTAGACTCTGTTAAATGGTTATTTATTACAGCCCAAATGTATGTAAACCAATTAGCGGAAATCAAAATTGCAGTACATGCTAAGGTTAAAATTGCTTTTGGAGAATAAAAAACTTCAATAATTTTAAATATCTGTTTTTTCATCGCAATAATAGCAAACAAAAACAGGATGGACCAAAGAATTCTATGTGCAAGAATTTCAAAAGGATTCACCATATTAATAGATTTAAAATAAAAAGGAGAAAGGCCCCAAGTAAAAAATGCGATTAGAACTAAAATTGTTCCATAAGTAGTTGAACTTACTTTATTCTTCATGATGTTTCCCTTAAATTAAGGTAAAAATAATTCTAATGTTATAACCAAAAATTATTTTCAAGTTTTCTAACACGAATTTATTTTATTTAAAATTATTCAATGGAAAATATATAAAAACAAAGCCTCTATTTGAAAGAGGCTTGATTAAAAATGGGTATTAGTTTGATCTAAAAATCTATCTATTTATTTTTGCTATGGATTCCATTTCTTTACGAATTAAAGCCATTTTTTCAGAAGCGATATCAGGTGGAACCGTTCTTGGATTTCTGAAATAAGAACTCTCATCAAGTTCTCTCCGACAAAACATAGTTTGAAAAGTATGGTGTTCTGGGGAATTTTGATCTATTGTATCATAATCTCTGAGAATTAATGGTGAAACATATTTAGTAATACTAGACATTTCGTGATCCATAAAAATCTTTTCGTTATTTTTTGTTCGCGCAAAGCCACGCACGACATAATCTACACAAACAACATCTGTTTCAAAAGCTTTAAACATGAAATCAAGCGCATAAAGAGGTGAAATACTTCCACATGTAGCGATATCTATATCTACTCGAAAACTACAAATGCCTGATGGATCTAAGCTATCTGGATATGTGTGTGCGCAGATATGACTTTTATCTAAATGGATAGAAATAGTAGATTGAGCCATTAGATTTGAAGCCTTATTTGCTTCTTTAGTAGCTTGATCACCTTTTAAATCGCTCATTAGTAATACTACACTTGCTCCATAGGGGTCAAAATCTTTTGAACTCACATTCAGCACTTCTGCATCGATAATTTCAGCTATTCTTATTAATTGAGACTCAATTTGTTTTGCTGAGTACCTTTCGTCAATGTAACGGATATAGGAAGCCCTTTCCTCGTCATTTAGGGCAACAGCAAAATCATAAAGATTAAAGCTTAAAGCTTTGGTTAGGTTATTAAAACCGAGTATTTCTGTCATCTTATGTCCTCAAAGAGTTCAGCTTAAAATGTTCTAAGCAAATTACCTGATCATACAGAATTAATGCAATATAGTGTAGAGTAGAAAATGCAACAGTATTTTCTACTTTCTAATCGATTTGGTAAAATATTGTAGCACAGGCTATCGTGCAAGAATAATTTAAAAGATTCCACTTTTTTGTTCTAAGTGGAATTTGATGTTAAGGTGTAATAAATGGATTCAAAGCGTGGACTTTTTTTAGTAATTTGTGATGACCCCGAATTGGCTTCAACTTTGGTGCATATACAGAAGAATATGGATATTAAAGTCTGGCTGCCGAATAAACAAAATCAGCTTCAGACTTCACTTTTAGAAGCATGCGAAGATTCAAAAGATATTGAAGACATTTTAGTTAAAGGCGATATTACAAAGGCTTCCTTTTATCATCAATGGAGCGGTTACAATCCTATTTGTGTTGTTCTTTCCTTAAAAGATCATGATAAATATTCAATAGTTCGAGAGTATATTCTGGATGAATTACCTAAATCAAGAATTCTATCTTTTCAAATTGGACATCCTGAAGAAGTTCCTAGAAAGTTGGTTGATAATGACAGAGAACTGGTTCTTTCTTGGACAGAGCTGTTAAGCAGGCCTATCAGTGCTGAACTGCGGCATATTGAAAGCACTCATAGAGTGCGAGAAGTACGAGATGTCTTGTTGAATGGAGATAAAATTGCTCTTTTATTGCAACCAGATCCAGATCCAGATGGCCTTGCTTCAGCTCTTGCTCTTAGGTGTCTGTTAGGGAGAAACAAGCTTTCTACACCTATAGTAAGCTTTGGAAAAGTAACTCGTCCTGAAAACATTGCGATGATGCAGTTACTGGATTTGGAAGTATTAACAATTAAGCCACAAGATCTGTCAAATTTTGATAAAGTTGCCTTACTTGATACTCAACCCGCCCATTTTACCTTCCCTTTACCACGTGTAGATGTCATCATAGATCACCATCCTATGGTAGGTAATTATCAACAAATTCCTTACTGTGATATTCGTTCAAAATATGGAGCAACATCTACAATTTTAACTGAATATCTACGAGCAGCTGCTGTTAATATTGGTCAACGTTTAGCTACAGCGCTGATTTATGGAATAAAAGCTGATACTTTACATTTAAATCGGGAAGTTATTGATGCCGACTTGTATGCTTTTGTTTCTTTGTATCCTGACATAAATTATAATTTGCTAAGGCGAATGGAAAAACCTGAAATACCAATGGCTTTTGCTCCACTTCTGGCAAATGCATTGTTAAAAATGGAATACCAAGACAAATTGCTTGTAAGTTATTTAACTAATGTAACAAGAGAAGATTTGATTCCTCAAGTGGCAGATTTTATGCTCCAGTTTGAAGGAATTGAATGGGTTGTTTGTGCAGGTGTTTTTGAAGATAATCTTGTGATGAGTATTCGAAATGTGGGATATGTAAGAAATGCTGGCGATGTGGTGAGGAAAATTATCGCAAATGTTGGATTTGGATCAGGTGGGGGACATCGGACAATGGCAAAAGCAATTTTTCCTGTAAATCAATGGAAAGAAAAAATTGGATCTATAAAAGAAGATATTGTGAAAAAATCATTATTAAATTTGTTTGTTGAGGAAGCTTTATGAGTTTTACACTCTCAAACTTCTTCTCACCAAAGAAAAATGAAATTAGACCTTTGCATACAGGATTTGGATTTTTCTCCGAGGTGATCCAAAATAAATTAAATACTCCTGAAATAAAGCAAACTAATATTGAAAAATTTCAAAATAGTAATTTAGTAAATAAGACTGAAAACAAAAATGAATATTTTAATGAAGAACATTCTTCAGAAATTGCAATACCTTTAACTGAAAATATATTAAGTGAATCTGACAGCAAAGCAGCAAATAAAAGCATTAAAAGGCAGCAAGAAAAAAATAAATTAGATAACAAAAATATTTCTTTAGAAAAGTATTATGTAAATCCATTTTTTGCATTTTTAGCTTGGACTATAGATGCATTGTTGGGCTTTTGCTTTTTAATTATTTCGTTGTGTATAAATTTTGTTTTTCTACCAAAGGGTTTTTTTGCTATATCACCAAGTAATACAAAAATTTTAAGCTTTATAACTTCTGATATGAATATCATATATACTTTTATGTTTTCACTCCAAGTTTGGCTGTTTATGGCATTTTTGGTATTTATTTTCCAATATTCAATTTTAGGTTTTGAAGGCTCAACCTTAGGACGTTGGATTTTTGGTATTGCTATAAAAAATCATAAAAATATCCATTCAAAGGTAAGTGAAAAATCAAAAATTTGTGCAGCTCTTTCTGAAGCTTTTTTATTAGGAGGTATTCTTTCTTTCCTATTTATCATTATCTTTCCTTCAAGAGTACCTATTTTCTTTTGGTTACGCTATTCTTCTAAAAAATAAAAATCTCTTTCCTTTTTAAATTTATTTATGCTAAGAACGAATGACCGAATCGATTAAAGTTTTTTGATATTTAAAATTCTATATATAAAATTTGATTATTTAGAGGTTTATTCTTTTTATATATCGCATTTTTGTTTTTTTTTGGAGTTGCACCAAATGACTGATTTTTTACCTTATTACCCTCTACCTATTCGCAAAGTGAATCGTCCTTTAAATGTAGATGGAAAACAATCACGAGTTGCAGAATATTTTGGAACAAATGTTTTTGATCTCAGAGCAATGGTCAAACGTCTATCATCTCAAGATTTAGAAACTATGAGTAAAGTTATGAAACTTGGAGGTAAAATAGATTCCGCTTTAGCTGAAAGAGTTGCTTCAGCAGCAAGAGAATGGGCAATGGAAAAAGGCGCAACGCACTATTGTCATTGGTTTCAACCACAAACAGGGGCAACTGCAGAAAAACATGATGCCTTTCTTTGGTTTGATAAAACGGGAAATCCCATCGAAAGATTTACAGGACCCGAATTGCTACAAAGTGAACCCGATGCTTCCAGTTTTCCTTCTGGCGGAAAACGCTCTACTTTTGAAGCTAGAGGTTATACAGGGTGGGATCCTTCTAGTCCTATGTTTATTATGGAAACCGAAAATGGCAAAACATTATATATTCCATCTGTTTTTGTCAGTTATCATGGTGAAGCATTAGATTTTAAAACTCCTTTGTTACGTTCTAATGCAGCTATTTCAGTTGAAGCTACAAAAACTTTAAATTTAATAGGTGAAAAAAAAGTAACACATGTCACAACATCTGTAGGTCCAGAACAAGAATTTTTTATCATTGATAAACGACATGCAATGAAAAGAATAGATTTACATTTGTCAGGAAGAGCTGTTTTTGGGAGAAAAGCCCCTAAAGGTCAGGAGCTTGAAGATCATTATTTTGCGCATATTCCTAGTAGAGTTCAATCTTTTTTTAATGAATTAGAAGTCGAATTATATAAATTAGGTGTTCCAGTAAAAACAAGACATAATGAAGTAGCACCAAGTCAGTTTGAAGTAGCTCCTATATATGAAAGTTCAAATATTGCAGCAGATCATAATCAGTTGGTTATGAAATGTTTAAAAAGTGTTGCATTAAAACATGGATTTGTTGCTTTATTACATGAAAAACCATTTGAAGGTGTTAATGGTAGCGGAAAACATTTAAACTGGTCAATGATGGATTCTACTGGAAGAAACTTACTTGATCCAGGTGCTACACCACATGAAAATTTAGTTTTTCTAACATTTTTATGTGCAGTATTATTAGGAATCTATGAAAATGCAGATGTATTAAGAGCGTCAATCGCCTCTGCAGGAAATGATCATAGATTAGGTGCTAATGAAGCTCCTCCTGCAATAATATCTATTTTTTTAGGAAACAATTTGGACAAAATTTTAAATTCTATCGAAGTAGGTTCAGTTGATAAAGTAAATGCTGAAAAAGTTATGATTGATCTTGGTGTATCCCACCTTCAAGATGTAGCAAAGGATAATACTGATAGAAATAGGACATCGCCATTTGCATTTACTGGGAATAAATTTGAGTTTCGTGCTGTAGGTTCTAGTGCTCCCATAAATTATCCTGCAGCAATATTAAATGCAGCAGTATGTGATGGGCTGGCAAAATTAAATAGAAAGTTAGAAAAAGTCGCAGTCAATGGAACAGTTGCTGATAATGATCTTTTAAAGATTTTAAAAGATGTGATTAGCTTTACTAAAAAAATTAGATTTGAAGGTAATGGGTATTCGCAAGAATGGCAAGATGATGCTTTTGAACGCGGACTTTCCAATTTTAAAAATACTCCAGAAGCATTATTAGTATTAGCAGATAAAAATAAAACTAAATTTCTTGAGGAAGTTGGAGTTTTTAATGCTGAAGATATTTTAAGCCGTTTGGCAATCCAACAAGAAAGATATGTAAAGCAGAGATTAATTGAAGTAAATTGTGCTATAGAAATGGCGCAATCTTTGGTATTGCCTGCTTGTATTGAGTATCACAATAAATTATTAAAAAATGTCAAACTTTCAAACGAATTAAATATCTCCACTCCAGTGAAAAAAATAGTTGAGAAATATTCGGATGCATTAGGACATGTTTCAAGTTCGCTTGAAAATTTAAAAATTCACCTTGAAAAAGTAACAGCCGGAAATGCATTAGAGCATGAAAATTTAACTGAAACTAGTAAAGAAATAGCAAATAATTTAATCCCTAAATTAGATGATCTGCGCAGTGCTGTTGATAATATTGAAGGGTTGGTACCACACGAACTTTGGCCATATCCTAAATACTCTGACATGATTTTTAGTATTGAATAAATTAGTCCTTAGAAATTGCAACCTATTCTAACTTTATTTGGATACTTAACAAGTAAAGCTTGGAGAGTTGCAAGTACTTTTAAATTATCAAATCCTTTAACTAATTCAATAGTATCACCATCAAAATCACTTTGTTTATCAGGTGTTTTTTTTGAGTCATGTTTTGAACGATTGACTTTAACTTGCATTTTTTTAGTTTTCTTATTCTTTCCATTCAATTTTTCTCTTAATTTTGCTCTTTCCTGCTTTTTTGCTTCTTGGGCTTCTTCGATAGTCTTGTGAGTTAAATAATCATCTGGCAAATAATGCATTAAAAATGAATGTAAAGCAAAATTTGTTTTCTTATTATCAAATATTTTATTTTTAATATTTTTTATTCCAAATTCATTTGCAAGACTTAAGGCTTTAATATCTGCAATAGGTGTTTTATGAATATTATATTCAAAATTTAAAAGATCTGTTTGTATTTTTTTATTAGATGATTTTTCATTTCTAATATCATAGCCAAATTCATATAATCTAATTTGGAGTAGAAAAGGAGAAATATTAGTTCCTAGTGTTTGTTTAATTTTCTCAATCTGAGCTTGAATTTCTGATTCACTAGCCCATGCACCTATTCCATTTTCTGCCATCCTTTTCCAAGGAAAAAGAGGTCCTGGATCGAGTTTTCTATCTACAGCAATATCAGAGTGTCCAACGATACATAAAGGATCAATATTATATCTATCTTGAATATCTTTAGCTAAAGAAATAATAAGTTTTTGTTGCTCATCAGGAAAATCTATCCATTCGATAGAATCTTGGTCACAAAATTTTTTATTGTTTTTACACTTAAAACCTAAGTTTACAATTTCTATTCCAATAGAAATAACATTAACATTTTTTCTATTTTTCCAAAGACTGGTTCCAGCATGTTGAGCTCTTCTATCTTCGCTAACAATTTTGTAGACGGTTTTTCCACTTGCAGGGACAAGCCAATGGGAACTATTTCCACCTGTTGTTAAAGCTCTGAGGGATTTTTTATAGGGCTGCGCAGTGTAATGAAATACCATGGTACAAATTTTTTCATTTTGGATTCTATTTGGGTATTGTTCGTCAGTAATGTAGTCGTCATTAATATCATATTTTATCACATCTTTAGTTTCTTTTGGCTTTTCATAAATGACTTCTTTATTTGTTTTGTAGTGCTCAGAAAACTCATCTTCGTTGCGATCAATGGTTTTATTACTTGAAGTACAGCCAGTAAGCATAAAGATCAGGATGAGTTTATATAAGTGAGTTCTTTTCATATTTAGTAGAAAACCTAACCTCTTAGTTTGAAAGTAACCATCAGACAACCTATAATCGAAATGTTTCAACAGATAATTAAACTTTTAAAGAAAGTGTCCTGACTTATAGTAAAAAAAATGACATTTTATTTTAGGTATAATGAATTTTACAAGAATTCATTTTTTGGAAGGAGTTTTATGCTTCAAAATTTATCCAATTTAACTACAATAAGATATTTGTGTAGATTTTTTATGCTGATTGGTGTTTTAGAATTATGCATTGCTTGTCAAACAACAAATAAATCCGATCAAAATAAAATTAAAAGCGGAAGTTCAATAAATGAAAATTTAGGAGATGATGCTAGTTATATTTTAATCGGCGCAAAAGGCAGAGCTGGAAAAGGTGCTGTTTTTAAATGCACTTTAGACGGATATGAATGTTATGAATTTTTAGGAGGTAACAAACGTTTTTCTCCACCTGAAAATAGATCATTTAAAACAGTGACTATTTTTAATGGTGATGTTTTTGGTGCAAGTATTAATGTGTTTAATAAAAAAATATTTATTGGAGCAACTGGAAGAGATAATAAAAAGGCAAATGATACAGGAAGTATTTCTAGTGCAAATTATAAAGATGAAGTGGGATCATTATTTGAATGTGATTTGGAAGGAAATGAATGTAGAGAGTTTTTAGGTGGTCATCTGCCATTTGAAAATTCTCAAGCGATAGTTCCAGTGAAATTACTTTCGAGTGATCATTTTGCTTCAAGCATTGCTGTTATTCAAAATAAATTATTTATTGGTGTGCCAGGTAGAGATGGGAATGACCTAGATGATATTGGAGGAATTTTTCAATGTAACTTAGACGGGAAAAATTGCTTTGAATTTTTAGGTGGTAAAGCTAAAAATAAAGGGATTTTAAGTCAATTATCTAATGATGATTCATTTGGAACGAGTTTATTACCATTTAATAATTTTATGTATGTTGGTGTTCCGAATAAAAATTCGGGAAGTGGAAATGTAATGAAATGTACAATTGATGGAACAAAGTGTGATTTTTTTAATTTAAAAAATTTGCGCCTTGCTTCTAATAACAATTTTGGAGTTAGTCTAGTTGCTGCAAAAAATAATATTTATATAGGCGCAACTGGAAGAAGCGGAGTTCCAATCACTGATCCGCAGCAATATGATCTGGGAGCAGTGTTTAAATGTAACTTAGATGGTAACAACTGCACTGAAATAATTGGTGGAGAAAATAAAGACAGTGTTTCTAAACTTAAATTAGGACCTAGAGACAATTTAGGAATGAGCTTAGCAGTTTTCAAGAATTATATTTTTATTGGTGTTCCTGGTAGAATGAATCCCCAAAACCAAAGAACAGGAGCTGTTTTTAGATGCGATCTCAATGGTAATAATTGTGTAGAATTTATTGGAGGCAAAAGTGATGGCTATCTTGATTCGGAGAGTTTGGATCTCCTAGATGGAGACCAATTTGGTTCAAGTTTATTTGTAGTTTCAAAGAGTTACTTAAATTAGTCTTTTTTACTTGCTTCTTTAATAAATTTCCTATATCAAACTTCGGATGTTTTTTTGCCTTACCGATGAGGTTTTCGTGAACGTTTTCTCTGAATACAATCAAAACTTGAAGTGCTCTAGGGAAAAAAACCTTTTTGGTGATTTTATTTTATAAGTTATTTTTAGCTCCGCATTGCGGGGCTTTTTTTTTGGCTAAATTTAGAAGTTTTTATATTAGGAGATTTCATTATGACAGAATATGTAAAAGTAGCCTCTTATGAAGGTCGCAAAGGAGAAATTCGTAAGGTTGTTTTATTGTACTCTGGTGGCTTAGACACATCTGTTATGTTGAAGTGGATTCAGGAATATTATCAAGCAGAAGTGATAGCTTTGACCATAGATATTGGGCAACAAGCTGATAATTTAGAAGAAATTAAACAAAAAGCCCTTCGTTTAGGAGCTAAAAAAGCTTACGTCATAGATGCAAAAAAAGAGTTTGCATACCACTATTTAGCAAAAGGTATTAAAGCAAACGCCCGTTACCAAGGAGATTACCATCTTGCAACTCCTCTGGGGCGTCCATTGCTAGCTAAAATAGCTGTTGATATTGCGCGCGAAGAAAATTGTGACTGTATTGCACACGGATGTACCGGAAAAGGCAACGATCAAGTCCGTATTGAAGGAACAATTTTAACATTAGCTCCAGAAATGAAAATCATTGCTCCTGTACGTGAATGGGGAATGGGACGAGATGAAGAGTTAGAATATGCTAGAAAGCATGATATTCCTGTAAAACAAACAAAAGATTCTCCTTACAGTTATGATGACAATATGTGGGGCGTGTCAGCAGAGGGTGGGGAAATTGAAAATCCAGCCTTAATTCCTAATCTCCCAGCTATCCTACAAGTTTGTAATATTGTAGAAAAAACACCTAATGAAGCAGAGATTTTGAAAATAGGATTTTTAAGAGGAGTTCCTGTACAGATGAATGGAAATGATCTTGATCTTCCAACTATTATCAATGATTTGAATAAACTAGGCGCTCTACATGGGGTGGGTGTGACTCATCACTTAGAAGATAGGGTTGTCGGGTTAAAAGTAAGAGGGGTATATGAAGCTCCAGCTGCACACATTATCATACGTGCCCATGAAACTTTGGAAAAGTTTGTATGTACTCGCCAAGAAAATGAATTCAAAACATTAGTAGATCAAAAATGGGGTTATCTTTGCTATGGAGCTATGTGGCATGAACCCTTAATGGATGATTTAAACGCATTTATAGAAAAAATAAATGAAAAAGTAACAGGGTTGGTTACTGTAAAACTCTTTAAAGGTAGAGCGGATGTGATTGCTGTTGAAACTCCAAATAGTATTTTTGATGAAAAATTAGCAACTTTTATGAAGAGTAATGCTTTTAATCAAAATGCTTCAGCAGGATTTACTGAAATTTATACCATGCAAATGCGTTTATCACAGGAAAAAGAAAGATACGCCTTAGTTTCGGTTGGGGGAGATGAAAACAAACAAAAATTCACACCTTTAATTGATGAATTAAATAAACAAGGTTTTTTACTTTTTGCTACAAAAGGAACTCATGCATATTTAGCTAAACATGGAATTAAAAGCGTTCTTGTGCATAAAGCTAATGAAGAAAGTCATAAACCTAATTTAATTGATTTATTAAAACAAAATAGATTTGATTTGGTTGTTAATGTTCCAAATCCATCAAAATTACCAAATGAAGAAATAGATGGAAAAAATATTAGGAATTGGAGTGTTAAAAATGGAGTTCAACTTATAACAGATTTTGAAGTGCTTAAAGTTACTGTTGAAAAAATGGCTAAAACTCCAAAATCAGGTGTTTCTAAAGCAGTAGAATCTTCCAAAAAACCAGCATTGCTTTAAGGATATTGAAATATGTGGAATCCACTTACAAAACTTTCAGGGTTGATCTCTGGTCAAGGTGGGTTCGTCAATGCTCATGCGCATTTTGATCGAGCTTACTCAGTTACTTTAAATGATTTCAACTCTACTCAAGGAAATATCAATAGCCAATTGCAGGAAAAATGGCAGTTAGTAGATCGATTTAAAAAAACTGCTACTGAAGACATATATTTTCAGCACATAATTACGGCCTTGCAATTGCAGAGCGAGCAAGGAATAAGAAACTGCCTTTCTTTTATTGATTGTGATTCTGTTGCAGGTGAAAGAGCATTAAAAGCAGCAATCAAAGCAAAAGATTATGCAAGTAAAGAATTAAAAATGCGATTTTTGATAGCATGCCAAACCTTAAAAGGTGTTATTGACCCAGAAGCACGTAAATGGTTTGAAAAATCTTTGGAGCATGTAGATATTATTGGTGGACTTCCTGGGGCAGATGCAGGAGCTGAAGAACAGCATTTGAATATTCTTCTTCAAGCAGCTAAAGAAACAAATAAAAGGGTTCATGTTCATGTTGACCAATTAAATTCAGCAACTGAAAAAGAAACAGAGTTATTGGCACGGAAAGTTATTGAGTATGGTTTAGAAGGAAAAGTTACTGCAGTGCATGGAATTTCAATTGCAGCACATACCAAAAATTATCGCATGGAATTATATAAACTTTGCAATGATGCTGGTCTAAGTTTTGTTGCTTGTCCAACGGCTTGGATAGATAGTAGACGTAATGAAACACTGTCACCAACACACAACTCAATCACCCCAATTGATGAAATGATTCCAGCTGGTCTTACTGTTGCGTTAGGTTCTGATAATATTTGTGATATATATAAACCTTTTGCAGATGGAAATCTTTTAACTGAATTAAGAGTTTTGTTAGAAGCAACACACTTTTATGAAATGGATGAATTGGTCAAAGTTGCTACTTTAAATGGATTAAAAGTTATGGGATTAGCGTAATTATGTATAATACTGCAGCTACTTACGATGAAAATTATAAGAAAGGCCCTGATCCTCTTTTTGTAAAAGGAGGTAAGGTACCAATAGTTAAATATACAAAAAAAGCACAATATGAATTTTTGGGTTCACCCTTGCATATTCCATTTGGTGTTGCTGCTGGACCTTTATTAAATGCTGCATTTGTAAAAGTTGCATTAAATGCGGGTTTTTGTATGCCTGTATATAAAACAGTTCGTTCTTTAGAATGGAAAAGTAACGCTTGGCCAAATATATTAACAATTACTTCTAAAGAAAACTCTTTGTATGCAGAAAATGATAATAAAGTAATTGGTCGAAATTTAGGAACAGAAGATTTCCTATCTAGAAATCTTTCTATTTCAAATTCATTTGGTGTCCCAAGCCAAAAACCAGCAATTTGGCAGCAAGATTTTATTCAACTTTGTAATTTATATTCTTCAACTGGTAGACAAATTGTTTTAAGTTTTCAAGGAAGTAGAGTAGAAAAAGCAAGCCCTAAAGAAACAAAAAAAGCTTTTTTCGATGATATTTCTAACGTAACTCAATTAGTCCTCGATTGTGTCAATTTGACAAGTAGTTGTACTATAGAAATAAATCTAAGTTGCCCGAATGAAGTGCAAAGTCCGTTATATAAGGATATCCAAAGTTCTGTAGAAGTAATTTGTTTAGTTAATTCTATTTTAACGCAACAAAAGAAAAAAGTTAATTTAATTGCAAAAATTGGTGTTTTATCTGAAGAAGACTTAAACAGATTTATTGGAGAAACGGCTGGTAAAATTGATGCTATTAGTGCAATTAATACAGTTTCAGCAGATATCAGAAAGCCAAATGGAGAAATCGCACTTGGAAGTGGATCTCCAAGTGGGGGGATATGTGGTGCTCTGATTTTTCAGCAAGGACTCCAAATGGTTTCTAGACTTTCAAAGATCAAAGAAAAGCAAGGGTTTAAAACATCAGAACTTTCAATAATTGGGGTTGGTGGAGTTATGTCTGCAGAACATTTTAATTCATATCTTTCAGCAGGTGCCAACGTGGTACATGCAGCAACTGGTATGATGTGGAATTTAAATTTAGCAGCAGAAATTGCTGAAGCATTAAAAGTTCCGTTTGAAAAAAGTTGGGAGGATTTATCATGATTCTTGATGCTGACATTCATGATATTGTTAGAGGATTTATAGAAACAAAAGTATTACAGATTAGTACAAACCCGATGTTTAAACTTGCGAGTGGAAAAGATTCTCCAGTCTATTTGGATCATCGCAAAATTTTCTCCCATGTCATGTTAAGAAAAAAAATAATTACAAAATGGGGGCAGTTTTTGAAATCTGAATTTCCGTCAGTTTTTGAAAATACTAGTAATATCGTTTTCGCAGGAACTGCCACTGCAGGGATAGCTCCTGCTTATGCTCTTTCAGAGTTTTTTAATTGTGGATTTGTTTATGTCAGGAGTAAACCTAAACAACATGGTTTGACATCAGTTATTGAAGGTTCTTTACCAACAAATGCAGTTGTTTTTGTAGTAGACGACATGATTACAACAGGTGGAAGCGTGCTTCAAGCTGTAGAATATGTAAAGATGGAACCTGTGAAGAGTATCTATGTTACGAGTATATCAACACATCAATTGAAAAAGGCAAGTGAGTCTTTTGCAGTTAACCATGTCATTGCTAAAAGTCTTTTTAGAACCACTGATTTATTTGATGTTGCTTATGCTAAAGAATTTATTACTGGAAAAGAAATGAAAACAATCATGGAGTGGCTAACACAATTGGATGGTTAAATACAATATTAAAGAAACTGTAAAATTTTTTTGGGAAAGAGATTACCGCTCCATTCTTCAAGGATTGAGAACAGCCATTGCTATACTCGTGGTAGTTTTCATTTACGCCTATTTTAAAGATATTTCTTTGTTTTTTATGGGAATTTGCGCTCTTGGACTTAGTCAATCAAGCGCACGAACCTTGTACTGGCGTTTTGAAGTAAACATGTTACTTTCTTTTTTTATTTCAATAATGCTGGTTTTTATTTCATACCCTTATTCTTTTTATATATCCACAACATATATATTTTTATTTTTAATTACTTTTTTATTATATGTTTGTACATATTATCAAATTACAAGTCTTTTTTCTATTTGGGCATATTTTATTCCATTAAATAGTATCATGACTATAAAAACGCACAATGATTTTATAAAATATCTTTTAATGGATACTGTCGCTTTTTCAATTTGTTATTTAGTTTCAGTTTTAATTATTCCACCGAAGCTAAAAAAAGAGTGCTATTATGAATTAAAATCAGTGTTACATGAAGTAAATTCTTATTTGCAGAGTTTAAATATTTACATGAACGACAAATCTGATAAAAATTCACTAGTGCTTACTATGAAACGAGAAAAAATATTTTTTCGTCTAAAAAATGTACGAATTCTTTTAAATGAATTAACTTTAATAATTAAAAAAGGAAAAAAAAGTACAAAAAATGAATTATTTCCTTTTTATATTCTTATTAAATTAATTGAAAAATATGTTGAAAATATTTTAGGAATATCAATTAAAATTAGAGGTTTAAATATAAACTTAGAACTAGAAGATTATTTCTTAAAATTTAAAAATTTAATAGATAAAATTAATCAAGATTTAATCAAATTTTTATCAAATTTGTCTCTAATTAATTTAAAAGATTTGGGTATTATATTTGAAAAATGGTATTTAAATATTTTGGTAGAGTTTAGAAAATTTGAGAAAATTGGGCTACGTTTTTCTGGTAATGAAGAATTTAATGAAATATTATTTCTGGTTTTTTTATTGAAAGATAACATAAGTTTAATAAATAAAGAATTTAAAATATTAAGCAAAGCAGAATAATATGTCTCTAATTAATATTATTAATAGTGCAATGAAGTTAATTTTAAATTTTAAAATTCTTGAGATTAGACAAGCATGGAGAACTTCAATAGTATGTGTTATTTGTTTGTTCATTAACAGACATTTTTTACAAGGAGAATTTCCAGCTTGGGCTATAGTAACAGCAGTAGTCTGTTTGCAAAGTAACTTTGGTGCTACTCTAAAGAGAGTAAAACAAAGGGTTATTGGCACAGTATTAGGTTGTGCATTGGCTTTAGGTTTAACTATATTATTTCCAGATAATGTTTATTTATCAATTGGAATACTCTTGATTTCTATATTACTTGCTATATATAATTCTTTATATAATACTTATTCTTATACATATACTGTATTCTTTTTTACTTTAGGATTAATTGCCATTATTTCAACTATTTTTCACAATGGTAGAGAATTTGCTATTTTAAGAATTGAAGATGTGGCTCTTGGTGCTCTTGTTGGAACATTGGGTTCGCTTGTTTTATGGCCTGATTTTGCAAGAAAAACATTTAAAAATGATTTGTTAAAAGTTGTATCTGAAATTGAAAACTATTTTATAGTAATTAGAAGTTGGGTTAGCCAAGATGCTTCTGAGGAAAATGTAAACGCCCAAAAGATCATTTCTGCAACATCCAATCAAGAAGCAAGAAATAAAATTTCTGAGATATATTATGAACTTGGATCGAAAAAATATCCTTTGAAAGAATACGAATTGTTTATATTATCACAAGAAAGAATTCATTATTCTCTTTTAAATATATATAATACTTTAAAGTTAAATTCCTATGAAGAAAAAATCAATGCATTTGCCTACGTCGCAATACATTTAGAAGCAATACAAGACTATTTTCGTATGTCAGTAGCACGCTTACCTCTTTCAAGAAAAAGTATTCAACCATTTCAAAAAGTTAATGATCAAAAACTTTTGCAGAAGCTTGAGAAGCAGGCGGAAGAAGGAATATCTCTTTTGCGAACTAAAGAAAAGTCTATAGATCAAAGAAAATATAAGCTTTTATTAGAGAAGCTCTTGTATGATGTAAAGCTTATGAATGAAGAAATCAATAAAATATATGATTACTATCATCTGCACTAACTAATTAAAATTAAATAATTATTGCCTGTTATTATTTTTTGCAATTATTCATTTTAAAAGTTGAAAAACTAAGCTTTTGTATGGCAAGCTACAGGCTCTATTGTTTATTGTTTCTCTTGGAGAAGTCGTTATGCATCTTATTGGGTTTGATATAGGTGGAACAAAACTTGAAGCTATGCTGATTCATATCGGAAAGTTAAATAAAGATGAAGATTACCTTTCTTCTTTTGAATTCCAAAAATCATCAGGTGAAATCGTACCAGGTTATGTTTTATTTAAGAAAAGAGTGGCGACAGAAAGACATAATGGATACGAACAAGTAATTGAAAAACTTGCATCACTCGCGAAAGAAGTCTGTGCCGAGAAAAATTTAGATATTCATTCATTAGCTGGTATTGGGTTAAGTATTCCAGGGCCGGTGGATCCTAAAACTGAAGTAGTGACATCAAGTAATACTATGATCTTAGTTGGTCATAATATGCACCAAGATCTTCGTGCAAAATTAAAAGTTACTTTTCCCATTGTTTGTGAAAACGATGCCAATTGTTTTGCATTAGCAGAAACACTTTGTGGTGCTGGATTAGATTACTTTAAAAAAACAGGGATTCCTGTAAATAAGCAAGTGAGTATTGGACTTATTTTAGGTTCGGGTTTTGGCGGTGGCATAGTTGTGAATGGAAAAGCTGTTACTGGAAGAAGAGGGGGTGCTGGTGAAGTGGGGCATATGACACTGTATGCAGGTGGTTCCCCTTGTTATTGTGGGCGTGCCGGTTGTGCTGAACAATATCTTTGTGGACCAGCACTTGAAGCTGCTTTGAATAATAGAATTTATTCACAGATTGAAAAACGCCCGACTGCTGCAGAAGTTTTTGAATTGTATAAAGCACAAGATCCAATCGCTTTAGCTGTTGTTAAGCGTTATAAATCAGATTTAGCACTTTTTCTGGGTTCCTTAACTTGTATGCTTGATCCTCATTATTTTGTATTAGGTGGAGGCTTAAGTTTACAAGATATTATTTATGAGGGACTTGAAAGAAAAATCGGTGAAAATACTTACCTACCTGAACAGCCAATTCCGATTTATAAACATAAAATAGGAGATTCTGCAGGAGCCATTGGTGCTGCATTAGTTGTTTTGGAACAAAATAAACTGCATTTTTAAAAACATCTCATAAAGAATATCTTAGCAAAATAATTTTTATTAATAATTAATATTTTTTTAAATAATAAATATTTTAAAAAAACAAAATCAAAAAATATATTTTATAAACTTATTTTGTATTAAATCATGTTTTCTAAATTTTTTCGCAATTGTTTTAAAACTCGGGTAAGTAACAATTTTTCATCTTCAGCTATATCTTTTAGTACTTTAGGTCTAATTCTTTCGCTTATTTTAAAAGCATCTTGAAGTTTACTTTCACCTTGTTCAGTTAAATGCAAACTTTTTGCTCTTTTATCTTTATTGTCATCTTGTTTTTGCAACCATTTTTTTTGTTCCATATTTTCTAAAGAGCGGGTTAAGCTTTGTGGTTCTACATCCATTATTAAAGCTAAATCTGCTTGCCTGATTCCTGGGTTTCGTCCAATATATACTAATATTCGTCTTTCCAACCGACTAAGTTCATATTCCTTTGCAAGATCATCCAATTTATTTCGCCATAGATTAATTGTATCAATAAAATAAAATTCTAAGATAACATCAATGCTCAAATTATCTGTTTTAAACTTTGGAATAGACGCTGTCTTCTCAGACGAAACAAAATCAAGATTTTCCATGTTATTCTCCAATTGAACATTACAAATTCAAAGAAATAATCAAGTCCTGTATGGAACCGCTACCAAGAAGAACAAATATAACTGGAAAAATAAATAAAACCAAAGGGAAAACCATTTTAACTGCAGCCTTTGCAGCAAAAGCTTCCATAGTTAAAACTGCGTGCGATTGCAACGTTCTATTTAAATCAAGCAATGCTTTTTGGATTGGCGTTCCTAATTCCAGAGAAATTTGAATTGTTTCAATTGTCTCAAGAAAATATGGGGTTAGTGATTTATTCTTTACTTCTTTTAAACAAGTAAGAAAAGGGGTGCCTAGTAGATAGCGAAAAAGAATTTCATTTGTTACTTTTTTCAAATCTTTGTTTGTAATACAATGAGAGGCATTTTGAAAAGCTTGAAATAAGTTTTGCCCAGCTTCTAAGTTTAAAACTAACAAATCTATAAAATCAATTGTAGAATAATATTCATTAAGCGAGAAATTAAAGGATGATATGTTTAATTTTTTTAGAATATTAAAAATATCTTTATTGAAAAAAAATCCTAAATTTAAAAAGAAAAATATAATTACATAGGTCATTTTATTACACCTGAAATTTTATTTATGAAATAAATACCTAAAAAATAAAAGACGATCATAAAAAAAAGTAAAAGATTTCCAATTGTATTAATGATAAAGAAAGTAATATAGTTTGGTGAAATAAAAAATAAAACAAATGCAAGAATGAATGGTGATAAAGAAATTATCGCTGCTTGCAAGCGAATTTGTGCTGTGTAAGTTTGAAACTTTTTTTTTGCTGAAATTTTTTCAAGTAATCTAATTCGAAAATTTTCTAATATATAATTTATATTTCCTTTTTGAATAGAGCATACTTTTAATATGCCTAGTAATAGTATTAAATTGTTTTCATGTTTTTTATTTGAAATAGAAACTAGTGTTTTATCTATTGAGCAAGTTAAAGAATTACCTTTGTTGTAATAATAATTTATTAAGAATAAGATGTTTTTTAAATATGGGTTCCAATTATGATTGTTTGATATTTTTTGAAGAGCTTGTGATAATTCAATACCTGATGAAAGATAAGATTTTAAATAAAAAACAAGCTTAGGTAATTCTTTATTTAAAATATAGGTATATTTTTTATTTTTAAAATATTCAAATAATAAAAAGAATAATTCGAATAATAGATAAAAAAATGGATGAATAAGTTTTATGAAAAAAAACTTGTCATTTTTAATAACTACTATATATATTAAATTTGAGAAGAAAAAAAATAAATAATTTATCAGCATATTGATGTATCATCTTCATAAATTCTGCTTAATACAAACTCATTTTCATGACTTAATTTTACCAATTCATAGATAGAGTGAATTGATCTTTTTCCATTTTTATTCCTAACAAGTTGAATAATAATATTGATTGCAGAAGCAATTTGCTCTCGGATGCCTTTTAAAGGTAAATCATATCCTGAAAACAATACTAAAGTTTCTAATCTAAGTAATGCGGCATGTGGGGTGTTAGAATGAATGGTTGTCATACTACCTAAATGCCCAGTGTTCATCGCCTGTAACATGTCTAAGGCCTCTTCCCCTCGACATTCTCCAATTATAATTCTATCTGGACGCATCCTTAGAGCATTTTTGAGTAAATCTCTAATGCTAACAATTCCCTTTTTCTCAATATTTTCTTTTCTACTCTCTAGCCTGATGACATGGGGGTGATCAAGATTTAATTCTGCTGAGTCTTCAATAGTTATAATACGTTCATTTTTAGAAATTAAGGATGCTAAACAATTTAGTAATGTCGTTTTTCCAGTTCCAGTACCTCCAGAAATTAATATATTTTTTTTCTCGATAATGTATTTTAGGAGATAGTGTTGCAAAGATTTTTGGATACTATCGTTTTCTATAAGACAATTTAAAGAAAAAGATTTTTTTGGGAATTTTCTGATAGTTAAACAAGCTCCATCAATTGCTAAAGGTGGGATGATGGCATGTATTCTGTCTCCATTCATCAATCTTGCATCACAATAGGGAGATGTAATATCTATTTTTCTTCCACAAAAATTGCACATCTTTTCGATTATGTGCATTAAGTTTTTTTCTGATGGAAATTTTAATTTTGATAAGGACAATTTTCCAAATTTTTCTAAATATATTGTTTGATAATTATTTATCATAATTTCTGTTACATCATCTTGTTGTAAAATGGAAGATATCACTCCATAATCAAAAAATTGAGATTTCAAACACCATAGATATTTTTGGAAAAAAGATCTATTTTCTTTTAAATAAACATCTTCATTTGCGAAATAAATATCACCTAAAATAGGAGTAGCAGCATCATAGAAATCATATTCAGAAATATTTATATTGTTGTTAAGAAATTGTTTTTTACCAATAAAATTATCTTGAATTTTATTTGAAATAAACTCAAAATTAGATTCTAAAAAAATAGTAGAAATTTCTTCTTCATCGGGTTCAAATTGCTTAAATTTTTTAAGATATTTAAAAGAAATAATTTTATTATTTATTTTTAGTAGATTCTTCATAAAAAAAACTTTAGTAATTCTATCTTCAATGATATAAATAAAGCCATATTCAATTATTACTTGAATAAAAACATTTATTTTTAAATTTAATACTATATCACATTCATTAGAATTTCCTATAGTCAGATTTGTATCAAATACTATAGCTTTTTTATCATTAAAAAAAGTTTCTACTTCCCAAGTCATTTTTTATCACCATAAATTATTTGAAATCTATCATTTTTAATAATGTTTTTTATCTTTTCATTTTCTATAAATTTATTTAATGTTATTGCTTGATCTTTATAGTCAAAATTATCATTAGGATTTCTTAATGATAATGAAAAATTTGCATATCTTTTCATAAATAAAATAATTTTAATTTCTTCAGGTGTTAAATAAAAACTGATTGAATTATTACTATTGTAACGCGATCTAAATGTTCTATTTTTTTCATCTATTCCAATCAATTGAATATTTTGTAGTATGACTTCAGTAGCTTTTCCAAAATTTGGGATATCAAGATTTGCAATAATATCTACTCTATCGCCAGTGCGTAAACTTTTAGCTATTGCTCCTAATTCTAATTCTAAAACAAAGAGTCTTTTACCATAAGGAATTTTATCAGGTATTGAACTTTTATCTTTAGCAAAAACACTCGAATTAAAAATATAGCTATTTTCCTCGATTTCAGTGATTGCTTTTTTTCCCATAAATAAATCAATATTGTTATTCTTTTCTATAAAATTAATAATATCCTCAATTTTTTCAGAAGAAATAACAAGATTATCGTTGGTTAATGTTTCGCCAGGATTAATTTTTCCTTTAGATTTAAGAACTTTAATTTCCAAATAATTTGATAATTTATTTTCAGTAATTATTTTAATAATTAATATTTGGAAAAAGCATAATAAAATACAAATAATTATTTTTTTTAGATTGCTGTTGAGTAAAGAAAAAAATTTAACCTTTTCTTTATTCAAACTATTGTTATTTGATTCCCAATTTATATTGACCATTTTACAGACTTTCACTGTCAAAAATATCTTCATCTTGATTGATTGAGGTATTTCCAGAAACTTTTCCAGCGTTTTTCTGAGCTTTTTCAGCAGAATTTTTCGCTTTTTTTTCTGAATCTGACACCTTAGATACATCTTGACCAGCAATAACTCCTGCAAGTGAAGCAATTTTTCCCTTTATTGCACCACCGAAAAAGGCTGTAGCAGCGACTGCTGCCACAGCTACTAAACTAAGTATAATAGCGTATTCAGTTAAACTTTGACCAGATTCTAAATTATTTTTGCTCTGCATGGTAAAAACTCCTTTAAAAAATATATAGTCAAATATCAATTACAAAAATCACATTAATTTTTGACTGATATTTAAAAGGTTAAAAATATTATAAAAAGAAGTTTGGAAGGGAAGAATATTTTGGGTATTACGAATTAATCAGAATACAAAGGTATATCGAAAAATATTTTTTTCTGGTTCCTGTCAATATAAAAAAAATTTTTAAAAAGTAAAATTTACTTCGTCTTTTATTTTAAAGGTTGTAAAATGAAGTTAGAAAAAATTAAAAAAAAATATTATCTCTTATTTAAAAATAAACATGATAAAAAAATACCACTATTAGAACTTAATAAAAATTATCAAATGAAAGTAGGTTTTTTAAATCATTTATTTCCTCCAGATAATTATGGATTGATTTATAAAAATCATTTAATTTTCCATACAATCAGTATGAATTTCGATATTACTATAATATGTTTTGACAAATTCTATAATCTTATAAAATCTCCTTTTATAGTCCCTAAAAACTGTATATTTATTGTTCCTTTTAATACAAAGTATGTTTGTGAAATTTCATCAGGTTTTACTTCTTATGAAATATTTAGTAATAAAAATAAACGTATTTATTTAGTCAAAAATAAATTCTTATATACTATTTTTAAAAATATAAAATTTATTTTTATAACAATAATTTTGACAAATTTAGCATTAATTAGTTTTGCTTGTTTTGCAAATGAACAATTAAATCTTGTTTTAGGCAAAGAAAAAACCTTAGATTTAGGACAAGCCCCTTTAAGTATCCAAATATCAGATCCTGATGTGATAGATGTAAATAGAATTGGCATGACAAATTCTATAAAATTAATACCAAAATTAAATGGTTTTACTTCCCTTGTTATCCAATATCCTGATGGAATAGAACAGCAATGGAATATAAATATAGGAAAAGCAAAAAATTATTCAAATTCACCTGTTGTTAATTATGAAGAAAATACTTCAAGTTTAGATATTGTTGCAAAAAGTTTAAAGAAAATAAATGGTATAAACTATTTAATTAGAAATGGTAAAATAGTAATTACTGGAAGAGTTAAAGAACTAAAAGATTTTCGCATGTTAGTTAATGTAACTAGTTCAAAATCTAATTTATTTTATCCTGCTTATGAAATAAATCCACAAATTGAAGAGGAAATATTTAAAGTATTAGAAGGCTACTTAAAAATTATGGGAGAAAAAAATTTACAAATTGTAAATAGAGCTGGATTTTTAGCTGTTACAGGAGTATCGACAAATCCAGCAGCCAAAAATAAAGCTTGGAGTTTTCTAAGTGCACTCTTACCAAATTTAAATGACTACATTAGTCTAAAAACTGGAGAAAGTTCTCAAATACAAATTAATCTTGAATTTCTTGAAGTAGGAAAATTAAAAAATTTGCATGCAGGAGCATCTTGGCCAGGAATGCATCAACCTATTGTTGGAAATTTTAATCTAGGAAGTAATCTTTTAACAGAAGGTTTTTCTAATTCTTCTTTACAAGTTGCTCCGCTATCAATTTTATTAAAAGCGTTAAAAGAAAGAAATTTTGCTAGGAATATTGCTAAACCAGTTATACTCACTCGCTCCGGGGAAAAAGCATTTTTTTTAGCAGGTGGAGAAGTACCTATTGTCTCAAGTCAAATGCAGAATAATCAGCAAAATAATTCGGTAAGTTTCAAACCATTTGGAATATTGTTTCATGTAACCCCTAATCTACAAACAGACGGAACTATTTGGGTACAATTAGATTTGGAAGTAAGTGATGTTTCGGATGTTTTATCATATCAAAATATTCCAGGATTTGTTACCCGAAAATTAAAAACTAATATTGTTTTAAAAGATGAAAATTACGTCGTTTTAAGTGGATTGATTCAGTCTAAACATTCTAAAAGTATTTCAAAATTTCCTTTAATTGGTGATTTGCCTATCATTGGTGAACTTTTTAAAAGTAGGAAATTTAAAGATGATGAATCCGAGCTATGGATAGCTATTTCGGCCACTAAAGAAGATCAGAATTCTTTAAAAAATAAAGAATTTTATATGAATAATTTAAAAAATAATTCTAAAAATTCTTTTTCATTTAATTTACTGGATTAAAAATGTATCTCATATTTGATGCAAAAAATGGTATTTTACAATTAAGTTCTTTATGTCCAAGTGATGAATTAATAAGTAGAGGAATTTGTTTTTTAAACAAAGAAGTTTCTTCAAATGTAATAATTATTAATTTTAAATTAGATTTTTCTAAGAAAGAATATATTCCAGACTATCGCTTGGAGATAAAAAATAAATTATTTTTATTTTTTATAAAAAATTTTCTAATCAAAAATAGAATTATTATAGAATTTCTTAGTAGAGTAAAATTTTTTAATGCCGCAAAAATAATTTTTTGTTCGGTAAATATTTGTTTAATTTTAGGAAAATTTTTTATATGTGAAATTTACAATATCAGAATTGAATATAATGAATTAAAATATAAGGAATTATTTCATTATGTTTTAGAATATAAAGGTAAAGAAATTATATTTGGTAATACTAGTAGTTTAATTTATACAGAACTCAATCAATTTCAGTATGCTAAAAATTTAAAATTTATAAAATTGAGAAGTTTTTATCCTTTATCAAATAGTAAATTATCCAGAAAAATATTAATAACACATTATAAAAAGATTTTTTTAATGAATGAAAAAAATAACTCAATACTTCCTTTTTATACTTGTGATAATTTGAATGGTAGATTTTATTTGTATGATATAAATTTAGAGCAAAAGAATGAAATTATCATTTTTAATGATATAGATAATACAGAAAAAAAATATAATTTAACTATTTTTACTTATGATGATTACTCTTCTTATAAATTTGAAAATTTTTGTAGGATTAATTTATGAAAAATTCAGTTATTTTATTTTCATTTAAAAAGAATGAATATATTGAAATTGAAAATTTTGTTATAGAGAATAATAGTTTTAATTTTGTCTTTAAAAATGATACTTTTTACATTGAGTTTAATGATGTCAAAATGTATAGAAAATACGATACATGTTTTTACTTAGAAAATAATATTTATTTTATAACTAAAAAGAATGGTGATTCTTTTTTTATTGAGGATAAAGATAAAAATAATTTTTTTATAGAGTATAATTTTTTTAGTTATTGCAGAATTTTTTTACGATTTTTAAAGTTTAGTGATATAAGGATGATTTTTTTGGCTTATAAAAATTTTATATTTTTAAATTTTCTATTAATTCTTCTTTATTTTACTTATTTTTGTGAAAAATATAGTGTAAAAAATAATGAATTTGATTTTAATATTCAATATGTAAAAGAATACTTATTAGAAAAAAGTTTACTTAAAATAATTTTTAATGAAGTGAAAGGATAGGTATTATGAAAATATTATTAGATAATTCAGATGGATTAACTTTGTTAGAATTTATAATATTATTTCCTATTACTATTTTTCTTTCATTTTCGATTATAGAAATTTCTAGATTATATGCTTTTAAATTGTTTTTGCAATCAATTTCTAATGATATTTCAATATTTATATCTCACCAAAAATTAAAAATAAGTGAAAAAAATGTTCCTGAAATTGACTTTATTAAAAATTCTGTTAAAAAAAATATATTAAATAAAATTGATAATTTTCCAACTTATAATTTTCACGATTCAGTTAATTATAGTAATTCAATTTATTTAAAAGCTGAATTTATTAATTCAGATAATTTGAGTTATCCTGCAGGAGTATATTTAAAAATATATGTATGCCTTCCTCTTTTATTTCCTAAATTATTAAATGGTTATTTTGATAAATCTACATCAGTTGGCAAACAGGTTAAAAATACATCATTTAAAAATAGAAATTGTTTAGGTCATTTTTTTGATTATGATACTGAAGACAAAAACTTTTATTTTAGAGTAAGAAGCGCTTCTTATGTGCCTTGGCCAGCTTCTGTAAATATTTTTTTTAAGGGTTTATATGTTCCTAATAAATTTTATGGTATGGAAGAAATTAATGAAAAAGAAAAAAGAAATTTTTTTATGCAAAATATTGGAAAATATTTGTAATAATAAAAATTTGTCATGTCAAACAGGACAAATTTTATTTTCAAGCTTATTTTTAATCATTTTTTCATTAGTAATGTCAATTTTTTTTCTATTTACTGCAGAATGCTATATAAGGAATTATTCAAATGTAAATATTGCTAGAAATAGTGTTTTAATGGAGCGAACAGAAATAGCAAATATTTTAAATGAAATAAGTATTAATAATTATTTAATTTTTCATGCTGTAAAATTTGCTGAATATTCTTTTTTACAAGCTAGTGAATTAAGTATGTATAATTCTTATTCTCAAAAATATTGGGAAACTTTTAAAAAAATTAATAACGAAGGAGTTTTTGCAAACTTCTTTGACAATGCTAATGAAAAAAATATAAAATTAAATTTTGAAACATTCAAGCTATCTTCCGCGAGAAATCTTTCTATAGCAAAAAGTTTATCATTTAAAAACATAATTCTTTTTAATAAGTTGCCAAAAAAAATCTCTAGTCACTTCAAATTTTCTGGAAATAATACCACTTTTTGTATGGCACTAAATTCAAGTAACGAGATTTTTACAAAACCAGGTTTTTTTTCTTTCCCCATTTTAGAAAGATTTTATTCTTTTCATTTTGACCGAAATGAATGTGAAATAGCGCATAGACGTATAAATTACACATTTTTTTTACCAAAACTACCATCTCTAACTTTTGCAGCACAGGATAAATTTTTATTTTTAGAGAAAAACTCTACTATATCAAGTGCGCTTCACTATAGTCTACTTTATGTTCCATACGTGAATAAAGAAAATTTTTTAGTCGCTTTGGAAACTGAATCTCCAAAAAAAGTTGCTTATAAGAATAGTTATACTGTTTTTTTTAATTTGGTTATGAAATCTTTAAATATTCGTCTAGATAAGAAAATATTAGCAGATTATTCTAAAACTATTTATGCAACAGTTATTCATCCAAATTATTACTGTAATGAGAAATTCTCTGCAATTATTTCTACTGATAATAATTTCCAAAATAGAAATAATCTTCAATGTTTTATCGGAAAAAATGATTTTTTGTTTTCTTTCTTTCTCCCAAATTGGGCTGCAACGATTTCTTTTGAAAAGGATCAATCTGCAAATGAATTTTAATTATTCAGGCATGAAGGGGCAGGCTTTAGTAGAATCTATTATCATAATACCTATTTTCTTTTTGTTATTAACAGGAACCGTTTTTTTGTTTCAAATTAAGCTGCGAATTATGGCTGATGAAAATGTATTAAATGGACAAAAGTTGTCTTTTGCATATTTAAATGATGCAGAAAAATGGAGTGCTTTAAAATCTAGCGATATTATTTCACAGCAATCTTTCTATTCTTTTATGCCAAGTAAGTTTTTTAGTAATTCAGTTGATCAAATTGGTGGTCTTTTCTTTGATAAAGCTTATGTAGATAACTACAAAACAAAATCACAGAATAAACATAGCCCAGGATATTCTATATTTAATAATTTAAATGGAATTATTTTATTAGAAACTTGGACCCAAGATTCTAATTATGAAAGAGAGAAAGATTTACCTTTTAGGTTTAAAAGTTGGTCTAGTCATAAGTATTATGAAGAACAAAACATCTTCTACCCTTCTTCTGTAGTTGATCTTCACAAAAGAGATTTTAAAGTTCTTAATTCATTAACTTTATTTGATAAAACGCTTGAGTCTCAATATTTTTCACGCCAACAGGCGTCGCTTTATTCGCCTCTGCAAGGAGAGTTTGTCCAGCAGTGTCTGATGCGACCCTTTGCCCCTCTTTGCTCTTTGCATACAATTGAAAATATTTTAAATCGCACAGTTATTGATTCCACAAATTTCCAAATCCAGCTTTGTTTTCTAGAAGCTTCAGCCCGCTGTGTAGGTTCAGGGCCAGCTGTCGCAGTTTGTGTAGCTAATAAGATTATTCAAATAAAGAATGCTATCGAACTTGGTATCCCAGCATGGGTCTGTCCAATCTTGAACAATAAAGTGAAAGAAGTGAGTATCGCCACAAATTATTTCATTTCGTCTCAGTTGGGACGTTTTTCGCAGAAAGAAGCACAATTAAGAGGCGAATTAGTGAGCGATTTAGAGGCAAATAAAAAAAATAAAAAAAACTTGGGATCAATGCTTGACTGAACTGACCTTCGTGTATTAGTCACAGTCCTACCAACGGTTCGGCACTTTAGCTCAGTCGGTAGAGCAGTGGACTGAAAATCCACGTGTCCCCAGTTCGATTCTGGGAGGTGCCACCATTCTTACTTCTCTTCCTTTTTACTTCCTTTTAAGTATATCATTATTTGAAATCAAATAGGTTAGATTATGCGACCAAAATCGTACTCAAATTTGTTACCATCAGTCTCAAAGTATGTTGAAGAATTGCTGAATGTTGATTCGCATCCATCCCAGCAATTGGCTCTGCAGCTTGCAAAGAAACGTGGGACTCCTCCGTTACAAGTTTTACCTACGGACGGTAGAACATTGGAAGTAATTGCAAGGACTATCCAGCCAAGTAAAATTGTTGAAATAGGTACTCTTTGTGGATACTCCTCGTTATTTCTTGCAAATGCTTTGGTTCCAGGGGGAAAATTATATACCTGTGAACAGAGTCAGCATCATATTCAAGTAGCCACAGAAGTTTTTCAAACGTTAAACTTACTAGAAAAAATTGAGATTATTGAAGGCAATGCTGTTGTGACGTTACCTCAATTGAGTAGCAAGGGCCCCTTTGATCTTATTTTCATAGATGCTGATAAATTAAATTATCCTACCTACTTTGATTGGGCTATTGAAAATTTAAGAAGTGGAGGGCTTTTAATTGCAGATAATGTTTTTGTGTTTGGATATATTGCAGAAGACAATGTCTCAGAACAAGGTGAATTAAAAAATCTTATTGCTGCAATGCGTTTATTCAATGAGAAATGTGTAAAAGATGAGCGGCTGGTCACAACCTTTTTGCCTACTGGAGAAGGTTTAATGATTGCTACTAAAAAATAGCAATCATTTTATTGCAAAAGCTTTTGAAGGAAGTGAAACTCTCACTATAAAAGAACAAAAATAAAGACTTATTTTAAGTATAATGAGAAACTCCTGCTTTCCTTCTTAAAAATTTAGAATCAGTATCTATGCCATTTATAAGTATTTGGAATACAAGGCTGTTTACAATTTTCAGGCGCTTCACCACCTCTATCATCTGCAGACCATGCAACCAAGCTACGAATAATATTTTCTAATGGAACTTTTCTTTGCGCTGCGTATGGCGAATAAGCTCCCCACTCATTGAATGGACGGGTTGGGTTTTCTTGCCATTTGTAGATGTTATAATTGTAAGACTCAGTTGTATTGCCTGGTACTAGCCCAGTTGAAACATCGGCAGTTACTGTTGGTGTCCAAATGAAATCTGGGTGTGCGTTTTGATACCATTCTCCGCCAATAATTCTATCGCTAGAATCCAATTCAAGGTCATAGTAATACTCAACGGAAATAACGTTATCCCTTGATTCATTATCTCTTTGTGCGGTACTAGGGCCTGTTTCTGCAATATATTCTATTCTTGTTTTAACTCCAACAACTTTTGCTGCTCTATTAGAGCGGTATTTTCTAAATTTATCATTGGTAAATTGCTGCATAGGAATAGCTGCATCTTTCGCATTATAGGCTACTCTGCCAGTCTGAGGGTTAAAATAGACGTAAGAATATCCTAAAATTGGTTGATTCCACACTTGGAAATCATAGGTCGCATCAAATACAAAACTTCTATTATTTAAGCCCATTTGGTTAATTAAAGTGAGGTGAAATGTGCCAGGATTGGTATCAAAGCATTCCTGGCTAAGAATACGTCCATTTGCATCGGTTTGGGGATCTTTTTGATTGCAACGACCACCAATAAATTTTGTAGGATAACTTAAATTTGCCCATAGTAACGAAGACAGGGCTTTTATATCAGATGGATAAAAAGTTATTTCGACTCCATTTGTATTTGTTAACTTAACACTTCTTGCTGGTCTATTATACATATAAGCAGCAGGAGCCCAGCCATGGCAAATTCCTTCCCAGCCTTCAAAAGATCCATAACTAGTTACTTCTCCAAGTATAGATTGAGTTAAAGAATAATTTTGATCATTAACTAGCAAATCATATTTTTCCGCTGGTGATAAATTATTTGTCTTACCTTCTCGTATCAAGCTGCTAGCGGGTCTTTGATTTAAGATATAGTTTGCATATGCATTAATGTCAGACACAGCACCTAAACGTTCAGCATATCTATTTGTAACTGAGCCTTGTGAAAGAGGCCAGTAACTTCCAGACCATGGTTGGAAAGATAGGCGGAAGGTTGAAACATTTTTGCTATCTATTGTATTTATATTATCAATAAAAGAAGCAGGATTTTCAACCAAATATTTTGGATTGTCATTTCCTAAATATTCAGCAAATGGTGTGAATCTACGTGTATTTTTATACGCATTTTTCATCAGTTTTTCACGAATTTTATCTTTTTTAGATAAATACTCTTTTGTTTTTTGATCATTATTTGAAAATTGACTTTCAGGAATTACTTCATTAGAAGAGCTTTTCTTTTGTGGTATTGTATCCATAACTTTTTTAGGATTTTTATTAAATTCATTTAGAAAAGCGTTTATATCTGTTTGAGTTGATTGTGGGTTGGCGAAGGCGATAGAAGAAAGACATAAAGCAATGGCAATAGGAAATTTTCGAAAATTTTTGCTATAATCCATAAGCAAAACCCCTACTAATAGATATTATATAGTTATAATGTGAATATAAAAAATTTGAAATGCCGACACTTCGAGTGCGAAACTAATCTGTTAATTTAATTATGTCAATATAAATTATTTAAATTATTAAAAATAAAAATGATGATATTAAGTCTTATTTTTTTCTTTAAAAGTTATATGCCAAATTATTACATAAATTATGGATGTATAAATATATACTACTGAGGAATCAAAGAATACATTTTGTGTTAGGGCATGTATTAAATTTGCAATAAACATGCTTAGATAACAAAAAATTAAAAAATTCATTTCTTTGAAATTTTCATTTATTTTATTTTTTAAAGTTTTATATAAAAATCCTAGAATTGTTATAATCCAAAAGAAGGCTAATAGCCCACCACTTGCTAGAATTTCTAAATAGTTATTATGTGCATTATATTTTTCAGGTAAATTTTCAAATCCCATTTTATTATAATAGTTTTCTCTAACTCCATCTTTTAACCAGTAATTACCATGACCAACAACCGGTTTATCTAAAAACATTTGCCAATAAACTTTCCAAAAATACTGTCTATAATTACCATTATCAAGTGTTTTTGACTCTGAGATAGAATTTGTTGTAAATAATATTCTTTCCATTAAACCAGACTTTTTTAAGATAAAAAAACTAGAAACAATAAGTGCCATTAGAGTAATAATAGTTAAAAATGGTTTTCTTTTAATTCCTAGAAGAAATGGTATTAAAAGAAGCATAAAGATACAAGCTATTCCCGCTGTTCTCCCTGAACTTAAGATAACTATAATAAAATTACAAATAGAGATTACTAATAAAGCTAATTTATGAATATTTTTGTTTTTAAAAATGAAGAGGTTATCAAAGTTATAAATATGATTTTTAGTTATTGATAACCATAATAAACTCCAACAGAAAATAGAGTAGGCTAAACCTACACCAGCAATTGTTAAAGGATGTCCATAAAATCCATTAACTCGGTATTTTCCGTTATCAAGTACTTCTGTTGCTTCTAGGTACTTACCTTTAAAGGAATGAAAGTCTAGCCCAACATTGTATTGGTATATAAGTGCAAGACAAATTAAAATAGAAGCAGGAAACAATCCAGTCAAAAAATATTTTAAAGGTGAAATTTCTACTTTTTCAACATTCAAAGAAACAGAGTTTGCCCTGTTTTTTTTGCTAATGAATTGAAAAATAAGTAACAAAAGAGTTCCTATGAATAAATAAGATGGAAAATTACTTTGTAAAATACTTGGCCATTTTAAAGTAAGTTGGAATTTATAATTTGGAAACTGCTCAAGAGGAAATAAATAATTGATTATATTTGTGATTGGAAAAATAATATGAAGTAAAAGTAAACAAATTGCAGTTTTAATCAAAAAATCAGGGATGATTTTCTTTTGTTTGAGAAAATAAATAGAAGGGGCTACGATACAAATAATATAAAAGGAAAGACCTTGAACAGCTATTCCTAAATATAAAAAGAATGGGAACAAGAAAAAAAGATAATTTAGAAGCATAAGCCATCCTGTTGTAGCAGAAAATTTCTAAAAATAAATAAAAGGTAATCGAATTCTATCATTTTAAAAATTTATTGCCTAATATCATGACAATTAATATTAAAACATATTTCTTTTAAGGCTAATGAGAAGAAAAAGGAAGGTCATGAATTAAAAAGTTCACAAGTGCTTTTGGAAAACACTTGTGCTATAAAAAAGTTTTAATACAAAATAGTTTGATCCATTGTCATCGCGTTAAAGTAATTGTAAGTCATGTAATAATCGCCATTGTCACCAACTTCTGAGCTCCAAGAATTTCTAATTTTTAATAGTTGTTGATTATCATCATATCCAATTACAATCACTTCATGTCCAGCATTTGTTCTGACACAACGATTTCTTGAATCTTGTGGTTGATAGCAAGCCCATAAGCCACCTCTGTTTTGAGTAGCTTGACTTCCATCATTATTAATCATTTTTGTTCCAAAATCTGAATTATAAAGAAAACCAATTAGAACTCTATGTCCTGCGGCTAATGCTTGTCTTATAGCGTTTAAATCTGGTTTTGTATTTGTAGTTTGAATTTTATCACTAAAATCTTTATAACTTTGTTTAGTATATTGATTTATATCAACTGTTTGATTTGGATTTGGATATTTTGAACCAAAGCAGTAATTTTTAGCAATGATACCATATTTTTTTAGAGGCTGGATGATGTCATTTGCTGTCCATGCACCATTCCAATAATTATTTCCTAAAGTTTTTGTTAATGCTAATGCACATTGTTGATCTATATAGTCACCAATTCCAAATCTAGCATCTAATGCAGCAGTAGAAGAGAATGTAACGCATGTACCATAACGACCTTGATCTAAAACTGGTACATTAGCCATTTTTAAATCAACAGCGTTTGTTGATTGAGAAAATCTAACGATCCCTCGACTATAGTCTCTCTCTCCGCCACGGAAAAGCATAAAATAGTATGCATAATTTATTTTTTGTTCCATTTTTGGTGTTATTTCAACATTCATGAATGAGATTTCTTTTTTGTTATCAAAATGAAATATAGGATTGAATCCTCCTTGAGGGTCATTTTTTTCAACACTTAAAGTAACGGATCCATTTATATTTACATAGTCAGAAATGACTGAAGCAGATTGTGCTCTAGCAAGAAATGGAACTAAAGTAAAAATACTTAAAATTGAGACAAATTTTCCGGAAAAACGCATAATTTTCTCCTTATATTTAGCGTTAATGGAACCAAAATTCTTTGGATTTTTATTTCGTCTTGATCTTTAGTAATTGAAGGAGGCAGTAGGAAAAAATATTCCAATTTGTAAATTGAAAATTAATTTTATAGGAATTTTTTTATTATAATTGAAAAGGTTTTATTACATTATATAATAAAACCAAATTTTTTAATAAATATTAAAAATTAAGAGATGAGAAATTAAAACTCAAAATTTAGGCATGAAACATCTTCAGAGAAAACATTTGCTAAATAAGCTTTAGCTTCAGGTAATATGTGATGAGCAAAGAATTTTGCAGTTTTAATTTTATTATTATAAAACTTTTTGTCGCTTGTGGACAATTTATTATTTTTTAAGGAGTTTTGGGAAACAACTGCTTGCTCAAGCAGAAGGCCACTTATTATTGTATGCCCGAATGCCATCATAAAAGGATAAGCGTTCAAGATAGCCGCATGTTTATCCCCTTTTTTTGCTAATTCACCCATGTGCATTGCTGCTTTGCCAATCTTATTTACATAATCTCCTAATAATTGGACTTCTTTAGATATTTCGGCATTTTCCTTATTCGTTTCGATAAAGCTGACATGTCTTTGAATCCATTTCATAAAAATAGCACCATCTTCCATCCGCATTTTTCTTCCAACCAAATCAAGTGCTTGTATGCCATTCGTACCTTCATAAATTGAAGTAATTTTAGAATCTCTAAGTAATTGTTCTACTGGATAATCTTTTGTAAAACCATACCCACCATAAGTTTGAATAGATTGAATGATTGATTGAAATCCCATGTCTGTGCACCAAGACTTCATAATAGGTGTGAGTAACTCTAAAAATCCATGTGCCGTTTTCTTGTCTTTGTCATTTAAAGCATGTTGTGATTCGTCATGCATAAGTGCAGTGGTGTAACAAAGAGCACGCATTCCTTCGACTAAACTTCTTTGGCGAAGAAGCATTCTTTTCACATCAGGATGATTTACGATAGCAATGCGAGGAGGATTTTCATTTCCTTTTTTAACTGCAATATCTACTCCTTGAATTCTTTCTTTCGCATACTGCTCTGCATTTAGAAAAGCTACTGATGCTTGCCCTAGTCCCTGTAAACCGACACCAATTCTAGCTTCATTCATCATTAAAAACATATAATTGATGCCTTGATTTTCTTTTCCAATAAGAAATCCTTGGCATTGGTCATTATCACCAAAGCTCATGAGACAAGTTGAATTTCCATGGATTCCCATTTTCTCTTCTAATGAAATGCAATATAAATCATTTTTTTCTGTTACTTTACCTGTATCTTTATCGAAGCGAAATTTAGGAACCAAAAATAAGCTAACGCCCTCAATACCGTTTGGAGCACCTTCTATTCTTGCTAATACTAAATGCAGAATGTTTTCGGTGAAATCGTTTTCTCCACCAGAAATCCATTGTTTTACACCTTTAATGGAAAAAGAACCATCTTTGTTTCTTTTTGCCGTTGAACGTAAATCCCCTACAGCACTTCCCGCAGAAGGCTCTGTTAGACACATTGTTCCTGTCCAAAATCCTTCAGCAATTTTAGGGATACATGTTTTTCTCATCCAGTCTTCACCAAAGTGATAAACAACATGTGAAGCAGATCTTGTTAAGCCTGGATACATAGTAAAGGCTTGATTTGCACTAGAAAATATTTCCATAAAAACAGAAGCAACAATACCTGGAGCTTGAATGCCACCAGCTTCTTGCGAATCTGCAAGAGTTAGAAAGCCATTTTCAACAAACTGTTTGTATGCTTCTTTTGTGCCTGGTGGAGTAGTTACCTCTTTTGTTTCTTTATTATGTATGCACCCAATCCTATCACCAACTTTGTTTAGAGGGCCTAAGTTTTGATTGCATAATGTAATAGCAGAAGTTAACATTTCTCCAACTGATTCAATTGAATGATCCGAAAAATAAGGGATATCAAATAATTTTTGGATTTTAAGATATTCAAATAATACAAACTCAATTTCTCTTCTGTCAATCATAAAGGAACTTGTAGCGGCCATTAGTGACATCTCCTAAGAAAAAGCAAAATCATTAAAAATTCAAAAAGGAAAACCTCTAGATTAATTTGAATCTTTTTCAGTCGCAAGCCACTTATCATCAGAATCTTCTAAGATAATTGAAGCAAATTGTGATGAATATTCAGAGTCAGATTTTAACGAAGCAAAATCTGAATCAAATCTTGCAAGTTCAATTAGTTTTTTATCTTCAATAAGTGCAAGTTTCAAGTTTTGTAAAGCTTCACTTTTTTTTCCAAGTAGGGCAAGCATACAAGCTTTATTGTAGATGTAAATAGCAGTATTTGGCTTTATTTTAAGAGCTGTTTCAAAATCATTTAGTGCATTTAAGTAATCTGTTTTTTTATAGTATGAAATCCCTCTCTCTGCGAAAATATCATCCTTCGATTGATCTAGTGCAATAGCTTTACTGAACATATCTATAGAATCATCATAGCGTTTCTGGTTTCTGAAAATTTCTCCAAAAATTGTGTAAGATAAAGAGAAATTAGGTTGTTCTTTTATTAAATATTTCAGAGCATTTTCTACAATATATAATGCATTTTGTTTTTTATATTCTGTAACTAATGAAACAAAGAACTGTTTGTTTTCATAAGCTGTTTCAGCTGAGTAAACAGCAGCAGTTGCTGCGTCGGAGTGATTTTTGTTTTTAAAGTGAGCCATTGACATATGCGCATAAACTAACGAGAAAGCGGTTTTATTTATATAGGTATGTTTACTTAGAGTTGCTAAAAGTTTATTTAAATTATCAAGAGACATTTTATACTTATTTTGTAAACTATATTGCATTACAGCTAATTGTAATCTAGATTCAATATCATTACCTAATGCAATGGCTTTTTCAAATGCATATGATGCCATTTCAAAATTTTTCAGCATAAGATAGGATAAAGCTGTTTTATGCCATAACCATCTATCAGGATAATTTTCTGAAAATTCTTTTAACATACTTGCAGAAATTTCTGGTTGATAGAGTTTTGTAAAAGCTATGGCCACTGATTGAGAAATATCATCAGTTGATGCTCCATTTTGTAAAGCAAATTTAGCATTTTCTATTGCTTCAGTTGGTTTTTTTTCAGCAAATAATCTAGCTTTTTCTATATAAGAATCTAAATGATTTGGATATTGATTGAGAGCTTCGAGATATAACTGTTCAGCAGCTTTAGCTTGTCCTGAGTAATATAAGATATCCGCTTTAGCAAATAACACTTTTGGTCTGTTAGGTGCTAATTCGTATGCTTCAGTCACTAGTTCCACACTTTTTTGCAATTCATATGGGTGTCTTAAACCTTGTGAAACCTGGATTTGAATAAGTTTTGAAAGTTCTATATAAGCATCTATGTCATTGGGATTTAATCTTATACATTCTATTAATAACTTTTCTGCTTTATTTTGTTCTCCAGGAAGAGCATTTATTAAGATAGCTTTTGCTTCTTTAAATAGTTTTTTTGCTATTTCAGTATCATTTTTTTGTTGTTTTTTATTCGTTGAATTATTTAAGTTAGCAAATTTCTGGATATCATTTTCATTTAAGTCATTAGCATAAGTTAACAACTCTATGTTAATACTGTTGCATAATATGCTTAAAGAAATAATTTTTTTTAGCAAACAATATCCTTCCTCAGCATGGGTGAATTCTATAAGCGGTATTCTCCCTATTGTGCATATCGACTTATTTGATGAATTATTAAGTTTTGTGTTATGAGGATTAGCTAGTTGAAATTATTGAAATTTTAACCTTATGATCATATTGGCTTAAAATTTCCTAGTATTCGTTATATATTTCATAGAGAGTATAAATGGCTAGAAATATTGTTTTTATTTTGGGTTATTATTTTTATTTATTGCTTGTGAAGACCTGCAAAGTTCGTCTAGTAGGATTTGATAACGTTGAAGAATATTGGCGGCAGAAAAAAAATGTAGTTTTTTGTTGCCCGCATAATGCAATATTAGCTTGTTTTATAGGGGTAGATTCTGTTCACAGACCAAATGTGGTACTGATTTCTAGTTTAAGTCAAGATGGTGAACTTGTTGCAAAATTACTCATAAAAAGAAGATTCGAAATGATTCGCGGTTCATCTAATAGAGGAGGAAAAAAAGCCCTTCTCGAATTACAAAAAGCTGCAAAATTAGGAAAAAGTGTGGGAATAGCTTTTGATGGCCCCAAAGGCCCTCCATTTGTTCCAAAGCGTGGAATTGTTGCATGCGCAAGAGTTGTAGATGGCCCCATTTTTTTTATCCATGCCCATGTTACAGGAAGTCGAATTTGGGGATTAAAAAAAGCGATACGAGTAAATTCTTGGGACAGATTTTTAGTTCCTTTACCTTTTTCAAAAATTTCAGTTCATTTTGAAAAAATCCCTGATAAAACTGAAGTCAATTTTTCTGACGATGAGCAATATGAAAAATTTGTTTTAAAAACTGTAGAAGAAAGAACCACTGAGTTATATAAACATATTTATAAATAAAAATTTTTAATCTGTTTTTTGAACAAAAATTGTTTGAGATTCTTTGTTTTTATTAACAACATCATTAATATCTAATATATAAAATCCTTGATATTGATTAGTTATATTTGATTTTTTAAAGAGAATAATTTTATCTTTTAATTTAATTGAATAATCTATAAGTTGAATATCATTTTTAGGTATTGAAGATAATAATTCAGTAAGAGAACCAGTCTCAATAACAGAATATTTAGTTGTATCTAGTATGTCATAATTACCATCTTTTTTTAGAAAGTATAGTTCATCATTATTAGATTTAGGAACTATAAACGCACTAAAAACATTGTTTACATAATTTTTATCAAGAGTTTTTTCAATTAAATAATTTCCATTATGCCCAGAATATGTCCCACTAATTACACTTGAAGCTTTAAGAATGTTTCCATTATCATCTATAAATCGAATATCCCAAATACCATTCCAAATATTCCCAATTTGATTAATACTATTTTTATTTTCACCAAATGCGAGGAGTTTTTTACCTGAATTAAAAGCATCAGTAGGATTACTACTTATCCAGTCTCGAGCCCCCCAATATTCGTATACAGTACCAAGACCAACAAATAATCCACTTTTATTAGACAAAAGTCTAAAACTTCCTTGTGATTCAGTGAGTATTAATGTGCTATTATTCATTGAACTAAAAGCATTAATAAACTTTATTTTCGTTTTGTTTAGATCAGAAAGTATATTGCAAATAGTAAATTTAAAATTATTTGTAATATTTCCAGATTGAATTTTTTGATCAGAACAATTTTCATTTAATATGTTTTTATTTTCTGTTATTGGTAAAGTAGCTACAGTTATGCTTGATCCAAATAAGTCACCATCTTTTAATCCAAATGTCATTCCAATATTTTCTTTAGATTTTCCGCCAATTAATTCAAGACATTTATTTCCATCTAAATCACATTTAAAGATAGATCCTGTTTTATTATTATCTTGATCTTTTCTGCCTTCAGCACCTATATAAATATAATTGTCAAAAACAATTAAACTAGAGCCAAAGCGGTCTCCATTTTCAAGAATAATTTCATGTTTTTTCTGGTTCTTTACTCCAAATAACTCAATACATTCTTCACCATTAGTGTTGCAACGAAAAACTGCTCCAATATTTTCAGAATTAATTCCAGATAAAAGACTACTTTTTCTTCCAGGTGCTCCTATATAAAGATATTCATTATTTCCATAAATACTAGATCCAAATTGGTCATTATTATTTAAGTTTAAATTAGTTATATTAAACTCTTTGCATTTTTTTCCTGATATTTCGCAAATAAAAGCAGTTCCAGACTCTTTATTTCTATTATTTGCACCAAAATAAATAAATTTTTGTGTTAAGTAAATACTTGACCCAAAATTATCATTTGGCAAAAGTTTGATATCAGGATTTCCAATTTTACCGCCTATAAATTCACTTCCACTAGTTAAAGTAATATTAAATTTAAATATTGCTCCTATATCATCATTTTGTCTAATTGTATTTAGGTAACTATCTCTCCCTGTAGCTCCAATATATATATTATCTTTTGTTGCAAAAAGACTTGAACCAAATCTATCATTTGAAACTAGATTAATAGAACTTAAATTGATTAATTCACAAATTTTTCCTAACAAGTCGCATTTATAAATTGCGCCATTAGATGATTTTGGATCATGCCTTGAGAATTGATCATAACCTGGTTTATATTTTGCACCAATGTAAATAAAGCTTTGATTAGCAGCTACACTTGAAGCAAAATGTTCGCCCTTTAATATGCTGATTACTTCATTTGGTTTTTCAAGATATTGTTGTAAATCCAAATTGCCGCCAATATATTCTAAGCATTTTGAACCATCAACTTGGCATCTAAAAACAGCACCTTTACCGGCTCTGCCTTCAGCGCCAATTAATAAATAATTTTGCATGTCTTGTTTAGGATTCATATCAATTGTAGCAACTGAAATATTAGAAGAACTACCATTTATATTTGATTGTCCATTTTTTAGTGAACAGCTGTATAGTGTAACTGCTCCTATCCATACTGAAAGATTTCTTATACCTAACAGTTTTTTATGGACATAAAACATGAATCCTCCAAGAAAGAAAAGCAATTCTTTACTTGTTCGGTTTCTTTAATGTATAACTTAAGTGATTTAAATTAATATAAAAAAAGGTAATTATTTATAATATCTTAAAAAAATATTCCAGTTATTAATTATGCTCTAAATAATTTTTGAAAGAGTATTAGTTGAGAAGATTCTAAGTTATTTAAGAGATTTTAGTTAATAGTATAAATATTTTATACTTTTTTAAATTTAGCTAAATCTGCTAACATATATATTTGGCCTTGGATTGATTTTTGAAAATCGCTAAGTAACAAACTTTCATTTTCTGAATGAGCATTGGTATAGGGATCTTCAACACCAACTAAGATAGCAGGAATTCCGCCAAAAGCTTCAGTTAGTGGTTGTACAAACGGTATACTTGCGCCGCAGCCTATAAATTGTGTTGTATGTTTGTAAGCTTTTTCTAAAGAACGAGCTGCAATTTGATAAACTTCTTCATTTGGGTTTGATATTGACCACCAATTACTTGCGGATTCTGGTGTTACTTTTAACCTGAATCCAGGGGGGCATACACTTTCAATATGTTTAGTTAGTTTTTGCAAAATATCTTGCGGATTCATATTTGGTACAATTCGAATAGAGACACGAGCCCATGCTGAGTCTTGGATGATGTTACTTACTAGTTTTTTAGAACCACTTTGAATTGCATTAATGCTTAAAGATGGATATCTCCACAACTTTTCAGCAAATTCAGTTTCTTTCGCTGTAAAGGGAAGTCCATTTAGCAATCCAGTTGCTCCGCGAGCTATATTTTCCATTTTTAATTTTGCAAAATTTTCTTTTTCTAATTCAGTTAAAATTTTTAGTTCGTCTAAAATACCCTTGACTTTGATGTTACCTTTTTCATCCATCAAAGTAGATAAAATTTGTGTTAGGGCAAAAACAGGATCAGGTAAAATTCCTCCCCACAATCCTGAATGCACAGGATGATCTAAAGCTGAAACTTCAATATCAACAGCTACAAGTCCTCTTAGAGCAGTTGTAATGCTTGGAATTCCTGAGTCAACATTTGCGCAATCTGTTACGATAATGCTATCTGCTTTTAATTTTTCTTTATGCGTTCGTACAAATTGTCCCAGATTATTACTACCTATTTCTTCTTCTCCCTCAATGATAACTTTTACATTAACAGGAAGTTCGCCTATTGTTTTTAAATAAGCTGAAATAGCGGCTGTATGTGCAATAATGCCTGCTTTATCATCTGCAGTTCCCCGACCAAAGAGTCGACCATTTCTTTCTGTAGGAATAAATGGGTTTGAATTCCATTTTTCTTCACGCCCTGGTGGTTGTACGTCATGATGAGCATATAATAATAAAGTTGGAGCGTCTGGTTTATGCAACCATTCTGCATAAACGTAAGGGTGAACATCATTATTTAAATGTAAAATTTCAACATTTTCTAAGCCTGCTGTTTGTAAGCATTCAGCGGTTGCCTCTGCACTAAGCTTTACTTCTTTGGGATCAAACCCCTGTAAACTTACGCTAGGTATTTTTACAAGTTTTTTTAATTCTTCATATTCTTTTGCAATATTTTTTTCGCTATATTCAATGGCTTTTAATGTAGAAGAACTCGGTGCTGTTATAAATAGAGGCTCGCCTTTTTCATTTTTACAACCACAATTTTTTGAATGGATATGAGGATTATTTGTCATTTTTTAAATCCTTTAAATAAGACTAGGAATTTTTTATATATTTTTTTTTAATATTTGCCAAGCTTCATTTAAATATTTCATTGCTTCAGGATTATTTTGGCTGTTTTTATCTGGGTGTAAAATTTGTGCTAATAATATGTATTTTTCCTTGATTTCTTTTAAATTAACAGGTGCTTGAAGATTTAAAATAGCTAAAGCCCAATCTTTGCTTCCACATTTATATTTTTCTGCATTAAGTAAACAATTCTCAAAGTTATAAGAATCATTTGATGAATTAGTTTTTAGAAGATTTTGTATATTTAAAATTAGATCTTTTTTTCTTGCGAGTCTTTCTTGCTTTGCTAATTTTTTTTGCTGCTTTAATTCAGCCTCTTGTTTTTTAGATTGAAAAGAGTCATCGTCAATAAAATCAATATCCATATTGGAAAAGTCCATTCACTGTTATATGTAATGCTAGAACTGAATACCTTTAAGCTTTTTGAATTTGTTCAGCAAATTGGAAAAGTCCAAACTACTTAAAAGGATATCATAAATAATATGCAACGCTTGATATTTCAAGACAACTTGATGGATAACATATTTCTATTAGAAGCAATTTCTCGTATCTCAATGAGCGTATTATTTGGTTTAGCATTATTGGGGTTTGGTTATACGTTAAGTTTAAAAGCTAGAGAAAAAAAGCACTATAATAAGTTCCACTATGTGGCAAGGATTTTCTTTATTCTTGGGAGTGTTTTTACAGTTATATATTCTACTTTAGAGTTCATATTACCAATAAATACAATTACAACACAAGTATATACTTCCATTTGTTTAGTTCTTTCTATTGCCGTCATTATTGTTGATAGAGGCAAAGAAGGATTACCTGCTTTTTCTTTTTTAGTTGGCGCATTAATTTTTTTAATCACAACACTAACTCCATTTTTAGATCCCAAACCATTATATAGAGCTGAATCATTAGACTGGTTAGTTTATTTTCATATTGGCACAGCATCTCTTGGTGAAGCCATTTTTGTAGCTGCATTTTGTGCTTCATTACTCTATCTAAGAGAATATCGAAAATTAAAGCAACGAAAAATAGATAAAAATCCTTCAGCAGCAAGTCTTTCTGGCTTAGAAAAATTGATGGAGCGCTCTTCGCTCATTGGACTTACTTTTATTACTTTTAGTTTATTCTCAGGTCTAGCCTTGATTTTCATTGGCAAAGAAGCTGTTCAAGTTGGATTAATTAAAATTTTATGGGCATTTTTAGTTTGGGGGTGGTATGTCATGACCATCTTTGGACGCAGTCGTTGGGGTTGGCGTGGGAGAAAAGGTGCTAAATTGGCAATTTTTGGCATGATCCTGCTTATTTTGGGATTATTTGGTACAATTTGGCAGTACTTTTGAATTTAGAAAGTTTTAGTTCATTATGAGAAAAAAAGTTTTAATAATCCACACAGGTGGGACTTTTGCAATGGTTTTAGGCAGCGGTCAAACCGCTACAAAACAACATTCGTCGAATCTTCTTGAAAATTTGTTACAACAAATACCTGAGTTAGCTTCGTTAGCAGAGATAGACTTAAAGGTTATTTGTAATATTGATTCTTCAGATGTAACAATAGATATTTGGAAATTATTAGCTAAAACTATTTTTGAAAGTTGGTCTCAATGTGATGGATTTGTCGTTGTACATGGAACGGATACTATGGCATGGACTGCATCTGCACTTGCATTTTTTCTTGGAGGATTAACTAAACCCGTTGTATTTACGGGAGCACAACGTCCGCTTACGGCTTTGCGCAGTGATGCTCGGATGAACATGATCGATGCCGTTGAATTAGCGACCCATGGAATTCCGGAAGTAATGATATGTTTTGATAGTAAAGTGCATAGAGCAACCCGTGCTACAAAATATAGTAATGAACATTTATATGCATATAAAAGCTATAATTCTCCAAAAATAGGAAGCTTTGGAGTAAATATCAAGTTAAACAAAAAGGTTCTTAACTCTATATTACCTGAGGCAAAACGGCATGCACCTAGTATTAATTCTGAAATAAATGGAAATATAACTTCTTTAATGTGTGTACCAGGGGCTATTCCTTCTTTAACTTTTATTGATGGACTCTTATCTTCTACAGAAGGTATTATTATCCAAGGGTTTGGAGCAGGAAACCTTCCTATTTCAGGAAAAATTTGGTTAGAACTATTTGAAAGAGCATTGGACAGAAAAATACCAATTGTTATTTCTACGCAATGTGAATCGGGAAGCGTTGATTTGCAGTTGTATGAAAATGGAAGACGGTTCGCAGCTTTGGGAGGAATTTCTGCTTTAGATATGACATTTGAAGCTGCTAGTGTAAAATTGATGATTATGCTTGGACGAAAAATTCCATTTGAGAAAAGACAATCTTTCTTTGCAACACCGCTTGCATTTGAATGCCAAAGTATTGATTCTATTCCAAGTATTTAAAAGAGGAATGTGATGGTAAATCCACATTTTTTTACCTATTGCGCTGTACATTATAAAACTTGTCCGGTTGAATTAAGAGAAGCCTGGGCATATATTGGTACCCCGCAAAAAATGAGTGAAGTTTGGAAAGATTTATTCCCTTCTACACAAATGGAATTTGTCATTATAAGTACTTGCAATAGATACGATGTTTGTTTTTTTGGCAATGTTACCATTCAACAAATAAATCAAGTGTATTTTAAGCTTTATTCTGAATATTTAATAGAAAAAAAAGAATATTTCAAAAATTTATCATCTAATTATTTAATAAATTATTTACAGTTTTTTTATGACTTAGATGCATTACGCCATCTTTTTAAAGTTACAGCAAGTTTAAACTCTTTGGTTGTTGGGGAACCTCAAATTTTAGGACAGGTAAAAGAAGCATATTTAACAGCTGTCGAATTAGGTCTGGCACATAACCTAGCAGGACCAATATTTAATAGATGTTTTAGAGTTGCTAAAAAAATTAGAACTGAAACTGAGATCGGTAGAAATGGAATTTCTATTGGACATGCAGCAATTGATATTATTGCTAGAATTTTTGATAATATTATAGACAAAAAAATATTAATTATTGGTGCAGGAGAAATGGCTAGAATTACTGCACAACATTTACTCTTTTCGCAAGCTAAAAATGTATTTATTGCAAATAGAACATTTGTTAATGCTGAAAAATTAGCTATGGATTTAGGAAAAGCTTGGCCATTAGATTTAGAAAGTGCATTAGAAAAAATAGATGAATACGATATTTGTATTGCTGCAGCAGGTGGTAGTCAATATCTTTTAGAAAAGAAACATCTGAAGAAATATTCTAAAAAAAGATATGGAAAATTATCTGTTATGGTTGACATTAGTGTTCCAAGAAAAATTGAACCTTCAATTTCTGAAATTGAAAATTTGTTTTTGTTTAATGTAGACGATCTCGATTCAGTTATGGAAAAAAATAGAGAGTCTAGATTATTAGCCGCTAGTCACGCTGAGAAAATAATAGAAAATGAAATTCAAGACTATATTTTTACTGAAATTCAAAAACAAAATTTAGCAAATGTTGGAAAGTTTCATAGTTGGGTTAAGAATGTTGTAGATTATGAAGTAAATAGGTATTTAAAAGAAATTAATAATGGTAAAAAGGTAACGCCAAAAATAATTTCTGAGGCAATTGCTAAAAAAATGGTTTCTATCCCCGCTTTGTTGGCCAAAAATAATATAAAAATAGAATCTGAAACAGAGACTGTAGGTGATTTACTAGAATTTCTTTTTAAACTATCAGAACAACCTTTATTGCCAGGTAATTTTAATAAAGATGAAAATATTTTAAAATTTCCTCTTAAAAACAAAATACAAGAAAATAAATAATTAAAGTTAGAAAGATTGTTTGCATGCTTCAGGAATTTAAAATAGCAACAAGAAAAAGTCCATTAGCTTTATGGCAAGCCGAAACAGTTCAGAAATTATTAAATAATTTAGGAGTTTCTATTGGTTTATTACCATTAACTACGACTGGTGATAAGTTACAAAAAACACAACTTTCAAATATTCAGTTAGGAGAAAGTAACAATCCACATTTAGCTACTGGTAAGGGATTATTTATAAAAGAAATTCAGGAAGCAATTATAAATAATAACGCACATATTGCTGTTCATAGTATGAAAGATCTTCCTGTAACACAAACAAAAAATCTTTCAGTAGTTTCTTTGCTTCCTCGTGCAGGAAAACATGATGTCTTAGTTTTATCTCCTATAATTCTAGCAGAGTTGACAAAAATTGATCCTTCTTTTTCTCTTGAACAAGAGGTAGATTATCTCAAATTAAAAAAAGTCTTATTACAATGTGCATCTTTTTCTAAATTACCAATTGGAACAACAAGTGCTAGAAGACAAATGTTATTGAAAAAACACTTGTCACCAAATTTAAATATTCAGGTTTTACGTGGAAATGTAGATACTCGTTTATCAAGGTTAAATAATAATGAGTTTTCAGCTATTATTTTAGCTGAAGCAGGATTGCAAAGATTGAACTTGTTTGATAAAAGGAAGATGTTTTTACTTCCTATTTCTTTATTTATCCCTGCACCAGCACAAGGTGTTGTGGCGGTTGAATTAAAAGATGAGACCAATAGTTTTTTATTCTCACAAGTTTTAAAAATATCTCACTCTAGTACAGTAATTGAAGCTGGGCTTGAAAGATTGTCCTTGTATCTACTGGGTGGAGACTGTCATTCTGCAGTTGGAGCTTGTTTCGAAAAGGATAAATTATACATTATCTGTGAAAGAAATGGTAAAATACGTGAAGCTGTTATGATAGTGCCATCTTCACTTACTTCTATCTTAGAAGCTCTTTTAAAAGATTCAGATTTTCAATTTTCTTTGTTTTTTGAGAAATTAAGTCAATCTTCTATCGCTGGTGAATTGAAAGAATTTCTAATAAGAAATGATTTTTCAGCTGTTGCTGATTTATAAAAATATTAAAGAGATAATATTGTCATGCAAAGTATTCGGGAAAAAATTCAGATTGAGTGTGGTATTTTAGGAGATAAGCCCACAAGAAAAGACTCATTTTTTTTTCCTGTATTAAAATTAAAACCACTTGAATTTAATTTCTCCTTTAAAGATACTGAATCTTTTGGAATTTGTTTTACTAGTAAAAATGCAGTTGATTTTTTTCTTCAAAAATTTCAAAGTAACATTGATTTAAATAAATTCTTATCTAATTGTTTTTGCATTGGTGCTGTTGGAGAAAAAACAGCAGAATATGTTAAAGCTATATTTCCATCAGCACTTTTGAAGCTCACTAAAAATATTATTTATCCTAAAGACGAATTAGGTTTAAAAAATTTATTATATGAATTAAATAAAATTACTTTAAAAAATAGAAACATTTATATATTTACGGGATTATCCGGAAAAACATCACAAATAATTTCTGAAAATGAAAAATATTTAAAATTGAATCTTTATAGTGTACCTGTCTATGATACAACAGAAATTGATAATAATTTATGTATAAAATTATTAAATGAAATAATTGGGGAAAAAAAAGTTTCAGATGCTGATCTCATTTTTTATGCAAAGTCAGGGCAAGTTATTAATTCTACAATAAAAATTTTGATGTCTTACTTTGAAATTTCCTTGGTTGATAACTTACCAGCTTCTATTTTTTTTATCCCTTGGGAAAAATCGGCGAAAAATGTTTTAAATGAGTTAAAATTAATTGACAGAGATATCTCTTAATGACAATTTTAGAAAGTGTTCCGCTATTATTAAGGAGAGTGGTAACTAAAAATGTGTAAGGTAATCTTAAATTATAAAAAATCTAGGATTACTTGAGGTAATCCAAAATGAAGCAGTCTGAACAAATCTGGATAGAAAACCTTGCAAGGGTAAGTCTAGGAAAAGCATTAACGACATCTATAAACCAACAAATTGTTCGGTTTGCTGTAAATGTTTTTTTGGAAGAGCTGTGTAATAAAATGATTAATTATGCCTCGCATTTAAATGCAATCCTTTCAGAAGTAAAACCAAATGAAACTGTTCAGGTTCTTCCTTTATCAATGCCAAGGACCGGGCTCATAATCTTAAAAGCTGGAGATAAAATGATAATTTCCCAAGTTGGGAAAATTATTCAGGTACGTACCGTTCAGGTGCATGTAGATAGCCAAAGAAACTATATGGCATATGATTTTGAATTGAAACAAAATGAACAAAATGGCATATTTTGGCGTTGTGTTAATGATGGACAACTCGTTAATCCAGAATTAGTTGCACAAAATTACTTAAGTTCTTTTTTGGTATCAGGATGTCGAGCTCTACCCCAAGTTTTAAGATTGGTAGCATCGCATCCATAATCGTAATCAATCAGTTTATCTAGAGGTACATGAGTGTTAAGTCATGAAGTAAAGCAAAGAATTGAAAGTGGAATTCCAAATACTCTTTGCTCAGTAAACGAATTTTCAGGCGGTACGGATCACTATTCTGTAGTAGTAGTTTCTAACTCATTTGAAGGGTTGTCTTCTTTAAAGCGACATCGCATGATAATGGATCTTTTCAAAGAGGAAATGGAGACGGGCGAAGTACATGCTCTTACCATAAAAGCCTTTACCCAAGCACAATGGGAAAATGAAAAAAAATAAAAATATATATTCTTTTGAATGAAGGAGTTGTTAGTATGGATTGGAAAGAAAAAATTGAAAAAGACATCAAAGAAAACGAAATCATGGTGTATATGCGCGGCACTCCAGACGCACCACGTTGTGGTTTTTCAGCAAAAGTAATTAGAACATTAGCTCAACTTGGTAAACCCTATCATGCAAATGATATGGATAGTGATCCTGCTCTTTGGCAAACATTAAAGGAAATGAATAACTGGCCAACTTCACCACAAATTTTTATCAAGGGCGAATTTATTGGGGGATGTGATATATTTGTGGAAATGTATCAGTCTGGTGAATTGCATGAAAAACTTGGCATTCAAAAGTAAATAGCTCAAAAATATTTTTGTGCAGATAAGAAAGTTCAAGCTTATTTTTCTGAAACTTTTTTATTTTAGAATTTCCTGATAAACTCAATTTGCTGAGCATTTATCAGGAGTTTTTTTATGCAACATCATTCTTTTTCGCGAAGTTCTACACTGCCTGTTTCCTGTGAAGAAGCCTTTCAATGGCATGAAAGAGAAGGTGCTTTTTTAAGATTGTTACCTCCTTGGATGCCAGCGGAATTACTTGAAAAGAAAGGAACTATTAAAAATGGTGACTCTTTAACAGTTAAAACCAAAGTAGGAATTATACCAATCACATTTCAAGCACTACATCAAAATTATATACAAAATAAACAATTTGAAGACATTCAATTAAAAGGTCCTTTTGCTTTTTATAAACATCTTCATAAGTTTGATAAAATTGAAGATAAAAAATGTAAATTAACGGATCAAATAGATTTTAGTTTGCCAATTGGGATAATTTCAAATTTTCTTGGACATTCATTTGTAGAAGAAAAATTAAATAAATTGTTTAGTTATCGTCATAGAACGCTAAAATATGATTTGTATTTACATGGAAAATATTCGCAAAAAAAATTAAAAATTTTAGTAACTGGTTCATCCGGATTAGTGGGAAGTACTTTAATTCCATTTTTAACTTCAGGCGGCCATCAGGTTATAAAATTGGTTCGTAGGAATATGGAAATTGATGATACTGAAAAACAAAATTTTGCTGTTTGGAATAGTGAAAAAGGTGAATTTATAAACCCTGAAAGGTTAGAAAATTTGGATGCTGTAGTGCATTTGGCAGGAGAAAATATCGCATCACAAAAATGGAGTGAACAACGCAAGCAGCAATTAATCAATAGCCGAATTCATTTTACGACAGCTTTATGTCAGGCTTTAAGTAAACAATTAAAAAACAAACCTAAAACATTTATTTCTGCATCTGGAATAGGGATATTTGGTAGCAGAGATTATGATGACATTTTACATGAAGATTCCAAACTTGGCGAAGGTTTTTTAGCAAATTTGGCAAGAGATTGGGAACAGGCAGCTAAAACTGCAAATGAGTCAGGAATACGGGTTGTACATTTGCGCTTTGGAACTATTTTATCCTTATCAGGAGGAGTATTAAAGAAAATGTATACTCCTTATCGATTATGCTTGGGTGGTCCATTTGGTACCGGTAGACAAATGATGTCTTGGATTTCTATTATTGATGTACTTGGACTTATTTTATTTTCCATAACCAATGATAAAGTAACTGGAGCGGTCAATTCAGTTTCTCCGCATGCTGTTACCAATGCGCAATTTTCTGAATTACTAGCGCAATCGTTAGATAGACCTAGCTCATTACGTATTCCAGAGCTTTTTGTTGAATCTTTATTTGGTGAAATGGGGCGGGAATTACTGTTATCTGGGCAACATGCAAAACCAACTAAAGCTCTTAAAAATGGTTATGAATTTATCCATTCACAACTACACGACGCTTTTGCTTATTGTTTAGGCGGATAAATTGTACTAGTTTAATATAAATCAATAAAAAGAAAATATGTATTATATTCAATTTTGATTTACATCAAAATTGAATTTTTATTATTCTGTCTTTTATTCTTACAAGCGATAAAAAAAGCTGTAAAAATCTCATGTAAATAATAGATAATATTAGAGTTAAATAGATAAAATAATATGTAAGAAATGTTAACAAAAAAAAATAATTTTTAATTTACAGTAATTAAATCTAATAAAATAAAGAAACTAATTGATTAGTTTTTGCTTATTTAAAGTAAAAGGATTTTTTTACTATCTGAATTAATTCTAAATATAAAATTTAGATTAATTGCTTTTTTTGGAGAATTTATGTTCAAATTATTTGGTCTTTTTATGCTATTATCCTTATCAGCTAATGCAACTACAATAACAAAAATAACATTAGATGCAGGACCAGTTTCGCCTACAGGGCAAAACACTGATATTTATGCAAATGGACAACAGCAAGCTAGACTTTATTTACATGCTTATGGTGATGATAAACAACCTAGTAAAGATGAAATAATAAATGCTCTAAGATTGTATAATAATAATAATAACCAAGAAATTCCAAAGGATGTAATTGAAAATAATTCGCTTTATTCTTTAGATGATCACAATTTTGCTGATGGAATAATTAAACAAAATTTTGCATTTAAGAACAATCTGAAGGATACAGATTGTTCATCAAGTACATTTTGTACTACAGTGCCCATTTATTTTCAGATAAGTAAAGAAACAACTACTCCAATTTGTGCTAAAATAAATGATTTGAGTACTTGTAGTGAAAGTTCTGATACTCCAGTAGTAGTTAATTCTAAAACCCCTGTAGTTTACAGTCCAAAAGATTTTACTGTGAACTGCCAACCTGGTGAGTTGGTTGATGTTGGTCATAATGTAGTGACAGGAATGGAACATGTTATTAAATTTACATGCTCTATTCAATTAAATAGTAGTTCTTCGCAATTACGTTTTATTTCTTCAATAAATGTGACAAATTCAAGTATTCCTTTTCAAAACCAATTTAATAACTATTCCTATACAAAAATAATTAATAGAACAACAAACAAAGTTACTTTTGAATATATAAAACCAGAAGGCATTGATACTCATACTGATTATATTTCTATTACTGGTATAGATAATTATGGAAATTTAATTAATAATTTAACTCTAGATCCTATTTCTACAGCAGATCCTAGCGGTTCTAAAGTAGGTGGATGTTCAGTATTTAAAATAGTATCTCCTAAAGGAATGATTGCAACAAATATTCAAACCACAGAAGGTTATTTAGAATATAATTCAAAATACAATATAATGGCATTAGCTGGAAATGAATTGGCAGCAAATGTCACTCAAAAAATTCCTGGATTACCTGGTAATGTGGTATCTTATCATGAACAAAATTTCTGCTTTCTTGAAGCTGGAGATATTCATACCCATATTGTTTCAAATAGCTACACCGGCGATTTCAATTTTTCAAATATAACTGGTTCATTTGGAAGTAATTTTAGTGGAGTTTCGTATTTATATGGAAATAACCTTAAAAAAATGCCATTAATATATTTATTACTTGATAATGGTTTAGTTGATCAAATAAATTATAGTTCTTTGCAAAGTGAAGGAATAAAAAAAGTAACTAATACTAATTTAAATGGATTAGGGAATTATCTTTCACAAGTTAAATTTTTTACTAGTAATGCTACTTATCAAGAGGCAAATAAAGAATCTAATTATTTCTTTTTAAATGACAATACGAATTATTTAAGCTGTGTTGCTGGTAATTATAATAACTGTAAGACTAGTAACGTTAATAATGATGATCACTGGAAAGGATTTTTAGCTCCATATATTAGTAAAATAAATGTGGCAGTTGATTTTTGGGGTTACTCAGGACTATTTAGTACATATTTTTTCTTAAATGATGGAACATATTTAAAATATGATAATATAAGTAATACTTTTGTTGATGGAGCAAAACCAATTAATGAATCCACTTGGCCAGGTTTAGAAAATTATGCAACTAAAATTACTGCTGCAGTAGCAGGAGCTGATGGAAACCAATACTTTTTTATAAATGATGGAACAAATGAAGATTCCGTTATCTTTTATGACATGAATAATGATAAACTAGCTTCTGATGGTCCTTATAAAATTGGTGATATTTGGCCTGAACTTAGAAATAAACATATTAAATCAGCATTTTTAGTGCCTGGTAATTAATAAATATTTCCAAATATTAAATTAGATTTATAAGGCTTAATTAAAATGAATAAAACAAAGAAACAAGCTCAATTAATTAGATTGGTAAAAATTATTGTAGCTTTTTTGGCTTCAACTGTCTATCTCATAGAAACGACGGGAATTGTATACGCACAAACTAAGAAAATTTCAACTGCTATATTGTTATCTGTTAAAAGTGAAAAAAACACTCAGTTTTCTAGTAATAAAGAAGATAATAATAAAAATAGTAAAGTTAAGGATGTTAAATTAACTGATGATCAAAAAGATTCGCTTGTTTCAAATGCATTTAATTTTAAAAATCTTTATGGATCATCTGTAGATCCTAGAACTGGTAGCTATGAATTTCATGCTGCATTAGGAACGCTTGCTTCAGCTGATGGAAATTCTCCAGATTTTCAACTACAAGCTTTCTATAGTCAAAATTCAAACTCTGATTTCTTTGGAATTGGGAAAGGTTGGAATTTTAATTTAACACACTTCTCATCCAAAAGCGGAAAACTTACTTTAGGCTCAGGTGGGACTTTTAAAGTAAATTTTGATAGATTAAATCAACCTTACTTACTATACTATAAATTATTAAATTTAAGAATTGAAAGAGATCCTGATATAAATTGTTTATTTAAAATTTATTTTAAAGATGGTCATATAGAAGTTATAAATAAACAAGGTTTTATTAGCAAAATAATATATCCTAGAGGAGATATTTTTTATTTCTCTTATTCAAATCAAAATATACTAACAGCAATCAATAATGGAAAAAATTCTATAAATTTTAATTTTAATTCTGGCAATTTTGTTATAACTAGTTTTGATACCTATGGAAATAAAATAAGTTCAGTAATTAATAAAACAAATAATCAGTTAACTTCAATTCAATTACCTGAAATTAAAAACTCGGGAAATAAATATAGTATTGGCTTTAAGTATTCCCTAGATCAAACAACTAATAGCAATCTTTTATATTCTATTTTGTATCCTACCGGTTTAACTGAATCTTTAGTTTATGCAAATATCCCTGTTCCTACAGGAGGGCCAATTCAATATTTAAATGTGGTTAAGACTTGGATTAAGGATCCTGGTTTTGGACAAGGTGCATTGAAAACCAATTTTTCTTATGGAACTTCAAACGACAAAAGAAACTTCTTGGGATTTGCATCAGGAATACCTTTTCAAGCAAATGTTGATAATTTGTATGAACGAGGAGATAATTATTTTTATACAACACGTGAAGATAATGGAGTTACATCAGTAACACACATTTATAATAAATATCATTTAGAAGTAGATAAAAAGATATTTAGTTTAAAAAATAATGTTCTTTTACAAGAAGAAAAAAAATACTACCCTGAAACTTCTGGCAAATCTATTAATGATTCAGATTTTCCTTTAAATTACGAATTACCAATTAAAACAGAAAATATTTATTTTGCTAAAAATGTAGAAAGACATGTTGTTAATACAGCAAATTATGACAACTATGGAAATGAAATACTAAGCACAAATAATTATGGAATTACTAGAAAAACTTTGTATTGTCCATTAGAAGGTAACGAACATTGCCCACAAAGTAATACTGGTTTTGTTAGTAATCCTGAAATAGTTGTAACATATCCAAGTCAACAAAATTCTATAAAGCAAAGCTCTTTGAATTCAGTAAGTCCAAAAGTACAAATTTATACATACAAAAATTTACAACCAATGAATCAAGAAGCTTTAGGATTTTTTGTCTTAGTAAAAAAAGAAAGCGGTTTTTCTAATGTCCAACTAACAAGAAATGATAAAAAGATAAAAGACAATTCTTGGAATATTTTTCAAACAGAAAGGATTGAATATAACGAAAATATGGCAGATAAAAATAATTATGGACTAGAAAAGTCGGTCACAGATATGGCTAGTTCATCTTATTTAAAATCATCATTATTATCAGTTAGAAAAGATATCAGTTATAGTTTTGAAGATAATGTAAGAACTAAGATAGAAACAATTGAACCTAAAAATTATCTAAATAATTCAGTAAATTTAATGCAAGAAAAATCTATTTTCAGTGTATATAGTGGGAAGTTAATTGAAACATCTAGTCCAGCTAAAACGGCTATTAAACAATCTTTTGACGAAATGGGCAGAATTACTTCAGAGGTAGTAGCTCCTGATACTCCTTTTGAGAAAGTGAAAACTTATTTCTATAAAGTAGGAAAAGATGAAAATTCTGTTACTATTATTTCACCTAACGGATTTACTGTAAAGCACTATTATGATGGTTTAGGACGAGAAATTAAAGTTGAATCAACAAATCCTGAGAATTTTTCTAACTCATTTAATGAAAATTTAGTCAATAATTTTATTATAAAATATGATAATTATGGAAGAGTTTCTGAAAAAGATGTTTTTAACTCTTCTTCTAGTGGAGATGAAATAGTCAATAAATCTTTTTATCAATACGATGAAATGGGAAGAAATATAAAAACAATAAATCCAGATGGAAGTAGTCAAGTAACAATATATAACGATGCTTATAGCCAAAACAGTTCAGCAAAATATTCTTATTCATTAAGCTCTGAAAATCAAAAGTTATATACTTCTGTTTCTGTTTTAGATAATTCAGGGAATTTAATTGAGTCAGATATTTTAGATGTAAATAATTCACAAGTAATTTCAAAAAGTACAAAAGAATATGATTCTTTTTCTCGTGAGTTTAGAAATATTGATGTAAATGGAAATGCTTACGAAATAAATTATGACGATGTCGGAAATCCATTCTTGGTGCAAAATCCAAATAAAAATAAGCAATATAGACTTTATGATATGCTTGGAAATGTTGTTGAAACAGGAATTATAAATGCAAATGGTGAAAAGAAATGTTTAGGAAAGAGAGAATTTAATTCATTTGGCAAATTGCTTTGGGAAGTCGATGCAAACAATAACTTAACAAGTTATAATTATAATAATGCTGGAAATTTAGTTACTGTAAAAAAAGCAAATGGTTTTGTCCTACATTTTGAATATGATACTCTAGGTATTAATATTGTCAAAAAATGGGTTGAAAATGATACAAATAATGTATATTCTACTTATTATCAATACGATGCAAAAACAAATTTACTTACAAGTATTCAAGATTTAACTGGAACAACTTTCTATACATATTATTTAAATAAAAAATTAGCAATGGTATCTCATAATAAAGATTCTTCTGTGCCAGGGTTCCAAACCCCTGCTTATTCATTAAATTATAAATATGATAGATTAGGGCAGTTGATATCGTTTCAAGATGCAAATGGAAATATAACTATTTATAATAGAGATATATATGGAAAATTGACAACTGTTTTATTTAACTCAACTCCTGTTGCAAACTATTTATATGATAATTTTGGAAGATTAGTTGAAACCCAAATTTTTAATAAAACAGGAAATAGTCTTCTTGCATCTAATTTCTATAAATATAATTTTTATAATCAACTCATTGAACAAGAAAATAAATTAAATTTTAATCAGACAAGTAATGAACAAATTTATTCATTTGTTAAATATAATTATGTTTACTACAATAATGGACTTCTTAAAAATAGATTACAAACTGATGCAAATAATAATCAAACATCTGAAAATTACAGCTATGATGATTCAAGAAATTTGAAAGAATATCAATGTGATGGTATAAATTGCCCATTTACATACAATAAAAAACAAATTAAAAAAGAAACTTATAATTTTGATGCTTACAACAATATTTCTTCTGTATCTATAGTTTATTTAAATACACAAAAAGAGTTACAAACAAATATCACAACTTATTATTATGATTCAATTAATGCTACAAAACTTTTGAGTTATACAAATTCAAACAGTGAATTTGGAAATAGTAAATTAATTACTTATGATAAAGAAAATCACGTTACTTCAGATGATCAAGGTAATAAATATACATATGATCCTTTTGGAAATATGATTAGTATTAATTTTTCTTCAGGCGAATTTGTCAAATACGGATACGATGGAAATGGATTGCAAGTTTGGAAACAAGCATTTAATGAAAATCCAATTTACTATATCTATAGTAATGGAAACGTTATCAATGAAAAACAAGGTGATTTAACTGCAAGTTATATAATAGGTTTAAATACTATAGCGAAAATATTAGCTGATTCTAATCTCCTATATTATTCATATGATCAGTCGTTAAACGTGGTTGCCACTTTTACTGAAAATAGTGCTTCTGTAGCTGTCATAAATGATCAATATTTTTATTCGCCTTACGGAGTTGAAACTTCGTTAAGTTCGTTGGCTAATTTAAATAATAAAAAAATTAATGTGCATAAGCAGTCCGCAATAGATCAAAAAGCAATTGGTTTTGACGGACAACGTACAGACAGTACATCAGGTTATCAATTTCTTGGAAATGGATATCGAGCATATAATCCTATGTTAAAGCGTTTTATGGCTTATGATTCAGTATCTCCTTTTGATAAAGGAGGAATAAATGGATTTATTTTTGCATCAAATAACCCTATATTTTATCAAGATCCAAGTGGACACAATTCGCAATTACTTGGGTGGTTAATTGGAGGATTGATTGGCTTTGCGACAGGTATTTTAACTGGTGGGTTTGGTGAAGGAGCTGGTGCGGTTGTAGCAAGCCTTATTGCAAATTCTATTGCATCTGCTGGTGCATCGATTGTTACTGATGTTGTAAATGGTGAAAAAATTAATTGGAAAAGTGTTGCAATAGGTGTTGGTATCGGTTTAGCAGCTGATGGTTTAGGATACGGTTTAGGTAGAGCTGGTGCAAAAATATTAGCAGAAGCTCCTAAAGATAAAATAGAATTTGCTCCAAATATGTTGGGTTATACAGAGAAAAGTGCGGCATCTTTACAACAGATGACTAAAAAATTTGAATCAGAGCAAGGATTAGAACATTATTTCTATTCAGATATTCAAGCTGCTGAAGGTATTAGTCCCATTAGAGCTCAAGAAGCAAAATATGGTTGTCAATCGCAGTATTTAACTGGTGGAGAATTTGATCCGCGAATGGGTTATACAGAGCAAGAATTTAATCAATTAAATTCTGGTCAGATGGAAGATTTATTTGCATTGCGCGGAATAAACTGGAATACTTCGTATATTGCTAAAAATGATTATATTCAAAAAACACCCATGCATTTACTGCAAAATATTCCTGATTTTATTGTTTCTCCTGAATTTACCAGGCAAGAATTTCAAAAATACTTTAATCATGAACCTGATATCCAAGCGTTTGCGCTATTTATGAAGGATTTTAATAAAAGATTAAATAACGTAACAGAAAATTAACAAAATAAAAAAAGAGAGTTTAATTGCCGTAACATCTAAACTCTCTTTTTAAGGTCAAGAATTAATTATTAAAAAGCATAAGCCATAGTTAAATAAGTTTTAGTTGAGCTCTTTTTGTTTACTACGCCATTAGTATCTGCATAAATATTTGTATCAGCACTATTAAACTCAAAGTTAACTGCTGTTTCAAAAGTATTTACCCCATATCCAACAGAGGCGGCAAATTGAGAAGCATTGTAATCTTGAGAAGTTGTTTTGCTTCCAAATGTTATGTTAGCCATCGCATAACTGATGGCATAAGTAATAAAGTCACCTTTTTGAAGCATCCCTGTTAGATAATTGGAAGAGTCGGCTGCAATACCTAAACCTGCTAAAGTGGCATTTTGAGAATCATCAGTTGCAGTATTGGTATAATTAAAGTCACTACCGCTTTTAGCAGCAGTTTTTGTACGACCAATATTTTCATTTTCATACCAAGCTGAAACACCATTACCAGAGATAACTCCTTTTCCACCAAACACAGCAGCGTTATTATATAGTAAGGAAGCTTCAATATGAGTAACATCTTTTGCTTTTGTTAAATTCCCATTAGAGTCTTGATCTGTTGGAGCGTTACCTTGGCTACCAATATAAGCCTTTGCTTTTACAAAGTGGTCTTCTTCAAAATTTACAGTTGCAGCTAAATGGCCTGCAATACCCATAGATTGGCTAAAGGAGTTATTTCCCCAATTTGCTTGTTTAGTTGTGGTAGTAGCATCTCCCCATCCTGTGTATCCACCACTTTGATTGTTAGTTGACGGATATGGGTTATTTGTAACAGCTATAATATTGTTGAAACCACCAACACCAAGTTCTATATTTGCTGATTTGCCAAAGACCATTGCTTGTTTTAAATAGGCCCCATCTTGACGGCCGTAACCTGTTGGTGTCCACGTCGTATCAGGTGCTGCGGTTGTGTCGCCACCACCAATGCGAATACCGCCTAATGATATTGTTGTTGTAAATACGTTTTGATCAGCTTTTAGTGTAAGTACATCCAAATTTAATTGAGCACGGCGAATTGTAACTTCTCCGTTACCATTATCACCAGAAGTTACTTGCGTAGTTTGACCATTTGAAGTCGTGCTAGAAACTGTTTGAGTTGATGACTTGTTGCCGGCAAGTTGAACTTCCACTTGTCCGGAAGCAATACCGCCTGAAACATTTACACCAAGACGCACTTTTGATGCAGAAAAGTCTGGTGCACTAGAACGTTGGGAGTCATTAAAGTTTGCGTTTAACTGAACTAAACCAGCAAAAGCAATTTTATTTTCAGTGACATCTTTTTTTTGCATTTCTTTTTTTAGAAAATCTATTTGTTCTTGCGAGAATAAAGTACCACCTGTAGTGTTAGATGCGTCTGCTACTTTAATTTCTTTATTTTCAGTAGATTTATTTTCTTCAGCAAAAGCGGAATTTCCTGCAACAGCTAAAGCGGAGATAGCCATACAATGAATAACAGATCTTTTCACAAATTACTCCTTTAATAGAAACAAGCTTGTCTGAGTGTAATAATAATCAAAACATTATCCTAAAATGACAACTTTTAGAAACTAAATTAGCAAGTTTTATTTGTCAACCTACGATTTATCCAAATCTAAAAATTCATTTTGATAACATTACCCACCTTAATGAAATTAAAGCGGAAAAAAAAATGAGAAACTATAATTGCCTTATTATAAAAAAAAAAAATAGGAGTCAATAGTAAAATAAAATAAATTATTTTCACTTTATATTAAATAATTGTTTTTTTTAAGATTATCTTAAGATTCTTCGGCAAAGTTTTCGCTTCGGTTTTTTTCTATTTTTTTAATTATAAATATTGAAATTTCTACCATTAAATACATAGGTATAGAAACTAGACAAAGGCTGATAACATCTGGTGGAGATAAAATAGCTCCAATTATAAAACAAGTTAAAAATGCAATTCTTCTATTTTGTATTAGTACTTTTGCTGGTAAAATTCCAGCTAATCCTAGTAGAGATAAAATGACTGGAACTTCAAACACCGCACCAAAAATTAATAGCATTGTAATTAAAGTGTTAAAATAATTTTCGTACGTGATCATGACTTGCGCGTATTGACTAGCCCATCCTAATGCGTTGGAAAAGAAATATGGGATGATAAGAAAAAAACCAAACGATATACCTAAATAAAAAAGAAGAATACTTGCAAATACGGATAGTTTTGCAATCTTTTTTTCTTGTAAATATAAGGCAGGGGAAATAAATTTCCAAATTTCATAAAGCATAAATGGTAAACTAAAAACAAAGCCAAGTAAAAAACAGATTTTAAAATTTACTGTGATCACTTCGAAAATACTTATTGAAGATAAATTTTGCGTAATTCCCTGTTCCTTTAATGAAACAAGGACTGTGTCATAAGGTTTTTTTAAAAAAACAATCAATGGTTCCATAAAAATAAAAGCTATAGTGGAAAATAGGCAAAGCCACATCACTGCTCGAAAAGCATGCCGTCTTAAATCTTTTATATGATCAAATAATGACATTTGTTCATCTTCTTGGCCTTTTATAAAAGCCTCTCGTTTTGCTTTTCTTTGTAAGCCAGAATTAAAAATTGATGACAGATAGTGAAATGGTTTAAAACCCATTCTGCTCATTTATTTTGCCTCCAACCAGTTTTTTCCTGCTCCAATTTCAACAAGCATAGGCACCGAAAAGTTTACTGCCTTTTCCATAGCGAGTTCTACAATTTTTTTGACTTGACTAAATTCTTCGACTGGTCCGTCTAGTACCAGTTCATCGTGCACTTGAATAACTACTTTTGTTTTTAAATTTGCTGATTTTAAATTTTTACTCACTGCGAGCATGCCCAGTTTCATTATGTCTGCTGCAGTTCCTTGAATAGGCGAATTGATAGCCATATTTTCTGCTAATTTTGCTTCTATAGGGTTGTTAGAAAGCATGGCGGGAATAGGACGTACTCTGCCAAAATATGTTTTAACCATAGCATGGGCATGTGCTGAAGCTCTTTGATCGTCTAAATATTTTTTTACTCCTGAAAAATTTGTAAAATATTTTTCAATAAAACTTTTTGCCTCGGCTAAAGTTATTTTTTGTTGCTTCGCTAAGCGTTGAGGTCCCATTCCATATATAATTCCAAAATTAATTGCTTTTGCACTGTTACGTTCTGCGTTTGTTACTTCTTCTGCAACTTTTCCAAGTATTTGTGCGGCAGTTTGCCGGTGGATATCTGCGCCAGAGTTAAAAGCAGCAAGCATATTTTTATCTTGGGATATGTGAGCTAAAACTCTGAGTTCTATTTGGGAATAATCTGCGGAGATAATATGATAATTACCTTTAGAGGCATTAAAAGCAGCACGGACTTTTTTACCCCAATCTGTTTTTACAGGGATATTTTGTAAATTAGGATCTGAACTAGATAAACGCCCTGTAGCTGTTCCTATCTGATTGAAATGAGTATGAACCCTTCCTGTAGATGATTTTACCAACTTAGGTAACACTAGAATGTAAGTAGAAAGTAGTTTAGATAGTTCTCTATATTGCTGTACTTTTTCTACAACAGGATGTTCCTCAAACTGTTCTAAGACACTGGCATCAGTTTTGTAACCTTGTGTTGTACGTGCAAGTTTTCCTTTGTAACCAAGTTGTTCATGAATTTTTAATTTTTCAAATAAAATATCTCCCAATTGTTTAGGACTAGATATTTTAAAAGTCTCACCAACAGTTTGATAAATATCTGATTCAAGTTTTAGAAGAGTTGTTTGTACTTCTGCAGTTAAACCACCTAGATATTCTGAGTTAATATGAACACCAGTTCTTTCCATTTCGCATAACAGAGATAAAATAGGCATTTCTAAATCATAAAAAAGTTTTTGCAAATCTAATTGCTGTTGTAAACGTTGATCATAATAATACCAAAGTCTAATAGTGGCGTCGACATCTTCACAAGCATAGGTTGCTAATTCTGATAAAGGAACAGCAAGCATTGAAGATCTACCTGTTTCTTTGCCAATTAAAGCAGAAGTTGGAATTTTTTGATAATTAAAATGTTTTAATGTTAAAAAGTCTAAACTAAAACCACCTTCAGCAGGATTTGTTAACCAAGCAGCTACCATAGTGCAACAATTTATATTTTCACCACATTCCACACCAACATTTTTAAGCATGTGCATATCAAATTTTAAATTGTGTGCTACTAATAATGCTTTCCTTTTATTTAAGGCAGAATTCAATCCTTGCCAAACTTCTTTTTTGGAATAAGTAGGAAGATCTTTTTCTGCTGAAAGTAGTGTTCCACCTAATAAGTGCTCTTCATGAGCAGGTATATAATATGCTTGACCTGGTTCAAAACTAATTGATACCCCTATTGGAACATCTTCAATAATATCAAGTCCTGTTGTTTCGGTATCAATAGCAACTACTTTTGTATTAGGATCAGAAATTTGTGCAAAAATATCAGCTAATTCTTGTTTTGTAAGAACTAATTTATAATTTTCTTTTTCCCATGGAATAGTTTCAATATGTTTAGATGTGATTTTTTGGTTTTTTGTTTTTTTAATTTCAGATTTTTTCTCTTCATTATTTTCTTTACTCTTTATTGTTTCTATGGATTGTGGTTTATCTCCATAAATAGATTTTAACAGAGTAATCATTCTGAGTGATTCAAGCAATTGCCTTGTTTCTTTATGATTCTTTAGTTCTGTAAATGTGTAGCGTAATGATAACTCAGAAACATTAAGAGGAATATCTGTTTTTATAGTAACAAGATATTTTGACAGAATAACCGCATCTTTTCCAGCTTCTAAAGCGCTTTTAGCGCGTTTATTTTGAATAGAGTCTATGTTTTTTAATAAATTTTCTACCGATCCAAACTCAGCAATTAGTTTTGCTGCTGTTTTGTCACCAATTCCTTTTGCACCGGGAATATTATCAACCGTATCGCCAGTGAGCGCAAGAACTTCAATTACTTTTTCAGGAGGAACACCAAAGTAGTCAGTTACTTTTTCAGGTGTTATTATGTCGTATTCATCCCCTTTTTTAAGGGAAAACATTTGAATATTTTCATTAACAACCTGCATATAATCTTTATCAGAGGTAACAAGATAAACAGTGCCATAATGTTCGAAAAATTTTGCTAATGTTCCAGCTAAATCATCAGCTTCAAACCCAGGTAAAGCAAATGTTGGAATATCTAAATCTTGTAATAATTTTTGAATTATTTTGATTTGTGGAATGATTTCTGGAGGAGTTTCTCCACGGTTAGCCTTATATAATGGAAAAACTTCGTGTCTAAATGTTTTTTCTTTTAAGTCCCAACAAACAGCAAAATGTGTAGGGTTTTGCTCACGAAAAATTTTAATCATGACTTTTAGGAAACCATACACAGCACCAATTGGTGTCCCATCAGGAGCTGTTAGTCGTGAACCCATAGCATAAAAAGATCTAAAAAGTAACGACATACCATCAATGATAAATAGGCGCTGTGTATTTAATTCCATGTTAATCCTTTACCCGTTTCTCTGTTTTTATAAACAGCTGACTAATTTTTTTCAATATTTTCTTCAGTTGTGTGGTGTTGAGGTCTTAACAATGGAAAGAGAATAGTATCTTTAATATTGTCACATCCGCATAAAATCATAGTTAATCTATCTATACCTATACCTACGCCTGCTATAGGTGGAAATCCGTGTTCCATAGCGGTTAAGAATTCTTCATCAATTGGCATAGCTTCATCGTCACCATGTTCACGAGCTTGCATTTGTTCTTCAAAACGTTCACGTTGATCAATTGGATCTACTAATTCAGAATAAGCTTTTACAAGTTCAACTCCATTGACAAGAAATTGGAAGAAATCAACGTATTGAGGCTCTTTTGCATTTCTTCTAGCAAGTGGAGCCATTTCAACAGGATACTTAACTAAGAAGCAAGGCTGAATTAATTTAGGGCGGGATACTTTCTTGTATAAGGAGTCAACCATATTTGCCCAACCTAATGTTTCAATATCATCATCTAAACGGATATTTTTAGCTTTAATTTCTTTTTTTAATGTTTCTTTAGTATTAAATTTTTTAATATCTATACCACAATCTTTAAAAACAAGTTCAGCATATTCGTATACGGGCCAATCACCAGAAAAATCAATTTCATTTCCACTGAGTGTTACTTTAACTGTTCCGAAAATTTTATGAATTAAGTCACGCATCATGCCTTCAACAAATTTGCGCATTTTATCTGAATTCCAGTAAGATGCGTAAAATTCAAGCATGGTAAAATCTTGAAGGTGTGTTGCGGAAATACCTTCGTTGCGGAAGCTTCTTGCAAATTCAAACACTTTATCCATACCAGCGCCGATACAGCGTTTTAAATATGTTTCGCATGCTATTCGCATAACGCATTCAATATCTAAAGCATTATGATGTGTATAAAATGGACGAGCTAAAGCTCCTGAAGGAGTTGTTTGTAAAATAGGAGTTTCAACTTCTAAATAACCATTATCTTCCAAATATCTGCGCAAGGATTTTACTATTTCAAAGCGTTTTTTAAAAACATCTCTAGATTCGGCGTTCATAATAATGTCAAGATATCTTTGTCTATAGCGAGTTTCTATGTCTTCAATCCCATGATACTTTTCAGGTAAAGTTCTTAGACATTTATTTAGTAATTTCCATTGACCAACTCTTAATGTGAGTTCTCCAGTTTTTGTGATGAACATCTCTCCTTCAACACCGACAAAGTCTCCGATAGAAACATTTGCAGAAAAATCATCAAAAACACTTGGGTTGTCATCAGTTTTACGCACACAAATTTGTACTTTTCCTGAAAAATCATAGATATGTGCAAATATTATTTTACCCATTGTCCGCATTCCAACGATACGTCCAGCGGTACTTACATTTTGTGTGCCTTCAGATAGTTTGCTAACTTCCTCTACAGTATGAGTTTTGTTATAAAAATCAGCTAAATTCCCTTTTTCGCGCTGTTCTAAGAATTTGGTTTTTTTTAATTCAAAGATATTCTCTGACATAAAAGATTCCCTTATTTTTCCCGTATCTGTACAGATAGCGTTTTGACAATAATTGAGAAAAATCCAAGTAATACAATGCTTGGACCAACAGGCCAATTAAAGCTGAAAGCAAGTAAAAAGCCCAGTATCCCTCCAATAAAGCTTAATAGAACAACAATTGGAGAAAAGACACTCTTAGGTTGATAAATAATTGTAGGTAGTGTTAGAAGTGAAGAAATCATTAATCCACCGACAGCAAATAATCCAGATAATATGGCTGCTGTCATTAGAACGGGAAATAATTTTTCCAGAAGTTTTACTTTGAAACCTGCAATTTCAGCAAACTCAGGGTCTGAAAGCCAAGCGTCCCAATGTTTTCTTAATATTATTATAGAAATTAATACGAACCCTAAAGTAATAGCTAATACGAATACATCAAGCCAAGTAAGGGTAAGTACATCTCCAAATAAAATACTTTCAGGATCGATTCTGGTATCTTTTGCATTAGAAATTGCAATAACCCCCATTGCAAAAAAAGAAGTTAAACAAATAACTGCAGAAGCATCAGGTGGTATTTTTAACGTTTTTAAAATCCATTCAGATAAAAAGGTCCCTATTAAAGCTGTAGCGATGGATCCTATTAATATACATCCCCAAAAAGGTAGAAGTGTAATTTTTGCAAGGACAATTCCAATTATAACTCCGGGGAAAACCAAGTGTGAAAGTGTATCTCCTAAGTAAGCTCTTTGCTTTAACACAACAACTGGACTTAACGTTCCACACATAATTGTTATTAAAATTATTGCAATGAACGCTATTTGCGCAAACTCAAAATTAAAAATTTGAAAAAAAGAGAGAAATTCTTGGAGCATGCAAAACGACCTCAGTTGCAATGATTTAAAGGCAGAAAATTTCTAAACACAAATTACATAATTATTGAAGAAATTTCTTGGTCATGCTTTCGCGTAAATTTTATTTTTTTTGTGATATATTGATTGAAATTTTCAAGATGGTGGTCAACAATAAAAACGCAAACTTTATGTTCTTGAGTTAAGGTTTCCAGAGTCTCAATAAGTTGTTGTTGGCAACAGGAATCTAAACTAGCTAGTGGTTCATCTAAAAATAGCATTTTGGGTTTTGAAAGAACTGCACGAATAATCATTGCACGAGTTTTTTGTCCTCCGCTTAATTCATGAAAACTTCGCGCACCATAACCGTCAAGTTGCCATTCATTTAATAAAGAATTAATTTCAGAAATATCTTGATCTTTAAAAGTGAAGTTAGGTCCTTTTCCTTGTTTTATAAAATCGTAAACACTGATATGGAAATACCGATTTACCGTATGAAATTGAGGGACGTAAGCTATACCTTGAGAGATATTGTGTTCTGTTGGAATAGGAGCATCGTTTAGTAGGACTGTACCACTGATAGGTTTAATCAGGCCAAGCCACGTTTTTAGCAAGGTAGATTTTCCACAACCATTTTGCCCAATAATAGCAAATATCCCTGGTGTTGTAATTTCACCTGAAAAGGGATTCGTTAAAGGTTTTTTGTTGGGGTATCCTACAACCAATTGCTGCCAACTTAAGTAACTCATTCATACATCTTCCATAAAAGTAATTATTCTTTTAAGGCTTCAAGAATAGTTTTCACATTTGCTTTCCACATATCAACAGCGGTCTCGGCTCCTGAACCTTTAGCTCCAAGAGAGTCGCTATAGAGGGTACCACCTATCTTTACACCAGTTTCTTTCGAAACGGTTTTTATATTACGCATATTTCCTGTTGTTTCAAGAAATACAGCAGGTATATTTTCTTCCTTGATTTCAGTAATAATTTCTTTCAAACGTGCTGCAGTTGGCGACGATTCATCAGATAAGCCAACAATGCTTTTAATTTTAAAACCAAATTCATCAGCAAAATATCCCAGTGCATCGTGGTTGGTTGCAAATTTTCTTTTTTGAGGTGGAATATTATCAATTTGCTTTTTTAAATCTTTAACTTCGGAATCTATTTTAAGAATATAGTTTTTAAGGCAAAGATCAATATTTTTCGCCTCTGTTGGGAGTTGTTTTTTGAGCTCAAGCGCAATTTTATGAGCTACAATCTTAGTGCGTGCCGGAGATTGCCAGATATGTGGATCATATTCTAATTGATTATGTTCATGATGATCATGGTGCGCTGCATGATCGTGGTGGTCATCATGATGATGATCGTGCTTCGTATTGTTATTTGCGCCTATTTTTTTTAAATCCATACCATCAGTAACAACAAGCCAGTTTTGGTTGTTATTTTTTTTAATTTTGTTAGCCCAAGGTTCGAATTCTGCTCCAATTAAAATCACTAAATTTGCTTTTTCAATACTAATTCTTTCTTTCTTTGTCATATGAAAATGGTGTGGATCACTACCTAATGGAATGAGAGTGTCTACATTTAAAGTTTTTATGTTGCAAGTTGTATTTGCTAAGATATCTGTTAAATACGGAATAGATGTTACTATATTTATTTTTTTATTATCTGATTGTGCAAACACAGGGGATAATATTTGATTAAATAAAAAGGTAGCTATTAATTTATTTTTTGTAAAAATCATATTTTAATACTCAATCCATCGGTTAAAGAATTTCTATAAGCTTTTAAAGCGGGTATTATTCCTATTAAACAAGCAAAAGAAATAATAATTAATATATAAATGTAATCAAAATTTTGCAATCCATTTTGGCTTATAAGAATACCAAATTTATTTAAGATAAAAGGTTTTAGAAAATACAAACTAATATAGCTAACAAATATTCCTAATATACAACCAAAAAAGCAGATAATAAATGATTCCATAACTAAGAGAGCAACAATAGCTATATAAGATGTTCCAATTGATCTTAAAATAGCAATTTCTCTTCTTCTGCTTTCAAGCGAAGTATAAATTGAAATCATCATACCAAGTATGCCTATCAAAATGACAAATATCAAAATTATTTGAAATGCTGATTCTGCATAAGATATTGTTTCCCAAAATTGACTCAAGATGCTACCTGGAATAGCTGCTAATAAGGGTTCTTTTTTAAAATCATTAATTGAACGCATTAAAGAAAGAGTATTTATTCTATTATCTGCTCTTAAAAGCATAGAAGTAATTTGAGTGACTTGAATGTCTTCTTTCTTAATTGCTTCCTTTGTATTTTTTTGGTGTGAAGGAATACCATCTTTCCAATCAATATGAATTGCTTCCATACCTTCAAGGGTAATATACAATGCTCTATCAATAGGAGTATTTGTTTCTTTAATGATCCCTGTAATGATAAATGGACTATCGTCATGTTTAAAAATACTTTGCTCAGTAATTCCATGCGCTAATGTAACTTTATCGCCAACTTTTAATTTTTCTACTTCTGCTACTCGTGATCCAATAACGGTATCATAAATATTTTTAGGAATACTTCCTGAAACTAGCTCAATTTTTTTATCACCAAGATAATGATAGTGATTATAAAAATTTTCATTTGTAGCTATAACTCTAAATCCATGAAAACTATCACCTAAAGAAAATGGTATAGTCCATTCAACATTTGGCATATTTTTTATAGATTCATAAGATTGCCAAGATATATTATTAGTTGCACTTCCTAAATGAAATATAGTATAAAGTAACAATTGAAGCCCACTTCCTCGAGCGCCTATAATAAGATCTGCTTGGCTTACTGTGTTTGAAAAGCTTTGTTTAGTTCCATCTCTTATAACATTTACGGCTAAAAATAATGTTACGCTTAAAGCTATAGATGCTATTGAAAGAATAAAAGGAGTTTTTCTATTCAATAATGATTTTATAGCTACATTAAAAAGAGTTATCATATTTTTACCTTATTTAATTCAGGTAGATTTATTTGTTTACTAAAAAGTTTTTTTAAATTAATATCATGGCTTACGAAGATTAATGAACTATTTTGAGTATTACATTGTTCAAATAAATGTTGAATAAATAATTCTCTGTTCTCTTCATCCAAAGAACTCGTCGGCTCATCTGCTATAATGATTTTAGGATCACCTAATAATGCTCTAGCAGCAGCAACTCTCTGTTGTTGACCAATTGAAATTTCAGTTGCTTTTTTAGAAAGAATTTGAGCAATATTTAAATTTTTTGCTATTTCAATACATTTCTCTTTTATCTCTGAAAGTGTTTTATTTTTTCTGCGTAAAGGATTTAATTTACAAGGTAATAATATATTTTCTAATACAGTTAAATAAGGTATTAAATTAAAAAGTTGAAATATATATCCCATTTCAGTTCCACGTATTTGATCACGCAAAGAAGGTTTTAAACCAACAAATTCATGATTGAGAACTTTCACAGAACCTTCATTTGCTGCTAAAATACCTGTTAAAATACTTAGTAAAGTAGTTTTCCCACAACCGCTTGGACCGTATAGAAATATTTTATCTTTCTCAAAAATTTCAAGTTTAGGAATATCTAATACTTTTTGATTTTTATGATATGAAAATAATAAATTATTTATATCAATTATATTTTTCATAACTCTAAAAAGCCTTTCTCATTTTTTAAGTGTAATGAGAATTGTTTTTCATTTGATAATCCTTCAATAAACATGCTTTCTATTTTAGGAAAGAACTTTTTTAGAGCAAAAGATAATTTAGACTTACTTAAAGGTTTTTCACATTTAGCAATAATTTCAGCTTTAAAATCCCCATGTTGAGCAGAATGTTTTTTATTTTTAGTTGATTTTAAAGTTTTTTGATCATCAGAATTATCTTCTTCATCTTCAGTTGCAAAAGGGTCAATCTTTATAATTTGGAAGTTACATTTGAGTCTGTCTTCTAAAATAACGATTTTATTAATATTATTTTCAAACTTTTGTTTGCTTTCTGCAACTAATTTTTTTTCTTTTGCATTCTTTGCTTCATGTTCAAAACCGTACATACTAGCGGCTGGGATCTCAAAGTTGAATTTTGCTTGATTACCATCAATGGCAACATCAATATTAGCTGTTCCATGATTATGCGCTTTATAGGCATGGGCATTAAGGAAAAATACGGTTGATAACAAGAAGGTCATTGAATGCTGCGAGAAATTTTTCATATATGACTCCCTCAGTAAAAATAGAACTCTTTATAAGTAGAAGAGTTTGATGTCACGAAGTCTTGCATATTTGCAAAAATTTTGCAATATGTCAGACAAGCAAGTCTTTGATAAGGAAGGCCAATGAACGATCACTGTTTACAAAAAGAAATCCAGCATACTCATTCTAGCCATGGGGATCATTGCAATGGTAAGTCATTTAAGGAACTTGCTTTTGAGGCTATGAAAGAAAATAATTTACGGATTACAAAATCACGCCTTGCTGTTATTCAATGTTTGGAAAATTCAAAAGTCCCTTTATCGCCCAAAAGTATATTTGATTCTTTATTAAAAGATTATAATATTAAAATAGATCAAGTTTCTGTATATAGGATATTGGAAGCATTTATCCAATTAAAACTAATACACCAGGTTTTTCCTTCAGGGGATTATTTGTCTTGTCATACTCGATGCGAAGAAAATCCTAACCATATCATTCTAAATTGTATTAAATGTCATAAGGTAATGGAAGTGCATTTAGATATCGAAACTATTTCAAGCATTTTGTTGAGTATTCAGGAAAAATTCCAATTTGAACCTATAAATCATATGTTTCAAATTGATGGGAATTGTGAACAATGTCGGAAATAGATCAAGGTAACAAATACGAACTTACGCAAACAATGCATGGTGATTTTACATTTAAGCATTTACAGACAAGTGAAATTTTACATGGGCAAGTTGGACCAAGACAAGAAGCAGAGCGCTTATATGTTGAACAATCAGGAATAAGAGAAACCCCTCAATCACATTATGTTGTATACGATATTGGGATGGGCTGTGGGGCTCAATTATTTGCTATGTATGATGCCTTTCTAGCAAATAAAAGTATTTCAAAATTAACAATTGTAAGCTTTGACTTGGAAAAAGAAGGACTTCGCCTATTATTGGAAAATATACAATATTTTCCTTATTTAAAGGAAAATATTGCACTCATAAATTTATTATTGAAAACAGATCATCTTCACTATTCTGTTTCAAATATAAAAGAATTTGAATGGATTTTTCTGAGCGGTGATTTTAATAAATTAAGTGATAATGATTTAAACTTTTTGCCTAGTGCAGATGTAATCTGTTACGATTTCTTTTCTCCAGCAAAACACCCACATTTGTGGACGTATAGTAATTTTAAGAAATTGTTTGCAAAATCTAATTTGAATTCCGTATTAATCACCTACTCATCAGCAACGGCTGTGCGTGCTGCTTTGCTTGCGGCAGGATATTTTGTCGGTTTTGGGGCTATTAGTGGAAAAAAAGCTAAATCTACTGTAGCTACTCGAAAATTGGAAAACTTGTTAGAACCTCTTCCCGTTGCATGGAAGAATACTTTTGCAGCTTCGTGCGCTAAATTTTCTAAGCAAGAAACTGATAAAAATATAATTCAACAAAAAATAAATTCACACCCCCAATGGTAATTTTATTTTAAGATATTATGTGTTAAGATAATAAAAAGATATTTTTATCAAATTTTTATTTTAGGACTATCCTAGTGCAAAACTATATGAAAAACATTTTATTTTTTATCTTGGTAATTGTTATTTTTTTTCTAGCATTTCGTTCTAATATGTTTTTTTAGAAAATATAAAAAAATTTTTAAACTTATTATGTAATTTAAATAATAAAATAATTGACAGTTATGTAATTCTATTTTTTTTTCAAATATGTATCATAAGAATTGTTAGTTTTGACTTAATACAATTTAATAATTGGAGGGTGGGTGAGTATGTCAATCATTCACATTGCTAAAAGTAAGCTATTTATTCTTAGCTGGATTTTATATTGCGTTGTGTCTTTTCAAAATGTTTATGCAGCTGGTGCTGCAGGTTGCGGATTAGGATCGGTTATTTTTTCCGACAATAGATGGTGGAAACAAGTTTTAGCTGCAACAACAAATAATTTAACTTTTACACAAACACTTGGAATAACAACCGGAACATCTAATTGCAATGCGAGCGGAGCTTTAACAAGGTACCAAGAACAAAAAGATTATATTGTTGTAAATTATGTAACACTGCAAAAAGAAGCTGCACAAGGAAACGGCGAAACATTGAAAGGTTTGGCTATTATCTCTGGTTGTGAGGATAATGCTTATCAAGATTTTGCTACATTACTACAAACTAATTATAGTGAGATATTTACATCAAGTAATACTGATCAAATTGTTGAGAGTATGAATTTTAAAATCAAAACAAATCCATCTCTAGTAAATAAATGTTTAAAAGGCACCATATAGAAGATTAATAAATTACTCCGTACTTAATACTTTAGTAAATAGATAACTACTGACTTCTAATATTAAGTGCTTGAATGAAAAAATACTCCTTCTGTTGATAAAAAGTTAAAAGAAAAATTGGATTAGGAAATAGAAATCTCTTCAAATTTGGTTCTAGAAGTTGAAGGTATTATCTAAATGAGTGAGAAGGTTCTTCCAGAAGGTTTTGGTGATGATGATTTGTGCACTTCCTGAAATTGATTTTGCTTCCCAAAATAGAAATATGCTTGAAGGGTTTTTGGGTTCATATACAGCTTTTCTGTTAAATCACTTTGATACTTTGGTAGTTTCTATTGAGTCAAAATAGCTCCTTCACTATTTCGATAGAATTAAACTATGTCTTACATATTTTTTAGTTGATTTATCCTTATAAATTAAAGACTTTTTTGGCATATAACTTTGCTTATCTGATGAAAAGAAATGCCAAAACTTATATTCGGGATGTGGTTAAGAAGATTCTTCGTATTTTTTTTAATTTTTTGGGTGCCAAAACTTTGAAAAATTTTCATTTCTATGAGATTGATTATTTCATATACTGTAAGCGGGATCTGAAAAGATCCCATTCCCATTGCACGTTTTCACTGGAGTCCCTTTTATGGTAAAAAGCGAACTAATCGAAATTCTTTCTTCTAAGGCGGATGTTACCTCTCCACAGGCGGAAGAATTGATCAATATGTTTTTTGATACAATTTCAGAAGCATTAACTGAGGACGGGCGTGTAGAAATCCGTGGATTTGGAGCATTTACTGTGCGTAAATATAAGTCCTATGATGGACGTAATCCAAAAACTGGAGAAAAGATCGAAGTACCAGAGAAAAAACTTCCTTTCTGGAAAACTGGTCTTGAACTTCGCCAACGTGTGGATGGTTTAGGTTGAAAATTGTTGATGTCAAAATCGGCAAAATAAAAGTCCCTTTAAAAAGGCCATTCAAAACGGCTTTAAGAACTGTTTATTTTGCTGAAGACATCATTGTGAAACTTATCACTCAGTCTGGCTTGATTGGCTTTGGCAGTGCCGCACCTACTGTAGCTATTACAGGTGACTCTCAAGATTCTATTTACCATACCTTAAAAAATGTTTTATTACCAAGGGTTATTGGACAAGAAATTGCTAGTATTGAAAGCATAATGTCTAAAATTCATGTTTCTTTGGTACATAATACATCAGCCTTATCTGCTCTAGATATGGCAATTTATGACTTGTATGCACAATCTTTAAATTTACCTTTATATAAACTACTAGGTGGTTTTCGTAATTTAACATTTACTTCCGTAACTATAAGTGCAAACTCTTCTGATGTTATGGTTGCCGACGCATTAGTTGCTTTAGAAGATGGTTTTTCTGATTTAAAATTAAAATTAGGTTTAGACACTAATTTTGATTTTGATAGGGTAAGTAATGTACGCTCCGCTGTTGGAAATAAAATAAAAATAAGTCTCGATGCCAATCAAGCTTGGGGTGCTAAAGAAGCTGTACGTCTTATTCAAAAAATAGAAAATGCAGGACTTAATATTGATTTTGTTGAGCAACCTGTTTTAGCTAGCAGAATTGATGACCTAAAATTCGTAACACAGCATGTAATGACACCTATTTTGGCTGATGAATCGGTTTTTACTCCCTTCGACGCATTTAAAATATGTGCTAAAAAAGCAGCTGATATGATTAATATTAAATTGGCTAAAGCTGGCGGAATTTATCAAGCACAAAAAATATTAAATATTGCTGAGGCAGTAGGAATGGAATGTATAATGGGTTGCATGCTAGAAAGCCAAGTTGCAGTAACAGCAGCTGCGCATTTAGCGGCTGCTAAAAAAACGATTGTTCGTTGCGATTTAGATTCTCCAGCATTGTTAGCTGAAAATCCGGTGGTTGGTGGTGTTACACTAGATGGCAACATCTTATCATTGAGTGAAAATGCTGCTGGGCTTGGCATTAAAGATATTTTAAATGTTGAGTATTTTTAATTTCAGCAAGCATTAAAAATAAATTGATAATACTCCTTTTGCATTCATTGGGGAAACCATGCGGTTGTAACCAGCATATGGGTATTCAAATTCAGCACTAAACTCTGCAGGAATCATGTAAGGTAATCCACTAAATTTTGATCCAACAACAACTGAATAGTATTGTTCATATCCATGGTCTGGGTGCATGGAAGATTCTCCTAAATAAAATTGATCACCCACGGTGTAAACAGGTTGCCCATTTAAATAGGCTTTTGCTGCAATATTATATTTGGCTTGTGTATATAAACCTAGCCACTTAAAGTTAGAAGAAACATTTCCTAATCCCCAAGAGGCTTGTAAAAATCCGATGTGGTGTAATCCTTTGCGCCAAAACTCTAGATCATTTCCTTGGCCGTCACCAGTAGATGTGTCGGCAGTGTTAAAAGATGTATTATCTAGCATACTTGTTCTACGTAAATTCACTTTATTGATTGAATATTCAGCTTGATGTTGCCAGCTTAAAATAACTCCAGGGACAACTACATAATCTAGGTTTAAACGCGCGATGGCATCATAAGTTCCACCACCAGTAATTAAGGTACCATCGCCGCCAGTAGAGCGCATTGCAGTTACTAAATTAAATTTTCCTGTAGGTATACGCAAACCACCACCGACTGAAAAATACAATGGCACGTGTCTGATAGGAGATTCTTCTGAAATAACGCTCCATAAAACACCAACTTGAATATCACCTAAACCGGAAGCACCATTTGTTGGTTGTGAAGCTGTGAGTAAGATATTTCTAATTTGATCCTTCAAGGGGCTAGCTGAGTTAAATGTAAATGTTTCACCTGTTGGGAGAGGGATAGTTAAGGTCGTAGAGTTATTTAATGATCCACCGCCATTGATAAAACTTGCACAAGTGTCTGGGGTTACGTTAGATCCGCACAAAAAACCATTGGCATTCTGGGATAGTTTAGTAGAGAGATCGTGGAGAACATGGTTATAATATTTCGCATATAATTCGGAATTTGCGGCTACGCTATCACCATTCATTCCTAGTTGGTAAGAAGCAGTATATGGGAAACCTACAGCAACAGACAGAGAATTGGTTAATCCGTATTGAATTGCAATCCCTGTAATGAACCGTTTCATGGAAATTCCGTTGTCTACTTTCTTTCCATTGCTATCAAATCCTTGATTGCCAAAACTGTAAGCTAAAGGTAAATCTATTTTAAATATGCCTTCTGGTAACGTTTTTCCTGTTTGCAGAACAGCATATTTAGGAGGAGTTCTTCCCTTTTCTCCCAGTCCTCCAGCCACGTCTGCAGTTGGATCTATTTTATGATTTTCATTCTTCTCATCTGTTGCATTTGTATTTTGTGCAATATTTGATGAATTCTTTTCATTAATTTCTTTACAAAATGCAGTACTTTGAAAAGTAAGTGAGCTTCCCAAGATAGCAATTAGAGAAGAATTTATTAAATTTTTTTTGACGAGAAATTTCTTTATATTTTTACTTGAAAAGCGAAGCATATATGTCCCTCTAAATGCTTTTAAATAGGAAATAAAAAAATGTTTTAAAAAAAGCCAACCAAAAATTTAGAGAGAGAGGTTAGGTAAATACAAGTTTTAATTAGCACCTAAATATTTCTTTTGCAACTCAAACAATTTTTAATTGATACTTGCCAAATTTTTTAGAAAAGTATACTTACAATAACAAGCCAACTATTTGATTATCTTAGAGAGAGAAAAAGGTTGGGGTGGAGTATTTTAGAGGAACTCCGTACAAGAAAAATAAATTTTATATTAAGTATTACTGTACTTGTAGTACTCTTTTGCCTAATTAAAAGAGGGAATTGATATGCGCCGTATTGTTTATTCTGTCTCTAGTTTTCTTTCTTGCCTTGCCATTGTTGGTTGTAATTTTAAAGGCAATACGGATATGCAGAAAGAAGGAAAGATAAATTGTCAAAAATGGGACGCGTTTGCTGCTAAAGTTGGTGTTCCTGGTTGTGATCAAGCTGTGCCTGCTACAGATAAAGCGGGGCTTGTAAAAAACTTAAGTGAAATGCCGCAAAACTTTGTAGCTGGTAGTGCTAAGTATGCTGAAGTAACAAAATTAGTTCAAAATTATGTAAGTCAAATAGGTGCAAAAACACAAGCTACAGAAATTGTGAGTGTAAAAAAATTAGCTGATGTTTTGGTAGAAGCTGGTTTTGCTGATCAATTGACAGAAGTAACAAAACCAGAATTTATTTCAATTCCTTATTATGAAAGAGATAAGGTAACACCAACCGATCTAAGTGCAATCAAAACGCTCAGTGGTATAAATAAAGATTCAAAATTTAAAATTTATTCTACCAAAGAAGGAAAAGTAGATACGAGTGATTTTGCTGAAGGTACAGCATATGTGCTCATTTATAAATTAAATGGTTCGGATCAAAAATATTCTTCCATTGTTACTATACCTGATAAAAAAAGTGATGATGAAAAGTTTAAAGTAATAATGTATGCGCATGGTGGTGACGCTGGCATTTCTTTCCGAAATATCGCAACCATTCTCCAAAATAATTTAGGAAAAGGAATTGTTGCTGCACCAAGCTTTCCGGGTGAACCTATTTGTTCTATTACAACAATTGGTGGTTCAGTTGAGAATAACTTCATACGCAGTTGTGGGGACGCAAAAGGTAACGTAATTAAAGCAGCAGTAACTGGAGAAGGTGTAAAATCACCATTGGATAATGATGTTAATGCTTTTTTAGGATTGCATAATGCAATTTCAAGAATGGCTTTTTCCATGAAGCCATTAATAGTAAAGTCAAATATTGATTCTGATTTTAATTTAAATTTAGATTATTACTCAAATAACAATTTACTTTTACAAATGCTTACTGGTCCTAAAACTATTGGAGTTTCTGATAGCCGTGGTGGTGCAACTTTATTAGCAGCAATTGGAAGAACGGGGATAATGCTTAAAAGTACTTTAGAAGGAGGTTTGGGGAATATTGATCTTAAAAATCCGCCTATTCTTCCTCTCTTTAGTTCTGCAGGGTTATTTTATACGCCTTCAACATTGTTAATTGGCAGTTTTAGAATTGTTACTCAAAATATGTTAGCGGGTAATATTTATGATACAAGTATTTTAAATGCTTTACCTATGATACCAGATCTCAAAAAGAATTCTTATATTACTGATTACAGAATAGCTCCAATTGGGCAAGACCAACAAGTATTAGATAAATTGGTTGGATGGATTGCTGCTTCTGATATCGTCTTTTTATCCCCTTATATTTCAGTGGGAATGCAAAATTGGAATGTTACTATAAGTGAAATTACAAGAACATTTAATTCGGTTTTATTTCCGAAATTAAAAAATGATGAAAAATTTAAACCAATTTTAGATTTTTTAGAAGGTCTTGTTAGTGATAAATTAACTGCCGATAATTCTTTATTGCTAATGATTAATGATTCTATTATTTCTGCAAATCAAAATAAAGTCAATGTTAAAGAATGCAATTATCTAGCAGATGTTACAATACCAGGTAATAATTCATGTTCGATATATAATATTTTAGTAAAAGGTCAAAAATCTGTTAAATTAGGTGATAAAATAGTACCTGAAATTAAACCTCTAATTAATGAAGACGAAGTTGAGAATTTTACAAATTTTATTTCAGATTTTGATAATGCAATAAAAAATTTATTAATTTCCAATGAAGCAGATAAATTTACAATTTTAACTAATTTACTTATTTCTGCTAGTGTGTATAAAATTCCTTTGGATAAATTAACAGATATTATAAATTTTATTGGAGCATCATTATACTCAGCAAAAGAATTTCCTCAATTAAGTTTTAATAATCCAAGCGTAGAGTTAAAAGCAAGTATTATAAAAAATCTTTTAAATTTGGGTAAATTAGACGAAAGTTTAAAGAAATTTATTTCTACATTGCCTGAAGAACAAAAGAAAAATCCTTTATCAGTAATACTCAAACCATATTTAGACATTTTAATGAAGGAACGGAAATCTTCTCCTGGATCAATTATCTTCTTACATTCTACCCAAGATGGAGTTGTTCCTTATACTCAATCATTAATTGCTAAAAAAGCAATGGATACGGTATTTGATGCTGTGTATGGAAGTACACAAATTCCTAATAATCCGTTAACAAGCTTTAATATTCCTGCTGTAGGATCACAACTTTTTGCATTTCAACCTGAAGATCGCTTTTATACTATAAATTTAGGTGAAAAAACTTCAGATGGAGGAGTTTGTTCAGCCTTAGGGTATGATGGAAATGCGGCGACAAATTATAATCCAGATGTAAAGAAATGTTTCGGTAAAATGGAATTAAACAAATCTCATGACGGTACATTTGCGCATGGAGATACGGCTGTAAGAACTGCGCGTCTTATTTCTGAGCCATTAAATGCGATGAGTTATAATGTGAATAAGTCTGATATCATAAATTCATTGCTTTATGGAAATCAATCTAAAATCAATAATGCTTATTCAACAAATATAAATACACAATTAATTACTTTTAACTTTGCTTATAATCTTGCAAATAAAAAAGAAAATGCAAATATTTTCTATTCTACTGATTGCACTGATCCTAAAACAGGTATTCGTTACCTTTTTAATGCTTGTCCAGCTTCTGGTTCAAACTTTCCTTTATTTAATAGAACACTATTTCAAGACGGTTTGCAAAAAGATGCAATTGTAGATGGTAGATGGGAACAGAAAAATAAAACTAGTTCTTTAACCCCAACTGATATCTTTACATTATGGATGGAAAGTGCTGCTAAAGAGGCTAGTAATTAAAAATAATGTTTCACTTATAAAAAACCACCTTAACTGAGGTGGTTTTTTATTATTTTAATAAATTTCTTTTGAAAATAAATATTTTATACAAATTGGTGGATTATCTAAAGAGAAGATATTGTCAAATGATAATTCTTTTTCATCGAAGATACAAAATTCTATTTCATTAATTGGGCAATTTGTATTAAAATTATTTAATGATGATTTTGGTTTTGCTAAAGGAAAAGTGAGGAAGTTCAGATTGTTGAATACAAACAAAATAAAGAAATCGTTTTAAACCTTTTAGCCAATCATTTTCCCATTGAAATTATCAGTAAATTAACAGACCTACCTATTTCTAAAGTAGAGAAATTAAGCAAGTAAGTTAATTGTTTAAAAAGCAATTTAAATAATTTAATATTTATCGCAAATTAATTTAAATTTTCTTAAAAATTGTTAGTAGTAAATTTTATTTTTCAACCTAAATAAAATTAGGATGTTTTTAAAATTAAAAAAAAATAAATTTTGGCTTAGAAAACTTTTAATATACTTCTTTTAATAGATTAGTATAAGTAATTAATTAAAATTTAGATTAATTATTCTCCTATTTTAGAATAATAAAAATGAATAAAGTTATTTATTTAAAAATGAAGAAGTGTTAATTAAAAATGTGAAGGTAAAAATTTAATAAATTTATTGGAGGATTTTAAAATGAAATATTTTTTATTATTTATAATTATAATTTCTACATTTGTCAGAAATAATGTATATGCTACTTCAAGATTTCTTATCTTTAACAAAACGAATGAAGTTCTAGAATTTATAAATGATTCTTATATTAAATATACGCTATACCCTATTCATATGATGGGCTATAATAAAGTTAATATTGAAGAATATGGTTATTTTTACAATGGTGACGACCTATATGTTAATAATATATTTCATTTAAAACTAAAAGAAAAAAATATTGCTTGCTCATGGATTAGTATTTTAGGCTTTCAAATTAGACATGGAGTAGTTATAGATATTTTCATTGATCATCAATTAAAAGGTCAATTTTGTGCTAATAAGTATTCAATTGTTGATATTCATTTCAATGCATATGTAGAAGTATTTAAAACTAGTGCAGGAAAATATCAGATTAAGTTTCTCAATGTAGGTTGGTGGCAAAATGACACGGTAGCACCAGTACAATTAGAGCTAGAAGTTTAACATTTTTTTTAAATATTATGCTATAATCTTATAAAAGATACCTTAATTCATCTAACATAGAAGGAAACTGTGTATGCTAAATTGGGAAGAATATCGCAAAGAAATAGCAGAAAGAGTTAAAATATTAGCCAAACACAGTCCAGAAACAATTAAAGGCTATAAGACACTTACTGATGCTGGAAAATCAACTAATCATTTAACTCCTAAAATTCGTGAGTTAATTGGCATTGCAGTTGCTGTTACCACTAGATGCGATGGTTGCATATCTGTTCATACAAAAGAGGCGTTAAAGCATGGTGCAACGTTAGATGAAATTTCTGAAGCTCTTGGAGTTGCAATTGCACTTAATGCAGGGGCAGCTATGGTGTATGCCGCTCGTGTTATGGATGCAGTTGCTGATCACACGAAATAATCAACTTGCAATTCCTAAAATATCGTAATTTTCTTCTAAATATTTTTTCAATAGATCAGAAATCATGCAACATGATAAGGATAAAAACTCTTTTACATTAAATTTTTCAACATGTTCTTTAGCAAGTAATTCGAGCTCTAAATTGCTTATCAACGATGAGATATGCAATAATCCAAAACTTGCAAATAAATTTTTATATTCATGCAATATTGTTTTACCTGTAGCTATGTCATCACAATCTAATAGAGTAATGTTTTTAGTCGCTATTGTTTTTAACATATTTTCAAATTCATTTTTTTGTTTTATAATTTTTATTAAAGAAATATTTTTAGCATTATTGTCTTCTATGACTTGCTGATTCTTTATATGTTCTGATATATCTGTAGCACAAATTACTATTTTTTCAGGTTTTTTATTGATATTTAAAATAGGTGTATAAGATAATTTTAAGGTTTTATTATAAAATTCAATAGTAGAAGGAAACATATTGAAAATTGATTCAAGATTAAATAAATTTTCGAAATATTGTTTTATAGCTAAAACTAATATGTCACCTCTTTTTACTCTTGGATCTGTGAATACAGTTGGAAAATCTTTTCCAGCTATATCTGTTTCAAAAATAATATGACATGATCTTGAGACTACATCACTTACTATTAAATTTTTATCAATTATAAAGTATGCATCTTTTATATTATTTAAAATTTCTTTTACTTTTGTTTCTTCATTTACAAGTTTTTTCTCTAAAAATGAATAGTAAGTATTAATAGTAAAGTAAACTTCAATAAATAATAAATCAGTGGTAATAGATTGTGCCTCAAACAATTCTATTATATCCGAAAATTTTGTTTTCCAAATTTTATTTATTGCTGAACTTAGAGTACCTAAGGAAGCTAAGTAAGCATCATTGGGTATTCCCCGTTTAAAGTGTAAATATCCAATTTTTATTTTTTCAGAGTAATATTCTATATCAAATGGTCCAGAGAATAAATATGGTATATAATTTCGATTAGTTTTCATTAAGCGCTCTACTTCTGCACTACCATGAAAAAATTTTTTGGTTTTTTCATTATTTAAATTAAAGTCATAGAAGTCTTTTAATACGCTTTCTATATTTTCTTTTAAAATAGAACTCAGTTTTTTTGCTGTTTCTTTTTTTTTCTCATCAAAGTTTAAATATTTTTCAAACTCAGCAATAGGACTATTGATAAAATAATTTTTCAAATATTCATTATATTCGTCATTCATATTCTCATCCTTAATTGGAGTCTTAAAGTAAATTTAACATATTTATAGGCAAAGGATAGTCAGAAAAAATGGTTTTGGATATTTTAATTAGAAAATTTTTAAAAAAAAGATATATTTATAGGAATTTCATATAGTAATAATTTTAAAAAAATTAGTAGGTAAAAAATATCAGAGATGGTGTTTTGACATTTTAATGAAGGACTTCAACTAAGTTACGAAAGGTGAGTGTAATTGTTTGAATGGAAGAAAAGTATGCACTCAGAACAAAGTCTTAAAAATTTATTTAATATACTTGCTGATTTACGAAAAGAATTTAATTTTTTAAATAATGAAGCAGATTGTCTAAATGAAATTGCAATGAATGCTGCTGTAACAGCTGGACAGACGGGTAAGTCAATTCGTATTTATACTGAAATTTCAAATCATATTGCGCATTCTGCAAAAAAAATGCACAATTATATAACTAAAAATAAGAACGAAGTAAATACTATATTAAATCTAACTCTAAAAATTATGTCAAATAATACATTAAATAGTAAATATCATTTAGAACATAATAGTAAGACAATTTTAGTAAATAAAAATTTAATTAAAGAAAAAATGTATGAATTAAAAATAAATGATCATCTTTTAATTCAGGAATTAGTATCGCATATATATCAAGCAAAAACGTATTTGAAAACAATATTGCAATTGCAATACAAACTATTTGGTGTTTACAATTGTTTGCAAATTGAAGCTATTCAATTAGAAGGAACTGCTTATCACGCAATAAAAACTTTAAGTGAAAGTTTATTTAACTCATTTGATATAACGATTAATAGTATAGATAAGCTTTTTTCAATTTTAAAAAAAATATCAAGAATAATAAAAAATATATTATTTAACTTTTGATGGAAACGATTTATGCTGTCTAAAATCTTGTACGAAAATGAGAATTGTAAATGGATCATGCTAGCAAGAGATCCGCAAAAAAAGACGAACGTCATTGATACAAATGAATATGCCATTATTGTAAATCAAGAGGCAATTTTACTAGATCCGGGTGGAATTGAAATATTTCCTATGGTTTTGACTTCCATTTCAGAAATACTAGATGTCAAAAGTATTAAAGCATATTTGTGCAGTCATCAAGATCCTGATGTCATGTCCTCATTGCAATTGTGGTTGGGTCTTACTCCTAATGCTAAAGTGTATATGTCATGGCTTTGGGCTGGATTTATTGCACATTTTGGTGGAGAATATGTAAAAAATTTTGTTACTTTACCAGATGAAGGACTTGCTCTAGATTTCAATCAAAGAAAATTTGAATTTGTACCAGCTCATTACTGCCATTCTTCGGGCAATTTTCATTTTTTTGATCCTGAAGCAAAAATATTATTTAGTGGAGATATGGGCGCAGCTTTAGTTCCGCTAGACTATCCAACAGTGGTAGAAGATTTTAAAGAGCATATTAAATATATGGAAAAGTTCCATCAACGTTGGATGCCATCAAATACTGCAAAAAATAAATGGGTTCAAAGAGTCAGAAAATTAAATCCTAGTTTACTTTGTCCGCAACATGGGTCTGTATTTGCAGGAGAAAATGTCCAACTTTTTTTGGATTGGCTTGAAGATCTTGAAGTTGGAAAAGCAAAATAAAATGAAATTTGATGGAGGAGTTTATGGAAGAAAGTAATTTAGAAAATATTTTGACAAAAATGCTGACATCAGAAAAAAAAGTTGAAGAATTATCTGTTGCTTTGAGTAAAATTGAAAAAATGGTTTTCACAGTACGTGATATCTCAACAAAGACTGATTTGCTTTCCTTAAATGCTTCCATCGAAGCTGTAAGAGCTGGACAATCTGGTAAAGGGTTTGCTGTTGTAGCTGATGAGGTTGCCCGTTTAGCTGAAAAAACACAAGATTCTATTTCAGAAATAGAAACTGCTGTTGAGTTATTTCGAGATGGCTTTGAGAGCTTACGGGAATTTTTTGTAGAAACAAAAGACATGGTTAAAGCAACAAAGCAAAAAAAAGTTATTTGAAACTTTAATTATTAGGTATTTATGGAAATAAATAATGAATTACTACAAGTTTTTAATGAGGAAATTTCTGATTTAATAGAAAGAAGCAGAAATTCATTAGATCACTTACTTGAAACTGAAAATAAAGTTGAAAGTTTTCGGGATATTTTAAGAGTAATTCATACTATTAAAGGAAATGCAGGAACAGTTGGATATAATGATGTTAAAAAATATGCTCACGATTTAGAAACAACTCTTTTTGATTTTAAAAATAAAGAACATTTAATTAATAAAACAACAATTGATAAAATCAATAAGTTTTTTGATTACTTAGAAAATATTGTAACTGGTGAGGGAAATTCAGAAAAGTATAATGCTGATGATGGCGCTAAAGGTGAAATGGAAATATTTGCTAAAAATGAAGTTGATGTTAGAATTCAAAAAATACAAGAAGAGGCAAGTGTTGGAAAAGAATTTGAGATATTTAATAAAAATGAAATTGAAGAGGTGAGAAATTTTACAAAAATAAACAATGATGTGACCTCGCAAGATCCAAAATCTTTGGAAGGAAATAAAAATAACAATGATTCAAAAAAAGGTATCAATGATTTTATTAGGGTTCCTATAGAAAGACTGCAAAAAAATTATGATATTATTTCGGAAATATTTTTAATAAGAAATCAAATGCGTTATTTAGTTGAGCAATATCGAGCAAATCAAATTGGATATGAAAATTTTTTTCAAGATTGGGAACTACTTGATAATTCGCTACGAAAAAGTATAGGTGAGATAGAAAATGTTTCAATGTCTATGCGAATGACTCCAGTGAGGAGTCTATTAAGGAGAATGGAAAAAACAATAAGGGGATATCTTGAAACGCATATAGATAAAGAAATACAAATATCTATTGAAGGGGAAGATGTAGAAATTGATAAAAAAATAGTAGATTCTTTAGCTGAACCCTTAATTCATTTGACTCGCAATGCCATGGATCATGGAATTGAAACAAGAGTAGAAAGATTAGAAAAAGGCAAATCTCCACAAGCAAAAATAAAATTATCAATTCAAATTATTGCAAATGAAGCTGTTATTTCCGTAAGTGATGATGGAAGAGGAATAGATGAAAATAAAATTTTAAATTCAGCTGCTAAAAAAGGTTTAGATATTAGTAATGTGCATACTAAAGAAGAAATTATTAATTTAATATTCTTGCCAGGATTTAGTACTGTAGATAAATTAAGTGAAGTTTCAGGCAGAGGAATTGGAATGGATTCTGTCAAATCATATGTTGACAGTATGGGAGGATATTTATCTATATTTACTGAGGTAAATAAGGGCACTGAATTTACAATAAGATTACCTTTAGGAATGTCTGTTGTACCAGTTATTATAGCTAGAGCAAATAACATAAAATTTGCAATTTTAAATACCGAAGTACTAGAATTGAAAAAAATAAATATTTCTGAAGTCAAAAAAAATGGGAATGATTTTTATTTTAAAAGAAAAAATGATTTTATAAAATGCATAAATATTGAAGATGGTTTGTTTTGTCATTATAAAAAGAAATCTCAGTTGTATGAAAAAAAAGATAAGTTATCTATTTGTATTATTGGAAAGACTGGAAAGTTTTTCGCTGTACAAATTGGTGAATTTATTGAAAATGCTGAAATTGTTTTAAAGGAATATCCTCAAGGTGCACCTAAATTTCCATATGTAACAGGTATCTCTATTTTAGCAACTGGGGAACCGACTTTTTTAATTTCTTTAAGTAAATATTGTGAAAATTTTGATAAAATGAATGAAAAAATTTAAATTTTTAGAATGGTGAGTTATGTTAAATTTAGAAAAAATTCAACAAATGCAAATTGATAAAGAAATGCTAGTTGCTGAAGTTAACGAGCAAAATTTAGTTCGCTTCCTTGCTTTTGAAAAATATTATGCAGTAAATATTAAAAATGTAAAAGAAATTATTGAAAAAATAGAATTCACACCTTATCCTGAAAAAATAAATTATCATTTAGGCATAATAAATGTAAGAGGTCTTGTTATTCCTCTCATTCAATTAGAAAAAATTAAAGAATCAAAAAAGAAAGAATACACTAAAGTAATTATTCTTGAATTCTCATCAGAACATTTAACTGCAATACAAGTAGATAAAATTAGTAAATGCTCAATCAATTCTCCGTTCATTTTACCAGGACAAACATTAAATTTAAATGATACTCCTGCAATGTATATTGATGAAAGTAATTTTGATAATTTATTAAAAGGCAATTTATGATTAATAATGAGCAGTTGTTAAATACAATTGATGGAAAGACTATAATAATCTTACCATTTTCTTTACGGAACGAAGAAAATGAATTACATTTAGCTTTAAACGTACAAAAAATTTCTGCGGTTTTTGAAGAAAGTCAATACTCACTATTGCCAGGTGTTATGCCTCCTTTTGTGTATATGATAGATATGCATGGTAAACCTATTCCCGTTTTAGATATTAGCAAAATTATAAAGGAGCAGTACTTTACTAAACAGGATGCTAGTAAAGCAAATGAAAAGAAAAAAAATGTTAAGAAAAGAATTATTATTTGTCATGTCTTATCAATTCTTGTAGGTATTATAGTAGATGCTACTCGAAAAATAAAAACTGTACCAAACTCTCAAGTATTGCCTCCTCCTGAATTATGGAATGATAACGAATCTTTTTTTGTATCAGGTATTATTCAAGAGAATGGTATTTATCGTTACTTATTTGATATAGAAAAATATTTGAGTACTTTAGGAATGAACATAGGCAAACTTCACACAGAAAAAAAAGAGTTATCTATAAACTTCAAAGGTAAAAAAGGTTTGGTTGTTGAAGATTCTAAAGTTTATCAATTACTAGCTAAAAAATTCTTTGAAAAATACGAAATGCAATTGGATTTAGCAAGTAATGGAAAAGAAGGTTTAAATCTCTTATTGGAAAATCATTATGACTTTGTAATTACTGATATTGAAATGCCTATGATGAATGGAATTGATATGATTCGTGAATATAAATCAAATCATACTTCAGATGTTATGCCCATAATATTCCATTCATCAATATCAAACAGTGAATTAAGTAAAGATTTAGAAAAAGATAAACTTGGTATTATGATCACAAAGTTTAGTGAAGATGTTTTATTAGATTCACTAACTAAAATATTAAAAAATTAAAGGTCAAATTTTTTTTGAATAAAAAGCATTAAATCCATTTTTTCTAAAAAATTCACAAGCAATTTTACTTTTTATTCCATAATTGCAGAAAAAATAAAATGTACTTTCAATATTTATTTTTTGTTCATTTAGTATTGATTTAATTAGTTTTATATTACTATTCAAAATTGATTGGAAAAGTTTTTCACTTATATTAAAATCTAAGTCATATTGTTCATGCTTTTCTTGACGAATATTGAAATTTATTTTTACAGAATTCAGACTAGATTGGTTTTTAAACTCATCATAGGAAATTAAGTATAAATTTTCCCTATTTGTATTTTTTTGTTCAGTTTTTATTAAATCTTTACAAGTAAAGCAGGATTGATCTTTGACCCAAAAAAATTTTTTAAAATTATTCTCCTTAAAATTAAATTGGTAATATGTATTTACTTTATTTTGATTTAAGCAGGTCAAAAATTTTATTGTTTCATTAACAACAAATGAACCAATGAGTCCACAAACAGAAGGTAATACTCCAAATAAAGAACAGTTAACTTCAGATGATTCAATATTTGGGAATAAGCAGGAAAAACATCCTTGGCCTGGTTGGAATAGTGCTACGTGTCCGTTCATTGCTAAGACACCCATATCAATCCAGCTGATGGAATGCTGAATTGAGAATTCGTTTATTTTTTTTCTGGTAGTAAAATTATCACTTGCATTAATAATTAAATCTATATTTTTGGGAAAATTGATATTATTTTGATTTGTAAAAAAACAGTCATAAACTTTAATTTTTGTTTCAGGATAATGATTTTTTATGTAATTTGATAATACTTCAACTTTTTTTTTACCAAGATCTTTTTTTGTAAATAAAATTTGTCTTGGTAAATTTGATTCTTCTATAATATCTTGATCAAAAATAATAATTTCACCTATCCCTGAGCTAGCTAGATATTGACAACAATTATGAGCTAAAGCACCAGCACCTACAAGCATTATTTTACTTTTTTTTATTGTTTCTAGACCCTTTATTCCAATAAATGGAAGAGAAATTTGTCTAGAATATTTATGTAAATTTAAAAAAGGTTTTGTTTCTTTAACCATTGTTGAAGTCTTTCATCAGGATTCTGTGCCTTTGTGATATCACTAATAACCGAGATGCAATCTGCACCTGATTGATAAATTTTTTCAGCATTGGAAAGTTCAATTCCACCAATAGCAACAAGTTTGATTTCTGCAGGAATTATTTCTCGCCATTGTGTAATTTTGTTAATGCCTTGCGGCAAAAATCGCATAATCTTCGAAGAAGTCGGAAAGATTGGGCCTAACGCTATATATTTGGGTTCTAAATGAATTGCATGTTGTAGTTCTTTTTCATCGTGGGTGCTCAGTCCAAAAACTAATCCACTTTGCTGTATTTTATTTATATCAGCTAATAATGAGTCTTCAAAGCCTAAATGAACTCCATAAGCATTGTATTTTAAAGCAAGTTCCCAAAAATCATTAATGATAAGCAAATGATTATTTGCTTTTGCAATTTCAATTGCAGTTTTTATTTCTTCTTCTAGCTTAGTAGAAATTGTTTTTTTTACTCGATATTGACTAATAGGAACTTTATTTTCAATCATTTTTTTTAACCAATAATGGTTATCTACAATTGGGTAAAAATGAAATGGAAAACGATTAAACATATTAGACATGATAAAACGGGACTCCATGAGTAGGTGAACTTGCATTTGCTAAATCTGATTCAGGCATAATTCCACTTTGATATGCCAGCCGACCACATTCAACAGCTAAGGAAAATGCTTTTGCCATTTGGATTGGTTCAAATGCCTGGGCTATTGCGGAATTTAACAAAACTGCATCCATTCCTAACTCCATTGCAAAAGCGGCATCGCTTGGTGCTCCGATTCCTGCATCAATAATAATTTTTATTTTTGGAAAACGATCGCGCATAATTTTTAAATGATAAGGATTAATTATTCCTTTACCCGAACCAATGGGTGATCCCCATGGCATAAGAACTTCACAGCCTAAATTTATTAATTCTTTAGCAAGAATTAAATCATCAGTCATATATGGAAAAACACAAAAGTCATTTCTAATTAATTCTTCTGTAGCTTTTAAAAGTTCAAAAGGATTTGGTTGGAGAGTATAGCTATCACCAAAAATTTCAAGTTTAATCCAATTAGTTGCAAATAGTTCTCTTGCTAATAGAGCTGTTTCAACTGCATTTTTTGCATTATAACAACCAGAAGTATTTGGTAAAATTCTGACATTTAAATTTTTAATAGTTTCCCAAAATTGATTTTTTTCTTTTTTTTCTGGGGAAAGCCTTCTTAATGCTACAGTAACAATACTTGTATTAGACGTAATAATTGCTTCTTTTAATATATTTAATGAAGGATACTTTGCAGTACCAATAATTAAGTGTGAGTTTAATTTCTCTCCATATAATTCTAACATTCAACCTCCTTCAAAAGGGGTAACTATTTCAATTTCATCACTCATTCGTAACTTAACTGAAAGTATTTTATCTTTAGGCACTAGAACATGATTTAATGCTATTGCGATACCTTGCTGAGAGATTTGTTCTTTTTCTAATATCTCAGAGATTGTAATATCGGTTTGTGTATATATTTTATCTTCACCATTTAGTTTTATTTTTAAGAGCTGCATAATTTTTCCCATATAGATTGGTCTAAATTTTTTGGAAGTTTGTAATTATGATGGATAAATTGAGTAAAATATTGACTAATTGTTGGGCTAATTGTTATACCGTGTCTATATAATCCATTTAAATAAAATATATTTTTTTGTTTAATTATTTTTGGCTCAGAGTTTAAAAAAGTTGGCCTAAGATTAACCCTATGTTCTAAGATATTTGCTTCTAAAAAACCTGAATCAAATTTGCAAGCCATACTTAATAATTCTAATGTATCAGCGATTGTAATAGAATCTAAACATTCTGTTTCATGAGATGTTGCACCAATAATAAATGTTTGATTTCCTCTCGGAACTATATATATTGGATAACGAATATGACCTAAGCGAACAATGCAATCTATTTTTACTTGTTTTGCTTTTACAACAATAAGAGCTCCTCTAACACCTCTAAGTAAATTATTTAAATTATCTTTTGCATGATATCCAGTCGTATTTACAATTATATCGTATTTATTTTCATTTGATCTTGTGGAAATATTATCAATATCACTTATAATTTCGCAGTTAAAATTACATGATATATTGTTTTTTTTAGAAAAATATTCATTGCTTTTTACAATAAAATTTCTTGGATCTAGGCACTTTTCACTAGGAATAAAGAACCCGTATTGAAAATTTTGTTTTTCTCTCATAAAAAATTTTTCAAATAAAATTGAATCCATTTCAATTGGAGAGAAATTAGGGTCTTTTTTAGCTATATATTTCAATAAGTATGTAATTTTTTCTTTATCAGTACCTGTTACTAAATGTGAGCATCCACAATGAATTAAAATTTCTTCCGCATTTATGGATTTTAAAATTTCTTGCCATCTTTTTAATGAATGTATACCAAGTTTAAAAACAAGTTCTGAACTTTCTAAAATTTCTGACCATGGAGTAAGCATTCCAGCAGCAGTGGCACAACTAGATTTTGTAGAACAAGTATCATCTTTTTCAAACAAAGTAACAGAGTGACCAAGCAATGAAAAGTCAATAGTTAACATTCTGCCTAAAATTCCTGCTCCTATGATAGCAACTTTCACTTTTTATCCTTTAGTTTTGATTTGTATTATAAATTTGAGAACTAATACGCATTGAGCAGAAACGAGGTCCACACATAGAGCAATAGGGTGTATGTAAGTTTCTTTCTTCAGGTAAACTTTCATTGTGATGATTTTTTGCTGTTTGTGGATCTAACGCAAGATTGAATTGATCTTCCCAATGAAAATGAAATCTTGCATAAGACAAAGCATCATCCCAAGCTCTTGCTGCTGGATGACCTTTTGCTAAATCAGCTGCGTGTGCGGCAATTTTATATGCTATTAAACCTTGTTTTACGTCATCTTTGTTTGGTAAGCCTAAATGCTCTTTTGGTGTAACATAACATAACATGGCACAACCATACCAGCCTATTTGTGCAGCACCAATTGCACTTGTAATGTGATCATAGCCAGGGGCAAAATCTGTAGTCAGTGGTCCTAATGTATAAAAAGGAGCTTCGTGGCAATGTTTGAGTTGCATATCCATATTTTCTTGAATTAAATGCATTGGGATGTGGCCAGGTCCTTCAACCATCGTCTGCACATCAAATGACCAAGCTTGTTTAGTGAGCTCTCCCAAAGTTTTTAATTCTGCAAATTGTGCTTCGTCGTTAGCATCTGCTATTGAACCAGGGCGCAGTGCATCTCCTAATGAAAATGAAATGTCGTAATATCTCATAATTTCACATAATTCATTGAAATGGGTATATAAGAAATTTTCTTTATGATGTTTTGTCATCCATCTAGCCATAATTGCTCCGCCTCGAGAAACAATTCCTGTCATTCTATTTTTAGTTAAGGAAACATAGGGGAGTAATATTCCTGCGTGAATCGTAAAATAATCTACACCTTGCTCAGCTTGTTCAAGAATTGTTTCTTTAAATACTTCCCAGTTTAAATCTTCTACAATTCCTCCAACTTTTTCTAAAGCTTGATATAAAGGAACAGTACCAATAGGAACTGGTGAATTTCGTAAAATCCATTCTCTAGTTTCTTTAATATTTTTACCTGTTGAAAGATCCATTACTGTATCAGCACCCCAACGTAACGACCAAAGTAACTTTTCAATTTCTCCTTCTATAGAAGATTGAATAGCGGAATTTCCAATATTAGCATTTACTTTTGTATAAAAAGATCTTCCTATTATCATAGGTTCTAGTTCTGGATGATTGATATTCGCAGGAATAATTGCTCTACCTTTTGCTATTTCATCTCGTACAAATTCTGGAGTAATTTTTTTAGGTAAAGGTGAATTTGCTAAATTTTTATTTAATCTATTTTCTCTTTCCAAATTTTCTTCTCTTAAATGCAAATTTTGATTGGATTCACGAATTGCAACAAATTCCATTTCTTCAGTTATAATTCCTTTTTTTGCATAAGCCATTTGTGTAGAACATTGCTGCAAAGGTTTTCTATTTAATAACCATTGCTTTCTAATTGGTAAAAGACCTTCTGAAATATTAATGTTAATATCTTTGTCAGAGTAAGCTCCTGCTGAGTCATAAACAAATAAATGTTGTGGTTTATCTTTTTGTTTATTACCTGTTAAAGAAATTTCACGAAATGGAACTTTAACATCTGAAAATAAATTACTTCTTATATATTCTTTTTTACTTTGGGGTCTATCTTTAAAAAGATCATTAGTGTTAATATTTGCAAATAATTCCATACTAGGATTCCTCTAAAATAAAAAATATTTTGAAATCCAGCAGTAGTAATAGATTTTGAGTGAAAAAAATGTTTAATTAAAAAATTGAACGAGGACATATTCCATAAATAGGTGTGTGCATACATTATGGAATTTTGGAAAAATACGTGTGTTAACAATTCTTATCACTCTTCCTACGCTGGTATAATCCAGATCAGGTTCCAAGAGTCTAGCTCATAAAAGCAATCTCAGTCCGTAAAGGACTCCCCTGGTGATCTCCGATGCACGTATAACTGTTCCTTAGAAGGATGTCCAGATGCGAGAAAAAAATTTTACATTTAAACAATACAAGCGTTTATTAACAATTGCAGGTTCTGATTGTAGCGGAGGTGCAGGAATTCAAGCAGATCTAAAAACATTTCAAAACTTTGAATGCTATGGCATGAGCATTCTTACTGCATTAACAGCGCAAAATACTTTAGGTGTGAGATCAATATATGAAATTCCTCCTGAGTTTATTACTGAACAATTTCATTCAATTTTTAATGATATTGGAACAGATGCAATAAAAATTGGAATGCTTTTTTCAGAAGAAATTATTGAGAGTGTTGCTAAATGCCTTAAAAAATACAAATGTCTAAATGTTATTTTAGATCCAGTAATGTTATCAAAAAATAATTACGAATTAATTTCACCTAAAGCTATTGAAAGTATGAAAAAAAACTTATTTCCTATAGTAAATATTATTACCCCTAATATTCCAGAAGCTGAATATTTATTAGGTTATTCAATTTCAACAAAAAATGATATGGAAAAAGCAGGGGAAGATCTTTTAAGTTTTGGTATGCAAGCTGTGATAATCAAGGGGGGGCATTTTTCTTCAGAATTTTATAGTTCTGATTGTTTAGTTATGAAGGAAAAAAATGTAATTAAAAAGGTTTGGCTTGAAACAGAAAGAATTAAAAGTCAAAATACACATGGTACAGGTTGCACTTTTTCGGCCGCATTAGCTGTTCAATTAGCTAATGAAGCAAATATTGAAAAAGCGTTTATCTTTGCAAAAGAGTATATTTTTCAATGTATAAAAAAAGGCGCTTTATTCCAAATTGGCAATGGAATTGGACCAGTTTGTCATTTTTAATTATTGTTACTTAATTTGTGAGGAATTTATGAGTTTTATATTTAAACAATTTAAAGATGAAGTAAGTTCAACGTATACGTATTTGACCGGAGATAAAAATGAAGTTGCTATTATAGATTCTGTTCGTGAAAATGTAGATGAATATATTCAGTTTATCGAGAAAAATAACTTAATTCTTAAATATATTATAGAAACTCATGTTCACGCTGATCATATCACAGGAATTTATTTACTTCAAAAAAAATACCCAGCAGCGATTGCTGTCATAAGCAATAAAGCTGAGATTCAATATAAAGCTAAAAAAATGCAGGATAATGAAATAATAATGGTGGGAAATACATCAATAAAAATTATTCATACTCCGGGGCATACTAATGATTCTATGTCTTTATTAATTGATGAGAATAGATTGTGTACTGGAGATTGTTTATTTATAGGCTCATGCGGACGTACTGATTTTCAGCAAGGAAGTAATCAAGATATGTTTGATTCGTTAACTAAAATTAGCAAATTATCATTGGATACTTTACTTTATCCTGGACATGATTATAATAATAGGTTTGTATCAAATATAAGAGAAGAATTAATAAGTAATAAAGTTCTAAAGTTACTTCCAGATTTTTCAAAGTTTTGTGCAGAACTTAATTCTTGGAATCTACCCCCTCCTAAAAAAATAAAAGAGTCTGTTCCTGCAAACATAATTGGAGGATATTTGTAATTTTGAAATAAATTAAACAGAATAATATTAATATAAAAATTCATATTTAAAGTTAAAGGTATATTGAAAATTATTTAAAAATGTTAATTTTACGCTTTTTTTCTGGAATAAAATTTATATGATTTTGTTTTTGTCTATCTAGTAATTTGTTTGTTGTTCTTAGAACTAATCCCCTATCAGGAATTGGATTCCAATCTTTTAAGTAATTTAGATTAAAATATTTTTCATTTTTTTCTATTAATTTTGCTATTTTGTATTTATAAATAGTGTTATAAAGATTTTTATTTTCAACAAATATTTTTGGAAGAGAATAAATTACAATTTTTCTTTCTTGCTGAATTTCATAAAAAGTTTTTATTTCATAGATATTAGAATCAAAAAATGTACTCATTATTTTGTAGTTCCAAAGATAACTAGCAAATAATTTATTAAAAACTAAAAAAGTTAAATTTTTTCTTGCATCTGGATAATTTATAATAGTATCATAAAAACCTTTGTATGCTAAATTAGAATTCTTGGGAAGAGATATGGGGTCTTCTAATTTTATTTTTTTATTTAAATTGAAATCATCATTTATTTTTAATGCTTTACTTTCTTTTAATTCATCAAAAAGAAGTTTGATTATTTTTAACTTACTATTGTTAACATTAATTCCAAAAAACGTGTTTTCTAGTATATATCTATCAAAGTTAAATTGCATGTCTATTCCATGAATAGAGCCGCAAATAATAAATACCTTTTTATAATTTCTATTTGATAAAACCTGATTTATACTTACTGAAAAATCATTACTTTTTAGGATTCTTTTAGTCATTATGCTTCTTTTAGTGAATTCATCATCCCTATCATTTAAAACTTGGTTAAAATTTCGATTTGTATTAATAGATTTTTTATGTAACACGGCTTTTTTAGCGGTTTCAATTCTTTCTTTGAGATGATTTTCATGCTCTAATCCATGAATATTTATTCCAAAGTAATAAAATATCCATGAAAAAAATTGATGCGAAGAAATAATTTCAGGCAATTGATTTGGTTTGTTATAATATCTAGGTAAACCTTCTAAAAAAATACAATATTCACTGAAATCAATATTTTCATTTTTTGAAAAAAGATATGAAAAATAATCTATAAGTATATTAAAAGCAGGTGAACTTTCAGAATGATTTTCTCCTAGAATGATAATATCATTATTATTTACATAATGACAAAAATTTGTAAATGATAAATTTCTTTTGATATCAATATTTTTAGTCAAAATAGCCTCCAAAAGTATCATTTTATTTATATTAAAGTATTGAAATTTTCTAGGATTATTTTGCGGAAAAAAATATCAAATTTTATGTAACTATATAGTTGAATTTAGTAGAGACTTAATCTTTTAAGTTAATAGTTAATATAAACCTACTTCATTAATTTGGAAATACTTCGTTCATAATTGGCGCTTTTTTAATAACTCTTTCTCTATCTATCATAGTATGTAATAAAGTAACTGCAGCAGGGGTTATACCACTAATTCTTGAAGCTTGACCTAGAGTGCTAGGGTTATGCTTTTTCAATTTTTCAACAACTTCTCTAGATAATCCGCTTACGGAATGATAGTTGAATTCTTTAGGAATCCAAACATGATCAAAAGTTTTTAATTTATCACTTAAAACTTCTTCCCGTTTAATATAACCATCATATTTAACTTCTATTTCAAGGCATCTAAGTATTCTTAAATCAAAATTAGATACAAGACCTGCTTCTCTTAAGTTACGAATATTTGTTTCTGGACGCTTTAAATAAGCTTCTAAAGTAACATTATTAGATAATTCTGGTAGACCAAATTCTGCTAATTTAGAATTGAATTCAGGTGTGGGATTTAACCAAATATTTTTAATTCGTGTTTTTTCAAATTCAATTTTGTCAATTCTCTCTTTAAATTCAGCATAGATTGAATCAGAAATAAGCCCAAGTTCTTTTCCGTAATTTGTTAGACGTGCTTCTGCATTATCTTCTCTTAATTTTAATCTATTTTCAGCTCGGCTTGTGAACATACGGTATGGTTCGTTTGTGCCTAAAGTAGTAAGGTCATCTATCAAAACTCCAATATAGCTTTCTGCCCGACTTAGTATAAAAGGTTGTTTATTTTGTGCTTTTAACGCAGCATTAATACCAGCAATTAATCCTTGTGCAGCAGCTTCTTCATAGCCTGTCGTACCATTTAATTGTCCAGCAAAATACAAATTACTAATTTTTTTAGTCTCTAATGTAGGATGCAATTCAGTGGGTTGAACATAATCATATTCAATAGCATAACCAGGCTTCATAATGACAACATTTTCAAAACCACGAATGGTTTTCAAAAAAGCTTCCTGAACATGAATTGGAAGACTTGTACTGATTCCATTTGGATATATTTCATGTGTTTGATATCCTTCTGGCTCAATAAAAATTTGATGACTTAATCTATCTGGGAATTTAACTACTTTATCTTCAATACTTGGGCAATAACGTGGTCCAATGCCTGTAATAATTCCACTATATAGTGGAGATAAATGCATATGGTTTTTAATAACTTCATGAGTTTTTTCATTTGTGTGAGTAATGTAACAAGGTACTAATTCTTGCGGCATACTTTTAGTACGCATGCTAAATGGTACAAAATCAGGGTCGCTATCTTGTCTTTCTAGTTTGCTAAAATCAATAGAGCGCGCATCTAGTCTAGGAGTTGTACCAGTTTTCATTCTTCCAACTTGAAAACCATAGTTTTTTAGAGCTTCTGCAAGTTCTATACTGGCAGGTTCACCTGCTCTTCCTGCAGTAATTCTTCTTTCGCCGATGTGAATTAGCCCATTTAGAAAAGTTCCAGTTGTTAATACTACACAATTTGAATGGATAAGTTGGTCTAGATTTGTTTTTACACCTTGAACTTGATCGTTTTCAATAAGTAAAGACGCAACAGTATCTTGTAAAATATCAAGATTATCAGTATCTTCTAAGGTTTTGCGCATATAACTGCGGTATAAATCCATGTCTGCTTGTGCGCGGCTAGACCAAATAGCAGGACCTTTGCTTTTATTTAAAATACGAAATTGGATACCTGTTTTATCAATAGCAGCCCCCATTTCTCCACCTAACGCATCGATTTCTTTAACTAAATGACCTTTTGCTGTACCACCTATAGCGGGATTGCAAGACATTTGGCCAATGCGATCGATACTCATTGTTATGAGAAGTGTTTTTTGCTGCATACGGGCAGCTGCCAAAGCTGCTTCACAGCCAGCATGACCACCACCAACAACGACAACATCATATTTTAATGAACGCATTTTATGAACCTCTTACCAATCATTTGAATAGCTTGTTTCTTAAAAACAGGAAAATGCCTGAGCAGCTCCTTTTCTTACCCGTAAATCTGTTACCGTACAAGGGTTATTCAAAAGAGGGAAAAAGAAATAAAAAAGATTTAATCATATTGAGAAATAAAATAGAAAAAATGAAGAGTAAGAGGGATTGGAGAAATTAATCCATATATTACTTATACTTATCATACACCTTATTTACAAATCCTTCTTTTTTCATTTTATCAAGAGTGTCGTTTAATTTTTTAATTAAAGCAGCGTCAAAATCCTTGTTAAAAGCTGCGTACATTTCAGTCTTTTTGAATGTATAAAGTGGAACAACTTTTCCAGTCTTTTCAGTTTTGGCAATCCAAGGTCCGAGTTGTGAACCAGTGGCCCAAAGATCTATTCTACCAGCTTCAAGTTTTAATGCATTCTGCTTATCATTTGTTGCGAGCTGAAGATTTTTTCCTTTTTCAAACTTTTCTTTTAGTAAAAACTCAGAAGTTGCATCACCATTGTATCCTCCTACAGAATACTTTCTGGCATCATCTAAGCTATTAATTTTTATAGAGCTTCCTTTTTTTGCAAAAAATACCCAGTCATTAGAAACTAAGGGGCCAACCCATTTGAAAAGAGCTTCTCTTTCCGGTGTTCTTGTAGTTGAATAAACAACAGTATCTTTTTCTTCCATGCCCATTTTATATGAACGTGCCCAGGGGAAAAGTTCTAAGCTATATTCAATATTTTCTCTTTTTAACAGTTCTTTTAGAATATCAGTGGACATGCCAACTATTTTTCCACTTTCTTCCATATTGAATGGGGGATAGTTTTCTGTGACTAATTTAATTTTGGTTGCTGCAAAAGTCACAGAATTAATAACCAAAGCTAAAAGAAAACTTAGTGGATAAAAAACAAATTTAGATATCTTCATACCTGTCCTTTCTCTTACTTAAAATTCAGTTTCAACTATTCTATCATTTTTATTTTGAGAATCATGTATGAAAAAAAAATGACAGTTATTTATATTTCTAATATTTAAAACTACAAACTCTGTACTTTTCTTAAATTTAGATTAAAATACGCTTAAACTAAGAAAATTTACTTTTAAATTTATAAATTTATTGTAGCAAGGAATTGCAGTCTTCTAGCAAAGGAAAAATATGTATTTTTACCTTTTCAAATATTTACCAATTGTTCTTGCCTTGAGTGCTAATACTCTAGATATAGATTATTTTTTATTCATGTAATGATACCAAACGAATTGATGTTCCTGTAGAATTAGACGATTTTAGAGGTAAAACTAAAGTTTTTGCCTTTGCGAGTGAGCGAAATTGTTCTCAGATTGGTATATAGACAACGCCATTCACCTTTCTTCCATTCTCCATTACAAACTAATGTATTGCCAATATTAAAATTATGCTATAGGTGTGCTTTCACTTGAATTCTATCTCTAATTCTTCAAACAACTACAAAAGAATGTTACTCTATTCTCACTAAAACTGTTTTTGCAACAGAACCTATCAATCATTTAAAATTAAATGTCTCATTTCAGTACAAAGTGGATGATGTATTTAGATGAAGAAAAATATATATCTCAAGTTACCATTCCTGGCTCTCATGATAGTGCTGCCTTTTTTAAAAAAAGGTATTTTTGTTAAATGGATTACTATCAAAATCTATTCAAACGCAAATTGACATAATTAATTATGAAGAATTAAAAATTAAAAATCTAACAGAATTAAGCGAAAATAAAAAAATGTCGTTATTGAAAAGAAACTTTGAATTACAACTTCGAATTGGAATTAGATATTTTAATATTCGAATAGATTTTCCTACAAATGTTGAACCAACATTGACTCATGGAGCGTTTGATCTCTGAGGTTATTCAGATTTTTAAGGAATTTTTAAATGAATTTATATCTTTAAAATCGATAATCCTCTAGGTTTTAAAACGAAAGATAACCCATCAGTATTTGCTAAAAAATTTAGCGATTATAATCATCCTTTAGGTTGGGTCGAAGATAATGCTCAAAAAATCCTTAATGGAATATAAGAATATTTAACATTTGCAAATAATGCTTTAAAAGCTAATAATCATTTTATATTACTTCGACTAATGGAACAGGTGCTATAAATTTTAGTAAGACTTCTTTACAATTTGCTGAACAGCTTCCTCTATTGATTCATATTTATTTAACATCAATCCAAGATGAAGAAGGACCCTATGGTATTGTAGTATTTGATTTTGTTTTAGGAAAATTATTTTCCAATGAGATTACAACATTATTAATTAATTCAAATTTTAATAATAAAAAAGCTAGCAAAAGAAAATTACTTTTAGATGAAGATTATCAGGAAAATGAAAATCCACTGAAAAGGAAAAAATCCTCAGATGAGGATATTTTAGGAAAAAGTATTAAAACCTCACAAATCAGAGTAAATTATATCCAGAATATAAGATCTTTACCAATATTAAAAGAAAATAATTCAATACCCATGTTTGAACGCTCTATTTCAACAGGAAGCGATGAAGGTAGATTATATCGAAGTAAAAGTTATATTGAAAATATAACTCAAGTATCAAATTATACTGAAAAAATTGATATTTCTATTTTTCAAAAGGAGCACGATATTTAAATATTTTTTCCTTTAATATATTAATAGAACCACAAAAAGTAATATTTTTATCCGTCGTACTAAATGTTTTTGTAAGAAATAGATTATCATTTTTATAAATTTTAAGCTTAAAATAAAGTTCTATTGCAAAATAAAGTTACTTTACTCGCACTATTTTATTACTAGCAGTAAAATAAAATTCTGCGATTCATATTTATTGAAAAAAAAAGAAGCCAAGTTTAACTAATCAACAAAAGTCGTTTCGTCTAATATTTCTTTCGGCAGGTTAATGTTTTTAGCTTTAACTTCAGCTTTACTAAAAATAAATTTTCCTTCTTGTAAAAACAATGGATATATTGAATTAGGTAATTTTTTTGGATCATTTAGCAATTGTAAAGCAATTTCTGCAGCAGCTTTTCCTTGACCAGCACCAGTAAGCACCAAACCTCCAATAGCTTTTTCTTTTCCAACTGCAAAATCCCAAAATGCAAAAATTGGTTTTTTCGAGTTTTTTTCCGACCATTTAATTAATTGTTCATGATCAACATATTTTTTGTTTTCAAAAACTGAGTAATAAATACCAATTATTATTGCATCATATTCGTTATTAACTTTATTAATAATTTTTTTCCATTCACTATATTGATCAATAAGTGCAATATCATATGTAATATCTGATATTGAAATAGATTTTTGATTATTAAAGAAATCTTTATCTATAATTTGAGATGTTCTTGATTTATCAAATAATATTAGCATTTTTTTTGCATTGGGTAATATTTTTTTTATATAAGCGGCTGATCTTTTTATCAACGGTCTTTCAAGCACTCCTGTGACAAATTTAGGTTCTTGGGAAAAGTAAATTCTTGGATTATCATTTATTCCTAAATAAACAGTTCTTATTTGATGTTGTTCTAAAGGGGGACCAACATATTTCAAAGCAGGATCGTCACCAACAATAACTAAAGTAGGCTTAATTTTTTCTATTAATGCCCAAGCTTTGTTTCCCATAGATTCGTGTTCTGTTGGTGGAAGTACTTTAGTATTCATTTCAAAAAAAGTTAACTTGTACTCTTTTCCTAAAATTTTCTTTATCTCATTTGCATAGTCAACATCCCATTTTATATTTTGTGAATAACTTTCCACGATAACAATATCTTTATCACCAGCATAAGCTTTTATATTAATGAAGAAGAGAAAAAAAAGAATAAATAAAAATTTACGCATTCTTAATCCTTAATTAAGTTAAAAGTTTCATTTGCCCATAAATAAAAAGCATGACTCCATGCTAAGGGAACTATCCAAATAGGTTTACCTGTTATTGAATCAACTTGCTCTGGAAAAAAACCAGCTTCATTACAAAGTGCTATTGATTTTTTAAATATTTCTTCTGCTAATTCTTGCATAGAAGGCTGAAGTTTAGTTAATTCAGAAGCAGCAAGAGACATCCAAAAACCAGCTAAAACCCAACTATTGCCCCCCATATAATGATCATTTTCATATCTTAAGGTACCAGCTTTAGTAGTTAGTTTATCATAACAAAATTCGAAAATAGAAAATTTTATGTCATCTTCAATAGGAAAATCATGAAACGGAAATATACAAGATAACAAAGATATATCAGCCTGTAGATCTCTGTTGTTATGAGGATCTACAGTACGGGCAAACCTTTTTTGTTTAGAGACATAGAGATAGTGGTAACAAAAGTTTTTACATATTTTTAAAGATTGTTGAATTTGTTCTGCGAGTTCAGGGAGTAATAAAGTAGATCTGGCTAAGGCGGAATATGCTGCTGTGTGAGCATAAAAATGTAAGCCATAACATTCTTCCCACAAATCAAAGCTATTTTGTAAAGAACCTTTTTCGGAAAAATCATGAATTAATTTTTGAGTTCCTTTTTTAACTAATTCATGAAGTTGTGAATTATTTTCATATTTCAAATATTCTAAAGCAGCACATATTACAAGACCTAATTGATCAGCTTGCAACTCACACCAGCTAGGAGCTTTGTTTCCTTGGATATCATATCTTTGAAAATAGTCAGAATGATGATTTTGTATTTTTGCTAAAAATAAAAGAATATTTTTTGCTAATTCAAATTGTTTACACTTAATTAAAGATAACGCACAAAAAGCAGCATCCCTTGGCCATACAAATCCATAGCCACCGCTATGTTTAAAATCGGGATCACATTCTGGAGCTGCAATAATGCCACCGCTAATATGATCTGTTAATGATTTCAGGACATAAATAGAAATTGATTTAAGATAACTTCTTTTATCATTAAAGCTAAAATTTTTTAATTTTATATCAGTATTTCTTTTTAGCTTTTCAATAGTTTCGTTAACTTCTTTTTCTAAAGCATTATTATCGAAGTATAAGGAAAGTTTATATTCTAATTCTTCTTGGTTTTTCCCAAATCCATAAAAAATTGTTACTTTTCCTTCAAAAAAATTATCGTTTAATTTTGTAAAAATAAATGGTTGTGTACAAGCTGTTGCATAGACATTTCCCATTTCAATTCGGCGAAACTTATTGGGCTCTTGTAAGAAATGTTCTACAATTTCACCGAGTGTTGAAAAAGCACTACTTTGAATAGCTCTGACTGCTTGGAAGTGCGAATAAAAAGAACCATTGCAAGCACCTATTCCAACCCAAATATCTTTTGAATAGGCAAAAATCATATCTTCGCCTGTTTCTGTATACACCGATTGAAATCTTTTTTCTGAACAAATATTCCAAGAAGAAAGTAACCATAAATTAATTTTTGAACTACTCAACTCTTTTGGTACTATCAATTCCCATTTTTCAACAACAGATTCGTGCATAGCTAAAGTTTTTTTCTTAACTATTGCACCAAAAAATTTTGGATGTTTAACTTCCCAACTAGAAATGATAACTTTTTCATTTGGACAAAATTGAATTTGGAGCTGATCTCTTGCTGGATCTAGCCAAATACTTTCACCATTAATAGCAAATCCACAAATTGCAAATTCTAGATGAGAGTGTCTACTATCTTTAAATGGCCAAAAAAGACCTTTTAATTGGCCGTCTTCTCCAAGACAGGCAAGAAGTTTTTCTGAGGCTGTGATACTGGAGTAGTTTTCTCGCATACAGTAATCTCTCCCGCATCATTTCGCTGTTTATTTCTTTCAAAGCTTTTCGTATTGGATTGGAAAAGTTTGTTACATTTGCATTCTAAATCTTCTAATATATTTACATAATCAAGGTAGGCTTCATATGGACTGTCAAAAGGACTGAAGTATTTATGAACATCTCCATCATTCGACCATTTGATACACATGTAATAGAAGTGATCGCTTGTTAAAAGTTTTCTCCATTCTTCCAAAATTTGGGAATCATTAAGCCTATAAACAAGTGTTTTAAGTTTATAAGCTTTCTGAATTGCATCTTCTTGTATTCTGTTACCTAACCAAGCTGAAATATCTCTTTCTGTATCAGCCCAACTTAAAGGTCTATCAACACTCATAGGTGCTCTTGATTGAAATTTAGCAGAAACCTCAGAAACAGTTAAAAATTCAAATCTTTTATCCTGAGTCATATTTGAAATAAAGTGTTCTAAAAATTCAAATATTCCAGTTTCTGCCCATTGATGTTCACCAAATGTTTCATAATCCATAAATAAACCAACAAATTCATGACTACCATCAAGTAATTTTTCAAACCAATTTTTATATTTTTCAGATGTCAAAGGCCACTCAGCCCAAGCTCTATTAGAAAATCGAAAAGCAAGATCGTCAGAAAGTTTGTAACTTTTTGGGAGTAATTTTAAATTATGATTTTCTGGGTGATGAAAAACATGGTGCGGCCCCCAGCCAGCAGGAATAAATGGATCCCAACCTTCTAATAGACAAGTATTAAAACCAGAATTAGATACTAAATCTCCAATTCTATTGGAATAAATTAATTCTGTATTTCTAAAAGTAGTTGGTACTTTAGAAAATAGTTCAAATATTTTTTGTTTTTGTTTGTCTATTTGAGCATAAAATTCTTCTTCATCATATAATGAAGCTAAACTATGATGTGAAGTTTCGCAAATAATTTCAGTATTAGGTAGGCTTAAAATATCCTGATATAATTCAAGTAGTTTTTTATCATATAACTCACATTGTTCAAGAAATGTTCCTGACATAGAAAATGAAATTTTAAAATTTTCAGGAAAGTTTTTTAATAAAGAAGCAAATAATAATCCAGCAGGCCAATAGCATTTTTTTGCAACTTTATGAAAAATTTGTTCATTTGATTCAGAATTAAAATATGCTTTGTGTTTATTAATTTCTTTTATTCTGTAATGATTTATTCTAAAAGGCTGATGTATTTCAAAATAAAAGCAAATTGCAACCATTTAATATTCCTTTCAATTAATTTCTTTATAAGCTTCAAGCAATATTTTTGCAGAATTTAACCAAGTTCTATTATCTAGGTCTTTTAACGAATTTTCTATCATTTCAGATCTAACAGGTTGGTACTTTAGTAAACTAATTATTCTATCAGCAATTAAATCAGTATCCCAAAAATCAACTTTTAAAGCATGATTTAATACCTCTGAAACACCAGATTGTTTTGATATGACTACTGGAATATTTTGAGCAATTGCTTCAAGAGCGACTATTCCAAATGGCTCTGAAACACTTGGCATAATAAAAATATCTGAATCTTGGAGGGTTTTTTGAACACCTTGTGCATTTAAGAAACCTTCAAACTGAAAATGTTTATCTATGCCTAACTCCCAAGTTAGTTGTTTCATTGCTGGCAATAAGTCTCCAGTTCCTACTACTTTAAATATGACATTGGGATTGTGTTTTAAGACTTTTTCTGCAGCAAATACAAAGTAAGAAGGGCCTTTTTGAAAAGTAATTCTTCCAACAAAAGTAACTACAGATAATTTTGTATTTGGCTTTAAATGCAAGTTTTGTTCAGAAAAATTTACTAAACTAAGATGTTGACTATTACTCGCGTTATAAACTACCTTAATCTTATTTGCAGGAGTTTGAAATTTATCAACTATTAAATTTTTAGTAAATTCTGAAACTGTAATTACTAAATCAGATAATTGAATGCCAGTTTGTTCTATTTGTAAAATTTCTTTGTTATTTTCAACTTCACCTGAGCGATCTAATTCAGTTGAATGAATATGGACGACAAGAGGAATATTATATATTTCTTTGATCATTTTTGCAGCAGTAAATGACATCCAGTCATGTGCATGTATGACTTGATAATCAGGATCATTTTCTAAAATATTAATTGCAAGTATACCTAAAATATAACATTTTTCATTTATGGTACAATTAGCAGAAAAGTTAAATGTATTTTTTTCGTTGTTGAAATTGTGGCTAGATTTTCTTGACTTTATTTCTTGAATATAATTCTGGTACTCACTTAGTTTAATTTTTATTATGTTTTTTTCTTTTGTTGTAAGCTCTTTTTTGTTTATTGCGTAATTATAGTGTGAATTAAGGGTCTCAATAGATTTTTTTTCTATAATTTCTGATATTTCTTTGTATGTTTCATTAAGAGAATTTTCTAAATTTATTTGTTGTTCTATTTGGGAATAGTTTATATTATTAAATTCATCTTTTTTTTCAATATCAAAAGGGTTTTCTGGACTAACTATTGTTAGATTTTTTGTATGCAACTGATATGGATAATTTGGTAACACTAAAGTTACTTTATGCCCCATTGATATGAGTGCTTTAATTAAACCTTCAGTTGCAGTTCCTAAACCACCAGAAATTACGGGAGGATATTCCCAACCTAACATTAATATTTTCATAATTCACCACTAATTTTGTCTAAATAAGATATTTGCTTTTACCTTGCGACTAAATCCAAATCAAGATGTTCCGGAAATATTATAGGATTTGGACAAATTCTAATTGTATAAGTTCTTATTTCAGGATTCATAGTTTCTAAATCAATATTGTAAAGAAAATGCTGATTTTTAGGATCACTTTCTATACATTTTAATTTTAAGTCTTTATTATTATGAAATATATGAAAATTATCAGAATTTTCTAAAACTAAATTAACTTCTAACCAATTTTCAGGAAAAGGTGAAAATAGTTCTGCAATTAAAGTAACAGGTTCTCCAACAATAACTGTATCTGATGGTTTTAATTCAATTTTTGAAACAGCAACTTTTTTCCAATTATCTTTTAATAATTGCACATTATTTAAATGCTGCTTAAGAGACTCAATTTGGTCATTAGAATGAATTGACCATTTTTCATGGAATAATGATGCTGGTTTATAAGATTTTTTAATATAATCATTTAACATGCGGTGAGTGCTAAATTTTGGAGTCAAAATAGCAATTGATTTTTTCATTTTATCAATCCATTCAATTGGTATTTTACTACTGTAATATAATGGAGCAATCTCGTTCTCTAATTTATCATACAAACTTTCAGCATCTTTATCATCACGTTGAAATTCATCTTGAATTTCTTCTCTACTTCCAATGCTCCAACCTAATTCAGGTTCATATGCTTCGTCCCACCAACCATCTAAAATTGAAAAATTTAAACCACCATTTATTGCCACTTTTATGCCGCTAGTTCCAGAAGCTTCTAGAGGTCTTATAGGATTATTTAGCCAAATATCAACTCCTCGGACTAATTTTTGGGCGATATGCATATCATAATTTTCAAGAAAAATAATATTTGCTGATAAATTTTCTTTTTGAATTGATTGAACAACTTTTTGAATTATTTCTTTTCCTAAATGATCTGCAGGATGTGCTTTTCCTGAGATGATCAATTGGATAGGGCGTTCAGGATTTTGCAGAATCTTTTTTAGTCTAGTAATATTTCGGAAAATCAGGTGTCCTCTTTTGTAACTGGCAAATCTTCTCGCAAAGCCAATTGTTAAGTATTCACTAGAAAAATTGCAATTTGGAATGTTTGAAAGCAGTCTACTTTTTCTGTTCAAATGTACATTCCAAAGTTCTGTACTTGGAATATTTTCTACTCTTTTCCAAATAACCGGATCTGAAAGTTTAGCATCCCAACCTTTGCCTAAATAAAAGTCAAATAAATCTACTAATTCGTTACAAATCCAAGTTCGAATATGTACACCATTTGTAATGCCTTGGATTGGAACTTCATTTTCTAGCAAACTGGGCCAAAGTTGTTTCCAAATTTTTTTTGATATTTTTTTGTGAAGTTGGCTAACACCGTTACGATATCCGCTAGTTTTTAAAGCAAAAACAGGCATAGAAAATTCAGCAAAATTTTCTGGAAGCCTGCCTAACTGATAGAAGTCTTCATCTGGAATTCCATAAGTTTCTTTTATATTTCCAAGATATTTTGCAAGCAAAGGAATTGGAAAAGCATCATTACCTGCTGGGACAGGAGTATGAATAGTAAATACCTGTGTTCCTTTAGTTGCTAATAATGCTTCCTGCCAGGTGAGACCTTTTTGGGTAAATTGTGCCACTCTTTCTAAAGTTAAAAATGCTGAATGCCCTTCATTTAAATGATAAACGGCTGGATTAATATTTAATTTATTCAAAATTTTGATACCACCAATTCCAAGAACCAGTTCCTGTTGGATTCTAAGATCCTGTCCACCAGAATATAGTCTGGAAGTAATTTGTCTAAATTCAGGAGAGTTTTCTCTTATATTAGTATCAAGTAAATATAACGGAATTCTTCCAACATTTAGTTTCCAAATTTGTGCATAAACTTTCTGTTGATTAATTTGAATATCAATTAATAAAGGATTATTTGAAGATTCAGTAACAATTTGCATCGGTAAATAAAAAGGGTCATTGATATCATATTTTTCTGTTTGCCAACCATCTTTATTTAGGTTTTGGCGAAAATAACCTTCAGAATAAAATAGTCCTACTCCAACTAAAGGCAAGCATAAATCACTCGCTGTTTTTAAATGATCTCCTGATAATATTCCGAGTCCACCTGAGTAAAGCAAAATACTTTCATGCAAACCAAATTCCATTGAAAAATATGCAATTGTGTTTTTCTCATGAAAATCTTGGACTTTAGATACTCCATTTTCTAAGTATTCTTTAAATTCATTATAAACTTCATTTAAATGTTCTAAAAATCCATTGTCATCTTTCAAATTATCCCATGTTGCAGAGGGTAAAGTATTTAAAAGTTTTAAAGGACATGGGCCACTTAATTCATATTCTTGCGGATCTATTCTTCTAAATAAATTAATGGCATTACTATTCCAAGACCACCAGACATTCCTAGCAAGTTCCCAAAGAGCTTCTAGATTTTTAGGTAAAGAAGAACGTATATGTAGTTGTATAGTACGCATGAATATTCCCCTAAGTTTTTGTCCTCTGAATACTTGCTTGAATTTAGGAGAATTGCAACTCTGTTAATTTATTTTGTGGCCTAAAAAAATTCTTGTTAACCATAAATATGTCGATGGATTAAGGTTTTCCGCTTGTTTCCATTCTGTTACATTGGCTAAAATGGATTTGGCTATCATGAGGAAACTATGGTCTTTTTTTAAATTTTCATTTGTAGCTAGCACAATTATATCTTGAATTGTTTGTGGAGAATATTCTTTAGCTATTTTTTCACATAAATCGAGCACATTTTTTAATTCTGAAGCTTGCAAATTTTTGGTAGGTTTTTCGAAAAGTGATTTTGGAAGATTAGGAAAATAATTCTTAAAACTACTAATTAAATTTTTAATTAAATTAAAATCTTCAATATTAATTGTATTTAGAATATTATTTTGTGAAAAGTTATGAAAAGAAATAAAAACTTTTTGACAACGACTAGCAATAGTTGGAATGACTGTATTAATATTTTTGGTTGTTAAAATAAAAACTGTTTTTGCTTGCGGTTCTTCTAGTGCTTTAAGTAAAGCATTTGCAGAATTTAAATTCATTCTATCACAGTTTTCTATATAGATAACTCTTCTTTTTCCTTCAGATGGTTGGTATAAAATTAATTCTTTTATTTTACTTAAATCTTCAAGTCTTAAAATTTTTCTTGTTCTATCGGCAACAAAAATGTCATTATGATGCGCCGCTATTTCAAAAATATTTCCATCTTTTGTGTTTATTAATTCAATGCCAGCCAAATGCTTCAGCAACAAACGAAAATCATTTTCTGGTAATCCATGTGTTTCAAAATGTTTAGACACAAACAAAAAGGCATGATGTCTATAATAAATTGTGTTTTGAATAAACTCTTCAAACGAGATCATATAGAAATACCCAAGTGTTTTTCTAATGCATACTTGATTTGTGAATGTATTAGTTCTTTGCTTTGATTGGCATCAATTAATATTCGGTTTGGTACTTTGCCATTTGGGTACTGATACTGTTCTTGATAAATTTTTGTATATCCTTCTTTTATAATTTGGTGAATTTCTTTTTCTTGGGTATCCATTCTATCTGAGGCGCGTTTTTTTTCTTTTGCTATGCGCTGCAAGGCAACATCAAGGTCTGCAGTAAAAATAAAAGTGAGATCAGGGAGAAGATCTTCTAAAAAAATATGTGAAATTATATCAATTGTTTGTTTTGGAATTTTTCCTAATATGCTTTGATAAACATAAGTACTATCTAGAAAACGATCGCATAAAATTATTTTTTCTTCACAAAGTTCAGGACGAATGACCTTTGCAATATGTTGGGCGCGTGAAGCTGAAACTAATAAAAGCTCTGTTAAAGGAATTGGGGATTCTATACTAGGATCAACTTGTTTGAACAAAGAGCGTATTTGTTCAGCAAATGGAGTTCCTCCAGGTTCTCTAGTTAGAAGGCAATTTCTTCCTTGTTTTTTTAAGGCCTTATGTAGAAACTCTAATTGTGTAGTTTTTCCAACACCTTCTCCGCCTTCAAATACAATAAAAGCCATTTTTGTCAGTCCTAAATTTGTGCAATATGGTTTTTGCCATGGGTAAAAAACCCCTCATCTTAGCTAACATAAAACATGACCGAAAGAGAAAGAAGTGGAAATAAGAAATTCGCAGGAGGATTTCCTATGGAAAAGCTTGAATTAGATTTAACAGGCGTTTCAGCTTATTCCGACCCTTCCCATGCGAGAGATAGGGAGCTTTGGCGCGGGTTTTTGAGCTATGCCCTACCAGTCATAATGGCTAATGAAGTTGAGAACTTAGAGCAACAATTGGCAGATGCTGTAGTCTATTCTTTTGAAGAACTTACCACAAGTGTAGGAGAATCTGCTTCAAAAGAGGAGATCATTAGAAATATTTCAACTTTACTAGCGAAAGAAATTGGTGTTCCCCCTGAATTTGCTTTAGCCTCGTTTTATGAAGGAGAAGTGCCTACAAAACTTTATAAAGTGAAATATAGAACAATGAAAAAAAGTGCAAAAGTTCATCAGGAAGATAAAATGATTGGTACTTGGTTAGCTGACTTGGCTAAAGTTCAAGAAGATAAAAAATTTATTAAAATGGTAGAAAATTGGAAGAAATGGTTGCAGGAAAGCAATCCGTTACCGAACGTAGGGTAACAAAAAAGCAGTAGTTTAAAGGAGTTAAACTACTGCTTCGTTTTTAGTAACGCGTAGGGCGGCCTTGGCGGTCACCACGTGGGCCTCCATTGAAGCCTCCACGGTGATTGCGAGGTTCTGGTGGACGTGCTGGATTAACAACCATAGGGCGATTATTTAATTCACTTCCATTAAACATTTCAATTGCTTTGTCAGCATCTTCTTTTGTTTGCATTTCTACGAAACAAAACCCTTTAAAACGTCCTGTTTCACGATCCATAACTGCTCTTACAGATTCAACTTTCCCAGCTTTTTCAAAAAGGCTAGCAATATCATTCTCTGTAGCAGAAAAAGGCAAATTGCCTACATATAACTTGGTACCCACAGGATCTCCTGATGAATTCTACGTGCCGACCAAACACAAAAGCCCCATGCCACGCGTTGTATCGTACATTATAAAACTTGAGACTTCGGTGGCTCTGAATATTTTCATGACGCACGCACTATTCTCATGGGATAGTGTTTCATGGAACGTGTTTACTTGCAAGAGAAAAATGTTCCTGTAAAAAAATTGGTGAGTCATGGGGGTTAAAAAATTTGAAAAGTTGTTTCTAAACCATAGGCCCACTTAAATCTGTAGTCATTTTGAACCATTACAAATCTTCCAAATGGTTCAATGACAATAAAACCACTCATGATAGGAAATCCAATCCCTAGTTGAAGGTGTGAATAAAAGATATTTTCAGAGCCAGAAACACTATCGTTTACTGATACAATAGGATAATTGGTAACTAAAGTGGTATTTCTATAGGTATAGCCAAAGGCATAAGTAAGGCTAGGGAGAATGACCCAATCAAAAACAAGGCCAGTTTCAAGCATATATCTTAAGTCTGTTTCTTTTATTTGAAAAGCCTGTGGCATGTCAGGCTGAAGCCAAGAATAATTTATTCTAAACCCAGGGCGAAACCAGAAGTGGTGAAAAATTGGGAGATATCCGTATACTACGGCTTCAGGTGCAAATTGAGAAAAAGTTGATTCTCCATAATCTTGTCTAATATAAAATACTCCAGCACCTCCTGCGGCAAGATGAAAACTTGTACCATCAACAGCTAATATTTGAGACTCCGAACAAAAAAAAGTCATCAGAATGAATAAAAACTTTGTGTTTTGTATTATGGACATGTAAAACCTGTTCTATAATTACTTGGGAAACCATAAGTTCCAAAATTATTTTTTAATTGTGAACAAATTTGTGTTTGTGAACTTCCTGTTCCTATTTGGGTTAAAAGAGATTGAAAAAACGAACCTAAAACCTGACCATTATAAGTAGTATTATTACTGTCTCCGTTACTCGGACTACAATAATCTGAAAAATTTGCTGTTGGTAAATTTAACATATTACTTTTTGTTGTTTTTAATGCATTTACAATTAAATTCATCATGATACTTCTACCAGATAGTGTAGTTTGATCTTGTCCTAAATTTGCTTGTGCTTTAAAAATTGCATTTGCAAATAAGGTACCAATACAATAAAAGCTTTGTTGGCATACTGAATTACTTGAATCTGCTACACCATTCGAAATTTGATCATAATTAAAAGTAATAGTAGAGAAGTTTCTTTGTCCACTTGTTCCATTAATATCAATACTATTTTTTAAAATATTTGTACTTCCTGTCATTGTATAGCTTAACAAGTCAGCAAATCCTTCATTTAATCCTCTGATAACATACTCTTGATTGATACGATCACAATCAGGTGAACTTCCATTATCAAATGCCAGTTCCCAAATGGAGTGTCCGGATTCGTGTGCAATAACTTGCAAATTACTTGATAAAGGTATGTTTTCTAAGCTCGATCTTTGGTATAATAAAAATTGATGGGCTCCTGGCATATAGGCTGCATTTAATTTACCGGAAGCTTCTATTGTCGAACCATCTCCAGAAAGTACAATGGATGGTTCAAAGAAAACTTTAATTGTACCGTACTTAGAGTTGATAAAACTTGGGCTATAACCAGTCATTGTTTGAATATTATTCATTACTGTATCAAACTGATAATATGCTGATAACATAGCCGCTGTAGAGTAATCTTTTGGTGATGCAGCGCCATTTACTACTTTGTATCTTAAATTAACATTTTTTGTTTGCTCAAAACTCTTGGCAAAAACAATTGAGCCAGTAACATACTTTGCTGTTAACTTTCCACCTTGAAACATTTGATAATAAGTGCCAGATAAATTATTTAAATTTTGTAAGCTTGGATAAGTTCCAATATCATATTTATAAGTTGGAGCTTCCGATCTTTGTTGTGAACTTATTAATGGAATAAGTTGCAAAACATAAGCTGAATAAGGAGGTCCAGAAATAGAGTCTTGGTTTTGACAACTCATAAAAAAATAAGCAGAAACAAGAACAGATATTATGAAATGTTTATTTAATATCATATTTTTCTCCAGCATATTTCTTAAAACAAAACTTGCCAACCAATCCATGGTCCATAAATAAGATCACTTAAATTAAAAAAACCAAAATTAAGATTTGATTCTTTACCTGTTTTTACATTCATTAAGAACCTTGCAAAATATGGGATAGAATTACTTCCTGCAGTATAATCGAGAGATGTTTGTTGCCCAGGATCATCATAACCAATACGGAAAAAGGGAGCATAGAGAAATTGGCCTTCAATACCCACATAATCATTAAAAAAAAGTTGATAACCAACTCCAAATGCGACAGTGCTTACTGAGAGCTTGAAGTATTTTAAATCTTGTGGTTCACCGGATTGTAAATTTAAATTAAGGGCTGTTAAATGAAATGTAATAATATTATATGAATTAATAAAATAGGAAGTATTATTTGTAAAATTGTAATAGCTTACAGTGGTTTTTAAATTATTTCCTTGGGGAGAGAGATAGACATAACCAGCATAACCTGTAATCACTGAACTAATATCTTTATTACTAAAAAAACGATATCTTGCTTTTAAGTATAAAAAAGGCTGAAAAGTAAATAAAGTCAATACACTTAAAGCTGAATTTGCACCAATTGTAAGGTTCTCACTCACGCCATAATCTAATCCAGTTAAAGGCAGATCAAAAGATAATCGATTTTTCGGAACCATTCCTGTGTCAAAATAACCAGCAAACATACTTAAAGGGGTTGTTGTAGGAGCAGTTTGTTGAATTGAATCTTTCCCTCTTTGAGCATATGCAGAATATGATATAAGGAGAATAAAGAAACAAAGCCAATTTAGTTGTTTCAATTGTTAGCCCTTTATCTGGTTTAAAGATTATTTTACTGAATGAGGAGAATTTAAGAAATGAATTCAAATAGATTTTTTATCATGATTCTGACGTTATTTTGTTCAGTTATGACCACAGCTTGTCTCACTGTAGGGAATCAATTTCCAAGTACAGTGGTTTGGATAAAAGCCAATGAAACAACACGCACTGAAATTGAAAAAGCATATGGCCCACCATTTCGGGTGGGATACGATTCTGGTATGAAAACATATTCTTATGGATATTACAAATATTCAGCTTTTTCGGAAAGTCAAACAAAAGATTTAACAATTCGATTTAATTCTAATGATACTGTTTATAATTATACTTTTAGCAGTTCTTTTCCTGAAGATAAAAAATAGTATTATTTATTTTCTTTGCTAATTCCAGAAAATATAATTATTTTCATCTATTAATTTAAGCCGCAACATTTTGTTTCATATTGGATATTGAGAAAAAACAGGAACAAAATATTTCTAATTTTGTTGTGAAATATTATTTTTACTCAAAGTTAGGAATTTATACGTGAAATTTTCAAAATTATCTTTAACATCTGGGTTAGCTACTTTATCTTTATTGTCATCTTATGCCTATGCATGTTCATCTTGTGGTTCTAGTGCAACTACTCCTTTAGTTTTAAATCCTAATGAAAATTTAAAGGCTTATCTGGGCATTTCACAAAATTTTGGATACATGAACTATAAAAATAGTGATTCACAAGGAGCAATACGAACTACAAATCCAAAATTAATTACAAGAAGAACTTTAACTCTCGCAGTTGGTTATAGATTAACTGATGATGCTTTTGTAACATTAACAGGGACGCTAAATCAGAGTGAAGGACCAATAAATATAAACGATTTAACTCAAGGTAATAAAGTTAAATATGTTTTAGGAGATCCTATTTTATCTGGTCGTTATAATCTGGTAAATATGGGTATAGACAATGTTTACCGGCCACAAGTGCAATTAGTAGCAAGTTATAAACCAAAATTAGCAAAAAATATGGTTGATTTAGATGGTGATGCAATAGATACTGTCGGAAATGGTTTTCATCAAGTTATGGGTGGTATTGATTTTTGGTGGGGAATGAGTTGGTTACAATTTGGAGCAAGCCAATTGCTTACTTATTCATTTGATAGAACTCCAGATAATGTGAATGCAAAAGGAGAAACACAATATAAAAGAACAAGAGATCTACAATATACAACAGTCTTAACATTAGGGCATGTATTAAAAGAATATAAATTAGCATTCCAAACAGGTGTTATCCTTGATTATATTGGTGAAGAAACTACTTATAGGAGAAATGATGCTGCGGGTTATTCAACAAAAAATGTTAACCCTACTCAGCAATCTAACTCTGTTTTCTTTTTAGTGAAGTATAATGTTACAGAACAAGACACACTTAGATTTTCTTATACAATTGGTGGTGCGTATGATGGTAATTTAGGACCTTTTACTAATTCAAATCAAACAACTTCAAACTCTGCATTAGTTGCATATGAAAAAACTTTCTTTTAAGAGTGAATAATGCGAAATATTCTAATTTTACTTTCATGTTTTATTTTACAACCTGTTTTTGCTGAATGTATGGAATTTAATGAAGAAAAATTTGAACATTATCTTAAAAGTAAAAGTAAAATAGAATTAATTTTTTTCTCATCTTGGTGCTCAGATTGTAAAGAAGATTTATTAAAAATTAGAAAAAATCAGAAAAATCTAAAAGATAAAGTGGTTATTATTAATACTTTTGATCGATTAGAAAAAGCTAATACAGCTTTAAAGGCATTAGAAATAGAATTAGATTGTTATTTTGATAGAGATAGAGTTCTTACAAAAAAATATAACATCAAAGCTGTACCTGCGCATGTTTATGTTAATCAATGAAATATTAAATCCTTTTCTTAATTTTATTATCTTCTGTTAGAAAACCTTCTAATCTTGCTAGTTGTAGTAAAGTTGAGGAAAGTAATTTATTTATATTAATGGCTGAATATTTCAGCCATTCATGAGTTGTTTTATCATTTGGGTATTTAAGAATACAATCATCTGTATATGACTCAAATTTATTAATTGATTCAATAATTTCTATTAATTTTGTTGGGCATTGACATTCTAGCATGTCAGCATTTTCTTTTAGCTTATTAATAGTGTCTAAAGTTAATTTACCGTTTTGATCTAATAAAGTATTTTCTTCAAAACTCATAAAATATCCTTTTTATCTTTACTAAAATTTGTAGGTAATAGCCAATAAAGAGTTTGCTGATTTTTTTTGCCGGTTACATGTACTTTTCCTAGTCCGAGAAAATTAAAATAATTTTCGCAGGCTGTGAATGTACTCTCAGATGATATAACATCTACCAAAAAATTCCTTGTTAAATGCTCTATTTTTGATGCGGTATTAACAACATCACCATAAATTGATGAAACTAATTTGTTTCCTACTGTAATATTACCAAATACGACTTCTCCTGTATTAATACCAATGCCAACAGAAATAATTGGTTTTTTTAGGAAATAGTAATTAGCATTAATGATAGAAATTTCTTCTAAAATTTTTAAAGCACATAAGCATGCAAATTTAGCATGTTCATTATTTGGTTCTGTAATTCCAAAATGCGCTAAAATACCATCGCCCATAATTTTATCAACTGTTCCTTTATTTTTAATAATGACTTTACTTAGACTAGATAAAACATAATTGGCAAAGGAAAATGCTTCTTCAGGTGGTTTTTCATCAAATAGAGTAGTAAATTTACGAATATCACAAAATAAAACAGTTGCATTGTATTTTTGCGGTTTACTTATCTTCATAGCAAAACCTATTCCGATATATTGAATATATTCCACTATAGTATAAATATTATATTTGTTAAAAAACAGTCCCATCACTATCAATTTTTATTGGCGGAGAACCATCTTTCCTAAGTTGGGCTGCAATTTTTCGCCCTGCCCACCATGTACCACCTTCAAGAACTCTAGCTAATGGAAATTCAGTTGACTTTTTTCCTAAATTTTCTGTTACTTTTTTAGCTATTTCATCTAATAAAACTATTGTTAATGCTCGCCATTCAACAATGATAGGTGAACCAGGGTGATGTAACTTATCTAAATCATCTTTGTTTTTTAAAGAAATCAATCCTGAGTCAAGCATTAACCCACCGTTTCTGTATTCTGCAAGACCCGTTAAATTATCGATTTGTCCTATTGTAAAACCAGCTTCCATCAAAGGCTCAAACAATGAATAAGAAAGCCATTGCGATAATTTATGAAAAGGAACTAACGATTCTATTCCATCACCTAATAAAGGGTAGCTCCAAACATCTCCTAAATTTATTTTATTAATAGAAATGCGTCCTGGCCAAATTGACCCTAATCCTCTTTGAATAGTGCGAAGAATTTGAGTTGCGGTCATATGTCCAGTAGGAAATTTTTCTTGCAAATAATCTAAAATATTTCCTATTCTTGGTTTATCAGCACCAAACATTTCTGGATCTTTGAGTAATGTTTCTCCTAAATTTTGCAATAATTTTAATCGACCATCTAAGCCAATTAAAAAATTTTTTTCAGAAACTTGCAACCCGTTTGCTAATTCTTCTAGTGTAAGCTGTCTTAATTTTTCTGCATGAACTTGATAAGGTTTATCTTGATCTAGTGAAAAAAAGCCCGAAAGAAATAAACGAAGACTTGCTACTGCTAATCCTTCAGAACGAGAGTATTCTTTCCCTGTAGATTTTTCAAAATATTTCCATCTACTTCCTGCACCTGCATCAAGTAAAACGCTGATGATAACTAAATCTATTTTTGACTTTGTTATTTGATAAGTTGTTAAATCTTTTAATACTAATTTTAGCTCAGATAAACGGTCGAAATGGCCAACATTAAAATGATTCCAGCGCGAATGAAATGGAATATTTAAATTTGGGTAGTTATCTAAAGTAACTGAAGAAACAAAAGTTGATACTTCATCCAATTTATCAGAATTTACTTGGAAAAAAGTTTTATTTGCTAAAGATAAATTAAATATTTCTAAAGCTTTTTTTCTTATAGTAAGTGGAGAAAATATATATTCTATGTCATGAATATCACCACTTAGATCTTTGAGCATATCATTCATCTAATTTGCGTCCTTTTACTTTTTTAAGTTCTGTGACACTTTTTGTTTTTCCTTCAGTATAATAACCAGCAGCTTTTTTAGCTTCCATCTCTACTTGTGCATCAGGTGGTATTAACTCATCAGGTATGGAAACTCTTCTTCCAATTTCAATTCCACTATTTACAATTGCATTGTATTTCATATCACTCATTGAAACTAAATTATCTATTCTTCGAATGCCTAACCAATGTAAAACATCAGGCATGAGTTGTTGAAAACGCATATCTTGGACACCAGCAATACATTCCGTGCGATGAAAATATGTTGCTGCACTATCTCCACCTTCTTGGCGTTTTCTTGCATTATAAACTAAAAATTTTGTTACTTCTCCAAGAGCCCTTCCTTCTTTCCGAAAATAGACAATGACTCCCGCTCCTCCTTCTTGTGCGGTACGAATTGATTCTTCTATTCCATGTGTAAGATAGGGTCTGCAAGTACAAATGTCTGATCCAAAGACATCGGATCCATTGCATTCATCGTGAATTCTTACAGTGAGTTTCTTTGATAAATCACTTACATGATTTACTTCACCAAAAATATAAATACTTGTACTGCCTATTGGTGGTAAAAGTACTTTTAAATCTCGTCTAGTAATGAGTTCTGGGAACATTCCACCTGTTTGATCGAATAAAACACGTCTGAGATCTCCCTCTGAAACTTGAAAGCGTTTTGCAATTCCAGGAAGATACCAAACAGGGTCAATTGCTGCTTTGGTAACAAGCACATCTTTATTTTTTGAAATAATTTTATCATCTATGTGAAGTCTACCAGCATCAATTGCTGAAGATATTTCTGGCATATTAATATGTGCTTTAGTAATAGCAATTGTTGGACGAATATCATATCCTTTGGTGAAAAAGCTTTGAAAAACTTCTCCAACTTTAGCTCCCCAAGGATCTAAGCTCACAATTTTTTCAGGATCTCCCCAAGAAGGAAAAGGTCCAATATCTACAACTGGTGATGTATTCGTTAAATCTGGTCGGTGTTCGACAGTTAGAGCACCTGAGGCATTTGCTAATGCTCTGTATACTGAATAACTTCCACTATGTGTACCAATTGCGTTTCTGTGTTCGCGTTTTGTTAACGAAGCTACTACAGGTCCTCTTAGTAAAGGGTCGGCTTCCCCCCAATTTAAAGGAGCAGCCTGTTTAAAAATACTTGCTGGATGTGAAGTTAACAAAACATGTCCGAAGTTAACCATAGTATTCTCCAATTTGATTTAGGACATCCAATTTTGATTTTTTAATTGAAACCATTTTGTTGTTACTTTTTTCCGGTTGCTCCAGAATTCTAAGCCTCCATCACTAGTTATATCTCCATGCCCAAATTTTGAGTGGTTTATTCCCCCAAATGAAAAAGGTTCTCTAGGTACTGGAATTCCTACATTGACTCCAATCATTCCTGCTTTGGCATTTAAGGTGACAAATTCTGCTATGTCACCTCTAGAAGTAAACACTGAGGCAGCATTTCCATAGGGATTTGCATTTTCAATGTGCATAGCTTCTTCAATACTTTTGCAGCGGATGATAGATAATACAGGGGCAAATAGTTCTTCTTTAGCAAGGATACTATTTGGCAAAACATGATCTACAATTGTTGGATTTAACCAATTACCTTGTGATATTTCTTTTTCAACTTTTGGATTTCGTCCATCAACTAATATCTGTTCTTTACTTAAGCATGCTTCAGAAATTGCTTTTTCTACTTTTTGTAAAGATTGTTTCGTTATTAATGCACCAATATCTTTTCCAGGAGCGAAATTTTTTGCTTTAGAAACAATTTCATCAATAATATTTTGTGTATTGCCAATAGCAAGTAAAACACTTGCCGCCATACATCTTTGACCACAGCAACCTGTAAAAGAAGAAAGAATTCCATCGACAGCGAGCTCACTAATAGCATCTGGCATTAAAAAAATATGATTCTTAGCTCCTCCTAATGTGAGGGCTCTTTTACCAGTTGAAGTTGCTTTTGTATAAACATGTTTCGCTACAGGTGTAGATCCGACAAAGGCTATAGCTTTAATGTCTTCGTGCTCACATAAAATATCAACAGTTTCTTTATCTCCTTGGATAATATTTAAAACACCATCCGGTAATCCTGATTCTTTAAATCCTAGTGCCAAATAATAAGATGTCATAGCTGTTTTTTCTGAGGGTTTCCAAATAAAACTATTTCCAGCCATAATCGCAATTGGAAACATCCACATTGGAACCATTGCTGGGAAATTACTAGGTGTGATGCCTGCAACCACACCCAAGGGCTCACGTCTATACTCACAATGAACACCTTTAGAAACCGTCATTCTAGCAAGTTGATCTAGGTTTTGAATTGAAATGGCATAGTCGAGAATTTCAATTCCTTTTAGTAACCCGTCTTTTGCTTCATTCTGTAACTTTCCACACTCATTACTGATTATTTTTGCTAAATCAATTAGATTTTCAAGTAACCATTTACGATAATTAAGAAATATTGCTGCACGTTCCCGGTAACTGTATTTTTCCCATTCTTGTTGACTTTTACTTGCACTAAGTACAGCTGAATTTACACTTGTTTTTTTGCTACGATAGGTATTTGCTAAAATCTGTCCTGTAAAAGGGCTTATTATTTGGCCTAATTTTTCCTCTGGGAATTCCCATTTACCTGAAATAAAATTAAGACATTCTTGAATATTCTCATTGTTATTGGGCGAGAACATAAAATCCTTATCCTTTTTCTTGGCTTTACTGAACAAAAAGAGTATGCATACTATCCCTAGACTATTGGTGAGAATTTATTGTATGTCAATTTTCCGGTGCGGTAAATTCAACCCACTAATAAAAAGGCGAATTTAGACAATTGATGTTTTAATTTGCATCCAATAAAGTCATACCAACGTTTATTTGAATTGGTATCCGTGTTGTGTAGGAGAACAGAAAACGATGCCGCCTAAAATGCCTTCTCAACCACAGGAATTGACCCGTGAAGAAGTCGGTCAATTAAAAGCACTCCTTACGAAATTGCGAGATGAACTCTACGCAAAAGAACAGGCACGTAAGAATGAAGGAGCTTATGAAATCAGTCGGGATGATATTTCAGATGAAACTGACCTTGCTTCTGTGGAAACCGATCAAGAAGTAAATATGAAACTTGCTGAAGCTGATAGAAATAAAATTGCTCTTATTGAAAAAGCTCTACGCAAGATAGATGCAAATGATGGAACTTATGGCCTTTGTGAAGGAACTGGTGATCCTATTGGTTTCAAACGTTTGCAGATTCAACCATGGGCTCTTTATTCTTTACGTCATCAAGAAGATCTTGAAAGGGGTAAACGGGCAACATAATTTATTATTTTTCTTAAAAGCCTTACTAGTTTTTTAGTAAGGCTTTTTTTTTATTCCTACTATTATGAATAAATAGCTGTTGTAATAGTAAATAATTAATTTCTTTTCTGCTTTATTTCTTTAAAAAATATTTTTCTAACTTTGATTGAATTTATATAAAAATGTATAAAATTAACTTAACTAAAAAATTATAATTCTAAATGAATTTCTATTTAGTAGATATTTTATTTTTAAAACTAGCCAAAAAATAATTTATTATGTAATTAATTTTTAAGAAATAAATTTAAATTAAATTGACAATAAATAATATTGGGAATATATAAAAGTAAACAAATAAAGAAGGTGTAATATGCAATTCATAAATTTTGAAATTTCTAAAGAAATATTTCATGAAGAATTCGATAAAATATTTACAAATCAGCCTTACACTAAAATGTTTCATGTAGGTGACGCATTTGATAAAAAGTATTATACTAGACATATGATAGAATGTGTGAATAGAATTAATTTAAATAATGAATTAGATTCTTTCGCAATTCAAAAATGTATTAATAAAGATAATATTCTTGCAAAAGAGTTTACTTATTATTTATACGATGAAATGTGCCACGATGATTTGTTTTTACATGACTTAAAAGAATTAGGATCAAATAAAGAAGATGTTTTATCTACGCCATTATTTTTTTCGACAGAGTTACTCATGGGCTATTTAAATTTCAAAGTAATGCAGAATGGAGCATTACCTGCGGTTGTTTGGGACTGGGTACTTGAATATTATGGGAAAATGTATAATGGTTTGATTACAAATAAAGCGTTGTTACATTTAGGAAAAGATAGAACTAAAGGTGCTAAAAGTCATTTAAATACTGATGAAGTCGAAGATCATCCTGCACTTATGTTTCGAATAGTTTCAAGAGCCATTAAGAGTGAAAATGATGCAAAATTATGTGAAGAAGTAATTAGAAATTCTATTTTCTTAATTGGAAAATATTTTGAAGAACTTGCCCAATCAGTAGGTTTAAAAGCATAGCGGGGTGTCCATATGAAAAATATTTTACTTGTTGAGCCTCAATCATCAGGAATTCTTTTTATTCAAGAGGCTCTAAATTGCGGATTTCATATTTGGGTTGCAACTGCTGATAAGGGTGAGAGAGTTCTAGATGAACAGATCAATAATAAGTTAAATGGAAAATTAATTTGTGAAACTGGCTCAGAAAATGCTATTCTAGAAAAAGTAAATGAGTTTACTAAAGAAACAAACAAGAAATTTGATCTCATTATACCCGGATTTGAATATTATGTTGCAATTTGTGCAAAAGTTTCAAAAATTTTAGGTTTACTTAGTATTACTCCTGAAAATGCTGAATGTTGTCGATTAAAAAATTTAATGCGATTACGTTTGCAAGAAAAAAATGTTGAAGTTCCAAAATTTCATATTATTCCAGCCACCCAAAATTTAGATACAATAGCTCTAAATTCTGAATTTCCTATCATTGTTAAAGCCGTGAATATGTCTGGCAGTATGCATGTCTATAAAGTTTCTAGTAAAGAAGAATTAAAAGAAAAAGTCTTAAATATCAGGAACACTAATGATAGTGATTTAGAAGTCTTTGTTGCAAAAGATGTTCTTCTTGAAGAATACATTGCAGGAGATGAATTTAGTGTTGAAGGAATTATAGATTATTATTCCAAAAGAATTGATTTTTGGTCAGTGACTAAAAAAATTCTAGGTGGAAAAAATGGTTTTACTGAAGTTGGTCACATTGTAGAAATGTTCCACGTAAATGATCGTGAAAAACAAATTTTTGAATATTGCACAGAAATTATTCATGCTCTTAATATTCCGTCTGGTCCTTTTCATGCAGAAATGCGCTGGTGCTCTAAAAGAAATAGGCCAATTTTAATGGAAATAGCAGCTAGATTAGCTGGTGATACTATTCCATTGTTAATTTCTGAAGCAAGAAATAAGTCTTTTGTAAAACAAGCATTACTCTCATTACTAGGGAAAGAAATTTCCCAACCACTTGAGTGGCAAGGAACATCTGCAGTTGCATTTTTACTAAATGCAAAAAATTTAGATTATTCTGAATTAAAAAGAAAATTTTCAAAAATTGACTGGCAGTGTTTAAAGCAAATGAAATGGAGTATTCCAGAAAAATATGTTGAATTTAATGACTTTCGAGACAGAATATGTACGGCACATTTTTTCTCAAGCAATCAGCAATTATTAAAGAATGAACTAAATATTTTTTATAATTTAGGGCAAAATATATAAAATTAGCTTATAAGAGAATTTTATGAAGAAAAAAATTTTAATTTTGAATAGATGGGATGATGAGTTTTCAGATTATCGTCAAGTTCTTTCAAAAAATGATTTTGAAATTCACATGATATGTAAAAAGGGATGTGAGAGAGTTATTGAGTTAAATCAGTGTGAAAGCTATGTTATAGTAGATAATTTATCATATGAAGAATGTTATTCAAAATTAGAAGAAAAATATTCAACTAAATTTCAATTTGATTTGTTAATTTCATTATCTGAATTTGATATGATAGAGTCAGCAAAATTAAGAGAAAAATTAAATATACCAGGACCTAAATTAGCAGAAGTTATTTGTTGGCGTGACAAAAATATTATGAAAAAAGTGGTTGCAGAGAATTCTTTAAAAGTTCCTGATTGGAAATTAGTTTCATCAAAACAAAATATCATTGATTTTTTTCTTAGGCATGAAAATGGAATAGTTTTAAAGCCATTAAGCGAAGCTGCAAGTAATGGTGTATTTATCTGTAAATCTTTCAAGGATATTGATGAAATTTTTTCAAAAATAGAAAATAATATAGATAACTATGAGATGGAAGAATTTTTAGCAAATAAAATAGGTCACATTGACGGAATAATGAGAAATGGCGAAATTATTTTTGGGATAGTAAGTGAATATATTGGAGATTGTCTTTCTTTTAGAGAGGGTAATTCTTTAGGATCTGTAACAATTGATAATCTAGAAGAAAAAAGTAAATATTTAAACTTTGCTCAGAGTTGTTTGAATGCTTTGAAAGTAGAAAATAGCGTTTTCCATTTGGAATTTTTCTTTGCTCAAAACCCCATATTTTTAGAAGTTGGAGTTCGAATGGGTGGAGGTGAAATTCCATTTGTTGTAAAAGAAGTATTTGGAGTTAATTTATTTACAGAATGGTTAAAATTATTAACAGGACAAGATCTCTTTTTACATGCATATCAAACTAATAAGCAAGAAAATAAAATAGCTGGATTTTTAATGTTGCCTGAAGTTATAGGAAAAAAATTAATTAAAATAAATTTTGAAAGCTATTTAATTTCGGAGTTATATTTTAAATATTATGCAAAATTAGGTCAAGTTTTTGATGGAAACGGCGGTTATGAAAAAATATTAGCAAGATTTAGATACAAAGGACAAACTTCACAGCAAATTAAAATGGCAATTCAATTAACTCAAAAACATTTTCAAGCTCAATTTGAGTTGGTTTAATTATGAAAAGTCTTTTTCCAATTTTTCTTATAAGATTTTTTAGTTCTTTAGGAGATCAATCACTTGTATATGGTATTCCTATTTTAGTATATCAAAAAACAGGAAGTATTAGTGCTTCAGGATTTGCTTTTGCAATTGAGTGGATTCCGAGATTGGTTGCTATGCCTTTTAGTGGAGTAGCAACAGATTTTTTTGGTCCTAAAAAAATGCTTATCCTTGCAGATTTTTCAAGATTTTTTATAACCATGTTAGTTGGACTACTACTGCTTTTAGAATTGAGTAATACACAAATTATTATTATATTTGGCATTCTAGGTGGTGCAATTGGTTTTTTTCACGAAATGGCTTTTGTTTCCTTTGAAACACTGGCCCCAAAAATAATTTCGCAAAATAAATTAGCTCAATTACAAAGTTATTTACAAGGAATCGATCTTGGCACACAAATTTTAGCCCCTGGATTTGCAGCAATTGTTTTAGCTAAAATGACAGCAATCCCATTTTTAGGAATATTATCATTTCTGTTTCTTTTTGGTCTACTTGGAACAGTTTTAAGTAAATTGATAGGAAGAAATATTTCTGAGATAAATAATGTACCAAAGGTATCAAAGAAAAAACTTTTTAATGACATAACTAGTCAATTCTATCTTGGAATTAAATTTGTATTAAAATCTAAAGAATTAATTTATCTTTGCGCTATTGCTATTAGTATGAATTTTAGTATTGGATTTTTACTTTCAGGAAGTGCTGGATATTTAAAAGAAGGTCTTCATAGTAGTGCTTATATGGCAGGTTATTTAGGAACCATTGCTGGATGTATAGGAGTACTTGGATTTTTGCTTATACCGTTTTTTCTGAAAATATTTACATTGCAAAAATTAGGTATGTTCGGTGTAATTTTATTTTTTATAGCTAATATAAGTATTGTTTTTTCTAAAAATTTTATTTTATTTGCAATTTTTTATGCAATAATATTTTTATCCGACGGATTTTATAGTGTATATATGCGAACTTTGCGCGCAAAAATTATACCCCAACATATATTTTCAAGTGTTATAGGAATTTTATTGTGCATTAATTTTATTTTTATGCCATTATCAGGAGTTATTTTAGGAATATTTGGAAATTCTATTGAACATTTTAAATTTGTACTATTATTAGCAAGTTTGCTATTTGGGATAATTTCATTTTTATCATTTAAATTTTTAAATAAAAATACTTAATTATACATTCTACATTTTTTAATAAATTATTTTACTATTAAATAGATTTTTTTTTAAATCAATGATACATTACTTTAGTTAATTTTTGAAAGGAAAATAAAAAATGGGTCTGAAATTCAAAGTAATACTTAAATATTTCTTGTTATTTTACACTTTTCTGTTCTCATCACAATTAATAGCTGCTGATTTAGAAAATAATCAAAAAGCTGCTAAAGTACAAAAGCTAAATATTTCTAATGGAACAGAAATTGCCACTTTAGATCCACAAAAATCTGAAGATGCTCCAACTACAAACGTTGTTCAAGATCTTTTTGAAGGACTTATACGGAATGATATTAATGGAGTTTTGCAACCAGCAGGTGCAACCAGTTGGAAAATAAGTAAAGATGGTCTTACTTATGTTTTTCATCTTAGAAAAAATGCAAAGTGGTCAAATGGTGACATCATAACAGCAGATGATTATGTCTATGGATTTCAAAGATTAGTTGATCCGAAGGTAGCTTCTTCTTATTCTTTTTTAATATTTCCGATAAAAAACAGTGAAGCAATAACACAAAATAAGTTATCTGTGGATCATTTAGGTGTTCGTGCCATTGATAAAGAAACTTTGGAAATTACTCTTACAAGCCCAGTACCTTATTTTTTAGAAATTTTAGCAATGGTGAATTGTTCGCCAGCAAAAAAAGATGTTTTAAATAAACAGAAAGATGATTTTTTCCAAGTGGGAAAAATCATCAATAATGGTCCATTTTTAATAAAGTATTGGAAAGTCGGTGATAAAATAACTTTGGTAAAAAATCCAAATTACTGGAATGCCAAAAAAACGATTTTGGAAGAGGTTAATTATTTTCCTACCCAGAGTCTAAATACTGTGATTCAAATGTATGAAACTGGACAGATTGACTTTACTAATGAAATTCCAACTGATTTATTTGAACACTTAAAGAAAAAGTTGCCGCAAGAAGTAAAAATTAATCCATATCTTGCTGCTTATTGGTTGTCATTCAATCTGAAAAAAAAGCCATTTAAAGATAATTTAAAATTAAGACAAGCTCTTTCTATGGTAGTTGATAGAGATGTTTTAACAAAACAGGTTACAAGAAGAGGTGAAATACCAACTTACGATATTGTTGCTCTTGGAACTAAAAATTATTCGCAACAAAAATACGAATGGACGAACTTGCCATTTAAAGACAGGGTAACAAAAGCTAAAAAATTATATGAAGAAGCGGGATATGGTGATAAAAATCCCTTAAAAATAAAAATAACTTATAGTACAAATGAAAATAATAAAAAACTTGTACTCGCAGTGGCTTCAATGTGGAAACAACATTTAAACATTGATGTAACTTTGGAAAATCAAGAATGGAAAGTATTTTTGGATACAAGACATAAAGGTGAGTATGAAGTCGCTTGGGACAGATGGATTGCTGATTACAATGACGCAAATACATTTCTAGATATTGTTCGTTCAGATAGTGAAATGAATAGCCCAAAATATAGTAACAAAAAATTTGATCAACTTTTGAAATTATCAGCATTTGAAACGGATTTAAAGAAAAGAAGAAAGTTGCTAGAAGACGCTTCTACTATATTCATGCAAGATTATGCTATAGTACCTTTGTATTCAGCTGTAACTACGCATTTGGTGAAAAGTTATGTAGGCGGCTATTCTGGAAAAAATCCGCAAGATTTTAATCCTAGTTTTGATTTGTATATCAAGGAACATTAATTATTGCGGTTGTTTATTTATTTTTAGTCATTTTCATGACTCTTTATTAAAATGAATACTCTCCGAAATTTAAAAGGGAGAGTGTTATGGGTGCATTACTTAAATACATATCAATTTTTTTGATCATTGGATTGGTTTGGTTTGGCATTTTTTCCATTCAAGTATCTAAAAAAACAACATTATTTGCTGCTCTCCAAAAAGAATTAAAAATTGCTCCTGAAGAAGACGATGAGAATTCAAATAAAAAACAAATTGATAGACAAAAAGTCATAGATGCTATTTCAAGAGCTTTTGATAACTAAAAATGTCGCATTACATTTTTGTATACAAAAATAGTTCTATGCACTGAAATAACATAAGGATCATCATATTTTAAATCAAATGGAATACCTAAATCATCATCAAAGCAACAGGGCATTGAGATAGCATGGATTTGTGTAGTCTCATTTTTGTTTGTAATTGCTTGAATTGAAGCTTTTAAACTAGCATGTGAATGAACAAATAATAAAACAACGGAACTAAAACTACTTAAATCTAACTTACATTCTTCTATTTTTTGAGGTAGAATACTTAAGTTTTTTTTGTCATTTATTTTGTTTATTAACTCTTCGTAATTTCTTTGCATTTCAGGATCAATAGAAAAAATATGCCATTTAGTCATGTTTGCTATATAATAACCAGTTCGTGGATTAATACCATCTCCAACTATAACAATAGCTACTTTTTCATCTGAATAATTTAGTTTTAATTTATGCCTTATCGCTTCAAAAGCGCCTTGTGTTTCTGATATTTCTTTAGCATTAGGATAAAAACCAGTACTGAGAAGTTTAGGACCCGCTTTTAATTTCAAAAAAAAGTCAACATATCTTAAACTCGGCTTTGTAATTTTTATAGTGTAATGTTCATTTGTTTCAAAGTGATCGATAACGGGTCTTGGCATTGTTGTCCTCTAATTATGGGGAAAAACCTAATTGCCCGTCAGAATAGCTATATTTTAAAATTGGTCAACATTCTGAATTAAAATTGTGTCTGTTAATACTTTATGAAATGGTTTAATAATTTTTAAACCATTATCGCTTAGACCAAAAGAATATGATTTATTTCCATTTGGTATTTTAAAAAATATGCCATTTTCAACACCAGAATTTAGTAAAAATTCTATTTCTTTTTTAATATTTTCTTGATTTTTTGGATTTAGCCAGTTTTTAATAATGTTTACTTGAAATTTATCAGATTTAAATTCTTCAGAAAAAATTCTTGCTATTTGTGAAACCGATATTGGTGAATCTGGCAGCAGCAAGTTTCCATTTTGATCTCTATGCGGAACTAACAATGAGATAATCGACATTATTTTCTTAGGATCGTTTATTCTAATTGTTTTTTCATCCTTTAACAAAAAAAGATTACTACTTTTTTGTGATACACAAACAAATGATTCCAGTCTCCAAGAAAGAAGAGAAAGTGGATCTTCTTGTAATTTATTTAAGAAATTGAAGATTGAAATTTTTAAGGTTTCAAACTCATCGAGGAAAAACTCATTTTCATCAAAAATTGAGTCATCATGATTTATATTGCTATTTAATGTAATTTTACTAATTTTATTTCTACTATAATTTCTTATGTTATCAATGAAATCACTAGGAAAAATAGACATTCCTGTTAAATAATCTTCTTCTTGTTCTGTGCAAAATATTCTTTTAATAAATTCTTGTGCAAATATTTCTTCTAATAAATTATTTGTATTATCAAATATTCTTTCTTTTTCTTCAGGCTCTAATTCTTGTAATAATAAATCTCCTACAATCATAAGCCATTTTTTAATATAAACTGGATTTATATTTGATAACCTTGATATTTCTTTAATTATAAAATTTATACTTGTTTGACAGAACAAACTAAATCCAAAATGTTTGTATGAAAATGCTATTTCTGTAATTAAAAAGTCTTTCTGTAAGCTTGAAATTTGTTCTTCTTGATTATTAATAATCGAAGCTGCAGATAGTAAATCAATCAATCTCGTATTTCTTTCTATTGATTTAAGATGATAGTGAACTTCTTTGAAAATATGCAACATAATAATTCCTGAGATTATGGTGAACTTGGGCTATTAACATTGATAGTAATATTTTTATTGATTATGTAACTTGTATTTGTCTGTATGATTTGACTTATTTGGCGATTTAGCTGAGATGTTATATCAGATATTTGTTGCAAAGAATTTTTAATTGGATCATAATCAGCGTAGCTTCTTGGGCGTAAAGAGTTATTTCCTTGTGAAACTAATAAATCATTTAATGCACTATTCGTACTTACAACTGAATTTGATCCATCAGGATTAAAAATTATTTTTCTTTGTTCAGTTACTCCACTATTAATTTCTGGAGACACATTAGCACTTTTATCGTTCCCTAACTTGTTACCCGGGGTGTTTGTAGAACCAGATTCTTTGCCTGGAGGAGTATTATTGTTTCTTTTATCATCTAGTCTAAAATTTGGATCTAGAGCCTTAGCATCTGAGTTCAATTTGTTTAAAATAGCAGGTGGTATTGCTTTTGGAAGTGTTGGTGCTTTATTGCCGACAATTTCTGTATACAAATTAGCCGCAACCACTACAGATTTACTAGGATCTGCCAAACTTGTCACTTGAACAGTCCCAGTTGTAACAATTACCTGAGTATTTCCTGGAATAGATGCGTCTATAAAACCACTTGTTCCTCTTATTCCCATGACTGAATTAGATGTTTTAAATTTTGCATCTACTTTGCCAGTTTCATTCTCACTTTCTTGAGGTTTTACAAAAAAACGAACTTTTCCTTTTACAACATCTATTGCGGATTTAACATCATTAACAGCTTCCGCCTTCTGCTTTATTTTATACTCAATTAATTTTAAATGTGCATTTTGGAAAGCCATGATATTACTTCCATCATTAAACAGAAGTTTTACCGCAGTTTTGTCATAGGTTTGAATTTCATCTGTTTCATACAAAATGGAATCTTTTTCGCCTGGCATGTTCTTGCCACTTCTGATGATATCAATTTTTCCTATAATATTTGCAATTTTTCCTATTCCAGCAGGAGCACTTTGGGATTGGGAGTATGAAAATTTTGGATTTATAAGTGTTGCAAAAGCTAGGAACAGTAATATAACCCTAATGATCTTGATGTAAATATTGTTAAGCACTGGATTATCTACATTTATGAGCATATTTTTCCTTTGCCCCAGAATCTGACTGTAATTAGAGCATAACGAGTATTGCTTCAGAGTGGTTAGTTTAGTGCCAAAAAGGACGACACTTAATAATGCAAAATCAAACAAATTTTCTTATTGAGAAAATAGAAAATTTTTCGCTTTTCTTTGAAAAAGCCAGAAAAATCAAAACAAATTCTTTCCTGTTCTATTTTCAAATCAATAATTCACCTACGCAGTGTAGTGTCTTGAAATATGCAATTATTTCATCTAAAAAGGGTGTGCATAAAAGGGCTGTAAAACGGAACAAAGCAAGAAGAAGAATTCGGCATGCATTGTTCTCTGTATTAAAAACTTTTGATTTACCTTCTGAAGTTGCCCTAGATATTGTATTTATGGCAAACAGAAGTGTTCTATCAGTAAATTGGGAGCAGTTGTTAGAAGAAATTTCATTGATACTAAAAAAATCGCTAAGAGAGAAAGATAAAGGTTTTGAAAGGGAATAGAATTTTAAGATTATTGAATGAATATACAACTTTACTTTTTGTGCTGTTGATCAAGTTTTATAAGAAGTGTATTTCTCCAGCACTTGGGTCGAATTGCCGGTTTTATCCAAGCTGTTCGCAATACAGTATTGAGGTATTTCAGAAGTACGGTGCTGTTAAAGGCCTAGGCAAAACAACTATTCGAGTATGTAAGTGTCATCCTTTTCATAAAGGCGGAGTAGATTTGCCTTAATGTTTTAACTAAATTTAGAATGGGATTTGGAAGTGAAAAAAGAATCAATTGGTTTTATGTTAGGTTTATTTTTGTTAATTGGTGGATATATTGCAATTAACCAGTATTATATCCAAAAACAACAACAAGAAATCGATGCACATCAGAAAAATTTACAGGCAGTCCAAGCAAAAAATTCTGAGTCAACTAACACAACTCAGACAACTATAAATCCTACTGCACCAGTTGAAAATCCAAAAGCAATTGATGAAAATGTAGCACCTTTAACTATAGCAAATCCTAGTGATCTCATCATTAAAAAATCTTATGCCACATTTGAATTTACCTCAATAGGTGGTTGCTTAGGAAGTAATATTTTAACTGGTGAAAAATTAGCTTACAATGACCCTACACCTGTTTCTGTAATAGAAAATTACAATATCTGTAAAGCTTTTGGCTTTCGGGTGGGTTCCTTTGATTTAAGAAAAGAACCTGCAGGAATTTCAAAAAATTCTCAAGGAGATTTGCAAATTGTTCAAAGGGTAAACGGTTTGGAAATCACTCGTGTTTTTAAATTTGCTGATGTTAATTATTCTGGTGAAATGCAAGTAATTGTGAAAAACATAGCGCAAAACGCCCAAAGTACTAGCGTTGATTTTGAAATTGGAGCGACATCGGACAATAAAAATAATGGAGGCTTTTTGTCTTCAGTTATGCCTCAGTATCATGCAACTGCTGTCCGTTTACCAGATGGAACAGTAAAAAGAGAGATGACTCCTTTTGAAGAATCAGCAGGTCAAAAGCTTTTACTGAGCGAGTCTGGCAGCTTTTTCTCATGGCTAACAGCTGATTCATTATACTGGATGAATGCAGTTATTCCGCAAAATCAATCGCCTATAGCCTTTGAAGTCGTTAGAACAGGATTTAATCTAAGTAAAGCAGTAGGTCTTCCCTATGACCAAACTGTTTATGAAGCGTGGGTAAAACAACCTGTTAATTTAGCACCTGGTCAATCAATTGCTCTAAATTACAAACTTTATATTGGTCCTAAAAAAGAAACAATTTTAAAAGACTTTGATCAATATCATTTAAGTGAAACCATTGATTATGGCTTTTTCAAAATAATTGCTCGCCCAATGTACCATATCATATTTTTTATTCATGGATTGGTGAATAATTGGGGTGTGGCAATCATTCTATTGACTATATTAATAAATATAGTTTTTTTACCGCTGCAAGTTAAAGGCTATTTGTCTGCACAAAAAATGCAGAAAATTCAGCCACAGATGAAGGCTTTGCAAGAAAAATATAAAGAAGATAAACAAGCGCTTCAAAGAGAAACTATGGCATTAATGTCTAAAAGTGGTGTCAATCCATTAAGCGGATGTCTACCTTTGTTACCTCAAATACCTGTATTTTTTGCCTTAGACTCATGTCTGAGACACACATTTGATTTACGTCAATCACCTTTCTTCTTTTGGATTAAGGATCTTACTCAACACGATCCCTATTTCATTTTGCCAATCTTAATGGCTATTTTAATGCTTGGTTATCAGAAAATGATTCCGTTGCCATCTATGGATCCAACTCAAGCTAAAATGATGAAAATATTACCATTGGTATTTTCCGTTTTTATGGTTTTTTATCCTTCAGGGTTGGCACTTTATGTAATTACAAATACTATCATTTCTATGGTTAGGCAGGCGTTCCTGACACGTCGCTATAAGAACGTTCTTGAAAAATAAAGTAAACTAATATTAGGAGTCTACCCTTAGATTCTAAAAACAGCTAAGGCATTGCAGTAGCTGTTTAAACTTTTTTAAAAATGGAGTATTCATGGACAAAAGGCAATTTACTGGAAAAACTCTTGACGATGCTTTAAGTGAAGCGGCAAGAGCATTTTCTACTGATAAAGATTTGCTTTGTTATAATGTAATCCAACAACCTACTAGCGGTATTCTATCTCGATTATTTTCTCGTACAGTGAAAATTGAAGCTTGGGTTGAAACTGTAAAACAAGATTTACAAGCTGCAGCACGTGAGGTTGTAAGGCAAACATTAGGAAAAAGCGGTACAACAAAAAATAATTTGTCACCGGTAGGGAAACCTAAAAAAGAAACAACACATATCTCAAATGAGATTAAATCTTTTGAAAGAAAACCAGAAAGACAAATTAGTCATACCACAAATCAACACGATTATCCTCCAAGAACTTTCTTGACGATGGAAAGTGAAGGAGTACAAGAGTTATTTGAAAATTATAATCAACTTTTTTTCTCTGCATTTGGTGTATCAAATGAGCAAGTAGAAATTATTATTCAAGAAAATGAAGCTGTTGTAAAAGTATTAGATACAGAAATAGAAAAATATCTTAGCAAAAGTGATAAATTATCATTGGCATTTGAACATGTCTTTAAAAGAATTGCGCAAAAAAAATTAGGTGATATTTCTTCCCGTATTTCAGTTGAAGCTGGAGATTCTTCTGAGAAAAGAGAAGAAAGACTGGTTGGAATGGCAAAATCTCTCGCTGAAAAAGTAAAAAAGACAGGAAAAAGTGTTATTTTATCTTCAAAAAGTAGTCAAGAACGTAGAATCATTCATCTTGCATTAGATGGAATGGTAGGTATAGCAACCCGCAGTGTTGGAACTGGTGATAAAAGAAGATTGGTTATTTATTCAACTGAAAAAAAACCAAGAAATAACACAAATAATCCACCAAAAAATCAAGAGAAAAATTTCCAAAACCCAAATAATCAATCTCGTTTTAAAAAGAAAATACCTAAAAAAAGAAACCCAAATTATACGCACCAAAATAAACAAAGTTCTGAAAGGGTTGGAGCTGTTTCTTCAATAGAAAATGGTAAGGATGATCAAGAAGATCTTCCACTAACGCACCAGAAACATTTGTAAATTTCAACTAATAAAATAAGCTCTTGCATTATTTTATTAAAGAAGGAAAGATGATTTGACCTCAAGTAATGATCCTATTTTTGCTCTTTCTTCAGCTAATGCAAGAAGCGCTATTCATATTCATAGAATATCTGGAATAAATTTACTGCCCTATTTCCAAGGCTATTTGTTCAAAATTAAGTCTAATGAAGTGTTAAATGTTTCAATGATACAAGAACAAATTTCATCTAAACCTTATCTTCAATATCTTTATATTAAAGATGCTGAAGGTAACATTCTTGACGACGTTTTATTTACATTTTTTAAAGCACCTAAAAGCTATACTGGTGAAGATATTATTGAGATTAGTTCGCATGGTAACCCTTTAATCAGTAGTTTATTACAAAGGTTATTTAGACATCTTGGGTTGCGTGATGCTTTACCAGGAGAATTTACTCAACGCGCTTATTTAAATGGCAAAATAGATTTGGTGCAAGCAGAAGGAATAAATCAATTAATACATGCTGAAACCATGGGCGGAATACAATTAGCTAGAGATTCTGTCGCAGGAGAATTATCTAAAGAAACAGAAGAAGTAAAAAATGTCTTAATTGAAATTATGGCTTATTTAGAAGCGCATATAGATTTTGCCCCAGATGAAGTTGGTGATTATCAACCAGAGTCCTTAATGCCTTTAATGAAACAAGCATTAGCAAAATTGCAAAACTTATTAAATTCATATTCTTCAGGATTAAGGGCTCGTGAGGGAGTAAAAATAGCATTGGTTGGTAAACCAAATGCTGGAAAATCTAGCTTATATAATGCATTATTAAAGTTTGAAAGAGCAATTGTAACACATATTCCTGGAACAACTAGAGATATTTTAGAAGATAGATTAATTATCCGAAACAAAGATTTTGTTTTGATTGATACTGCTGGTATTAGAGAAACAGAAGATACTGTTGAAAAAATTGGAGTGGAAAGAAGTATTAAAACTCTAAGTAAAGCAGATGTAATCTGTCTTATTATTAGTTTGGAGAATGTTTATATTAAAAATATAAAAAAATTTCTTGAGGAAACATTAGTTCAGTTCCTTTTACATTCAGACTTTTCTCCTGAGCAAATTATTCTTCCTGTGTTTAGTAAAATGGATTTGATGCCAAAAGAAATTTTTGAAAATATACTTAACTTTTATAGTGAAGTTATCAACGATAAAAAATTTCTTCATTTAGAGAATATTCTAAGTAAAAAATGTATATTTTGCTCGCATAATGATACTGAAAGTCTATCTTCTCAATTAGTAAAATTACATGATCAATTAACTGGTTTGTTAGGACATAAGAATAATCCTACATTAATTTCTGAAAGACAAAGAAATAAAATTGAAATTGCTGTCAAAAATTTAAAGGAAGGCATAGATTTAATCTATAAAAAAGATTATCCTGAGAAAATATCTTCTGTGATTAATCAAGGAAGACAGTCATTACAGGAAGTTGTTGGCGAAATTCAATTAGATCAGGTTTTAGAAAAAATATTTTCTACTTTTTGTATTGGAAAATAGGTTCTAGTATATATTGAATTTTAACTATTATTAGGAAATATAGTAACTTGGATTTTTATGTTTACTTACATCACTAGAAAAATCAATATCATTAGTCTAACAAAGAATGTTGTTTTTTTTAAATATATACTTTTCTTTTCTGTTTTTTTTCTTTTTGTTCAACATAATTCTTCTGCTATTGAATTAAAAATCTGCGCAAATGATATAAGACTTGAAGATCCTAGTGCACCTAATACAAATGTAAGTATAGATATTTTGAAACAAGCTGTTAGTAATATGAAAAAAAAATTAGATGTAAATCTAAAAATTGACTATATGCCTTGGAGTAGATGCTTATTTTTACTTGAAAAGGGCGAAATGGATGCCGCATTGATTGCATCATTTAAGGAAGAACGAGCAAAGTATCTAGACTATCCACCAGATGCAGGTGGAAAAGAAGGACGGCCTTGCGCATCTCTATATAAAATTGCATGCTCCGGATATGTTGTTGTGACCCTTAAATCAAATCCGTTTGAATATAAAGGAGATGTCAAGTTACTTCCTAGGCCAGTGCGAGTGGCAAGAGGTTATTCTATTGTTTCAGATCTTGAAGATATTTTTAAAAACGATTTAGAAGTTAGTAAAAGTGATATGATAAATTTACAAAAACTTCTTAGAGATAAACAAGGGAGTGTCATTACTCATTTTGCTTATATTCTTGATCTAAAAAAATTTCAAAAGCTATCTGAACAACTAAAAATACATAAGAAATTTTATGTTCAAAAATCATATTATATTCCATTTGCAAAAAAATCAGCTTTTCCTAAGCAGTATCGTTTGAGTTTATGGAATGAAATTAGAAATGTGTATAATAATAAAGAATTAATTTCAAATCTGATCTCAAAATACTACAGTAATCAATAAATTTTTTTAAATAAAAATAACTTATATATTAATAATTGAAATCATTGAATTATTTTTATTCTTATGCTAGTAACCTAAATGAATTAGTTTAGTTACAATGCAAGGAGAATTTATGAATCTAGTTGATGCTTATGCTGCAATGAAGCCAAAAGAACCTTTGCGCCATTTTCAATTTGAGTTACGGGATTTAACAGCAACTGATGTGCAAATTGAAGTGTTTTATTGTGGGATTTGTCACTCGGATATTCATCAAGTGCGTGATGAATGGAGCCCAGGTATTTTTCCTATGGTTCCAGGTCATGAAATAACTGGTAAAGTAACTAAAGTTGGTTCAGCTGTAAATAAATTTAAAGTCGGTGATACTGTCGGCGTTGGTTGTATGATAAATTCTTGTAAGGACTGTTCTTCTTGCTCGGAAAATTTAGAGCAATATTGTGAAAAAGGAGCTACATTAACTTACAATGATAAATTTAGAGATACTGGTTTACCTATTTATGGTGGCTATGCAAAGCATGTTGTAGTTAATGAAGATTTTGTGTTAAGAATTCCAAGTAACCTCCCACTTGATAAAGCAGCTCCTCTTTTATGCGCAGGAATAACAACATATTCTCCCTTAAGTAATTGGAAAGTAACAAAGGGAAATAGAGTTGGAGTGATTGGAATGGGAGGACTTGGTCACATGGCTGTTAAAATTGCAGTCGCAATGGGAGCAGATGTCTTTGTTATTAGCCATTCTGAAAATAAAAAAGAAGATGCAAAAAAATTTGGAGCGAAAGGTTATATAAATTCGACAATTTCTGAACAAATGCAAAAAGAAATGAATACATTTGATTTTATAGTCAATACTGTCTCAGCAAATCTTGATTTAACGAATTTTCTATTTTTATTGAAAAGAGATGGGACTATGGTTCAAGTTGGTGCTCCGGATAAACCTAATACTTTAAATATGTTTTCTATGATTATTAAAAGAAGACGACTTGCTGGATCTTTAATTGGAGGAATTAAAGAAACTCAAGAAATGTTAGATTTTTGTGGAAAACATAATATTACAGCAGAAGTTGAAGTGATATCAGCAGAAAAAATTAATGAAGCCTATGAAAGAGTTGTTAAGAGTGATGTTAAATATCGCTTTGTCATTGATTTAAAATCTTTCTAATCAAAAAAATCATAAAACATTAAAAAGGTTTTTGATGGAAGAAAATTTAATACCAAATATACCACCTTGCATAAAAAAAAAAGAATTAGAAAACAATTATAAAGATATTTTAAAAGAATTATATCCCAATATATTTACTAAAGAAAATGAAATTAATTATGCCTATCTGCTACAGGTTATAATAAATGAAAAAAATAATTATCAATTAAATTGGAGTGAAAAAGAAAATTGTTTGAATTCTTTAAAATTAAATATAGATAAAGTAATAATTCCAAAATTTGACTATGGCATTAATGATAATAACGCGAAACATTTTCTTATCGAAGGGGATAATTTAGAAGTTCTAAAAATACTCCAAACATCATATTCCAATAAAATTAGAGTTATTTACATAGATCCTCCTTATAATACAGGCCAGATATTTATATATAATGATAATTTTCAAGTTAAAAAGAAAAAAATATCAAAAAAAATAAATTATAAGTTTGAGAAAAATAATAAAATAAATAATTACCATGATAATTGGTTAAGTATGATATATCCTAGGTTGATACTAGCAAAAAATTTACTAACCACAGATGGTGTTATTTTTGTTTCAATTGATGACAACGAAATTCATAATTTAAGAATTTTACTTGATGAAATTTTTGGTGCTGGAAATTTTTGTGGGACAATTAAAAGAAGAGCTGCTAGAAAAAATACTTTTCTTTCAAAATGTATGTCAGATTTATTTGACTATATTGTAATTTATTCTAAAAATCCTAAACTTCCATTTTTGGGTAATCAAACAAATACTGAAGTAACTAGACCTGTTTTTAATGAAGGAAATAAAATTTCAATTCGAGAAATACAAAAAGGTACTATTGCCAAATGTGCAGATGGAATTTATAAGGCTGGGATATATAAAACTCGAAGTATTCATTTTGAATTGTTGAATGATATGATAATTAAAAAAGGCGTTTTAGATAAAGCAATCAAAGTAAAAGGACCTTGGAGAATAAATCAAAACATTTTAAATTCGTCCATTTTTATTACTAAAAATAATGGATTTAGAAGACGTGTGCTCCAAGCCGAATTATTGAAGAAATCTGTTATGAATGATTTTTTGGACAACTCTGAGTGTTATAATGAAAAAGGGTCTGAGGAATTAAAATTTCTTTTTAATAATCAAAAAGGCATTTTTAACAATCCAAAACCTACAGGACTAATAGAATATTTATTAAAATCAGTACAATTAAAAGAGAATGATTATATTTTAGATTTTTTTGCAGGGTCTGGATCAACTTTGCATTCTGTCTTAAAAATGAATGCAACTGGGAATTATAAATTGAATTCTATATCAATTCAAAATTCTGAAAAAAATGCGCAATTAAAAAGTAAATTTAATTTTAATTCTATATTTGAATTGGCTGTTGAAAGAAATAAAAGAGCTATAGAAAAAATATTAAAAGAAAATAGTAAAATTAAAAATATTGATAATTTAGGATTTAAGTGCTTTAAACTTGTGGAACAGAAATTATTTAAATTGTTTAACTACAAGGAAATCATAAATAAAAAAGGGAATTTTCAAGTTAATAAAATTTTTGATCATAAAAGATTAATCTGGGATATTGTATTTTTAGAAAAATTATCGTTAGAATTTAAAGTTTCTATGGATTCTGCTTACATAAATAATGATATTTTTTTAGTTATCGATGAATATACTAATAAAGTACTTTTAATATTTTATGGTGAAAAAATTATAGAAAATTCTCAAAAAATTATAAAAAATATTTATGAAAAATATAGTTCTTGGAATAAGGTAGTTATTTTTCCAGTACATTCTGTTAATTTACAGCAGAGCTTAATTGAAAAAATAGTTTATTTATATAATGTTAAATTTTATGAAGATTAGAATAATTGAAAATAGTTTTAATATTTAATTTTTATTTATTGAATATCCTTAAAAATTAGCAATAATAGTCAAACTAAAAAATAAGTATGTCGGTAAAAGTTTAGAAGGTGTATTTAGAAAAAGAACATGCATGTTTTTTGGTAAGAATCCCTCTTCCTAAGAAATTCAGAAAGAGCGATATAATTTTTAAAGCTAGACATTCATTTGGCAGTAAAATTGTTAATGTGGCTTAATAGGACTGATAAGGAGATTTGTTATTTATAAAAAACTTATTTTGTTCTTGTATTTTTCTTGTGGCAGGAGACAAAATAAGAATTCAATTACAAATTAAAACCCCCACCTGCTAAAAACATTTCTTGCTTGATTAGCAATGCGCTCGGTCTCTTCTTTTATGCGTTGCGCGGTACGATCAGCTTCTTCTTTTATGCGCTGTGCGGTACGATCAGCTTCTTCTTTTATGCGCTGTGCGGCACGATCTGCTTTAATTTTTTCATCAATTTGAGTAATAATTTTATTATATTCTTTATTTAGATCATTGAGTAATGGTTGTATTTTTTCAGAATCAAATTTTACTAGTTCTTTATCGCTTTTTATTTTGAATGAATTTAATTTACTAAGAAAAATTTGTAGTTGTTTTTCAGTTGTTAATGCTCTGAATTGAGAATCCAAATTAGCCAACTCTTCCCGAATTTTTGCTTCTTGAGTTGCTAATTCAGAACTAATTTCATCTAAATAATTTTTTGTTTTCCCAGAATTTTCTGCAGTTGGAGAAATTTTTACAAATTTAATTTTAGTTAATATTTGCTCTGTTCCTGGATTTTTTTCGACAATAAAACATAACTGTGGATTAAGGAAATTTTCACAAGATAAGTAGTAGCCATTTTCTTTATTTACAAGAAAATAAGTGTTGTTATTATCGTTAGTTTTAATTAAATTAAATAATGAAGGATTTAAATCAATATTATTCTCAAGAACTAAAAATTGAGTTTGAGCTCTGTTTATTAATTTTCCTAAAGAATTATTATTGTCCTTATTAAAAAACAATATTTCAAAATTATCGGAAGCTTGAAGTGATTTTTTATGCTCAGTCTGATTTTCAGTTTTAATTTCCACTGCAGCTGCTTCTATATCGTTATTTGATTTTACAATAAACCCATCTTTAGGATAGATAACAAAATCCGTCGTTGTTTTTAGAATATATTTTTCATGAGAAACAACGGGTTCTCCACTAATATCTCTTATATTTTCGGCATAAGCAGATGATGCTAATGCAAAAGTAGATGTTAAAAATATGGTTTTTTTCATTGTAAGCCCTTAATTTTGATAAGAATTCAATAAATTCTTTTTGTTCAGAAGAAAATATATTTCATTTGTAATCTATTTTGTCAAGAAAATATTAGACTAAGTGAAATTTTAAGATAAGATATATTTATAAAAAAAATATAATATTAGATAAATATAACGATAATTTAAAATCAAATTTAGCTAAGTGATTAGAGTGAAAAATTGCTTATAAGTATTATTTAAATTAAGAACTGAAAAGATTTCTAATTCAAATTATGTTATTTAGATAAAGCGTTTATTTGATCTAAAACAACTGGTAAGAAGAAAAATTCTTGCGCTGACTGCTTTGCGGTACTGATACATGAAAAATTGTATTTAAAACATTATTTAAATATATTTGATTTTAAATTGATTGCAAATAAAAATTTTGATTTAAATTTGAATATAAATAGTATATATTTTTAACTATTTTAAGGTGAAAATAAAAATTTAAATGGTGTGCCAATACTTATAATTAAAGTCAAAGTAATAGCAGGAAGATCTCTGCTTGTAATAAAAAAAACAGAGTAAATAATTGTTAAAATTAACATAAATATATAAACAAGTATATTAGAAATAGCAAATTTTTTCAAATTATCAATGTTGTTATTTTTGGTTTTTTATAGGCAATAATTCATTACTTCTTTCTTTTAGAGTTATTCATTGATTTTTTAGGTCTACAACTTTTCTTCTTTTATAAAGAAAATAAGCATCAATTGACCAAAAAATAGTGGTCATAGTGCTATAAGTAATTTATAGAAAAAATTGTTATCATGAATTTATTTAAATGATTTAACGTAAAAATAAACACAAGAAATTATAACAAAAACAACAATAAATTTTATAAATAAGTATTAGTAATAATTATCTTTATTATTTTCAATTTGTTTGAAGGGTTATTGTTGTTCATTTTGAAAACCTGTAATTTATTACGTACTAGTTACAAATTAACACTTTTAAAAAAATTTTCCATTTTTTCTCCAAAAAGAAGCTGAAAATCAAAAATAGGATTAATTTTCATCAAATTTATTAATTTGTGAAATTTTAAAAAAACAATAATTATTTAATGTAATTTTAAATTTGAATTAATAGATTTTTTTTGAAATAGGGGGAGATTTGATACTGAACTTTATTGTATTCAAATAAATGTAGAAATGAAAAATGCAATCTTTTTTCTGAAGTAAATAATCAAAATATCAGATAGCTATTGGGTAGAAGTTTTTTAATTCGAGCTAGAAATAATGAATTTACTACTCGACCAGTTTTCGTAATAATTGTCCATAGGCTTACTAACGACCGTAATCGTGAAGGAGTTAAACGTGCTTGTGGTGAAATTGATAGAGCAGTGTCTTCATTTTAACCAAATTTAAAGCAAGGAGAAGCAGTAATTCTTGGAGCTAACTTTCCTATCCCGCTTACCATTAAAATAAACAAGCCAAAAGAAAAACCAAAGTCAGATGGTCCTGATTATCAAAAATGTTAGATTTAAAGTGCTTAAAATAACAATTTAACATTTTAAATTATTTCTGTTTGTTAGAAAAGAAATTAATTTCTACAATGAGGCCTATTTTTTATAAAATCATAATGTATCTATATTATATGAAAAAATAAAAAACTACTCCTTCGAATTATTCAAAGCCTTAATAAAGTGATCTTTAAATACATCCCCATCTACTTTGAAACATATCTCATGCTCTAATTTTTTATCTTTATCCACTTTTTCAATTGTTCTGCCGCTTTCAATTTGTTCATAGGGATGTCTATTTTGCATATTACCTTCGAATTGTGAAAATACCAAACTAAAATTTTTTCCAAAACTTTTCATTTGTTCTTCCCCAGATTTACTAAGATCGAATTTGGTGACGACATCGAGATTTACTTTTTTTTCTGTACAAAAAGGCATATACATACTAGCTGCTGATAGAACATCCCAAAAATAGTACTCACCAGAATCAATAAAATCTAAATTTCTATCTAAAATATCTGCATAAAACTTTGCGGATTTTGAATGAATTTGACTTTTTAATTGCTTCAAAAAATCACGAGTTACTCTTACTTGATTAGTTGCATCTAATGGAACAATAGATAAAGGAATACTTGAGTTGAAAACAATTTTAGCTGAAAGGGGATCTATCCAAATATTCCATTCAGCATATTTATTTTTTAAGTTTTCAGTAATATTTGGTACATTTAAGTTTCCTTTGACTTTCAATGCCCCACCCATAATATAAATACGTTTTATTTTTTTAATATCATCAGGGTATTTTTTAATTAATTGACCAACGTTGGTGAGGGGGCCAATTGTTAAAAAAACTATAGGTTTTTTACTATTATTTAATGTTTCATGCATCCATTCTACAGAGTGCTTAGTTAATATATGCGGAGTAGGATTAGAAGGGATTTTAACACCAAATAAACTATCAGAAGTGATCCGCCATTCATTAGGAAAGGTATGAAAACCATCGAGAGGTACAGAATCTCCACAGGTAACAGGGATAAATTCTTTTTCACGACCCGACAAATAGATTAAATCTGCAATATTTTTTTGTGCGGGTTTGCAATGCGCTTCTCCAGTAGCGCTAATTGTGATTCCTAATAAATCTGACTGAGTTTTTTGATTAAGCGCATACAAAACTGCAGGCCAATCATCGATTGCTGCATCTGTATCTATAATTAGCGGAAATGGTACTTTTTCGTATGCAAAAATAAAATTAAAAATAAATAGTGAATTTAGAAAGTAGATAAATTTTCTATATTTTGAAGATATCATAATAAAATACCTTTCTTAAGTTTACAGTGTTTTTCTTTTTTTAACTCAAAAAAGTTGTAAATGCTATGCTCTTTTACATTTAAATGATTCTTAATATTAAGAGATGAAAATAAAAATTTTATATATTATTTAAAATTTAACGCTAAAAATAGAAACCAATTATGTTAACTTTGCAGATTAAGCATGAAAGAATTGATCTTGAATTACTCTTTTAAAATAAAATTAAGAAAGACCTGGATAACTAGGAAAATGATAATTTTCTTGTAAATTTTTCCAAGGAATATGTACATGCGAAGGCCAATTTAATAAAGCTGCTAATGCAAAATCTATTTTGAGAACAACAGCTAAAACGCCTATATGTATTTGCTGAAATGAACTTTTTACAGCTAAAAGTTCATTTTTTACTAAATCATCAGAGCAGGTTTCACCCCAAAAATCAGGAGTACTTTTTTGCAGCTCTTCATTAGTAAACAGAAAAATACTTTTTCTTAGTTCTAATTGATTTGAAAACCATTTAGGATACCAAACTGCTTTAAAATCAGAAAAATCGTTCCAAGATTCCACCTTATCTTTTCCAGCAACACGAATTAAAAAGAGTTCAGGATTTTTAATATGCAAAGCTCCGCATGTGATGGAATAAGCAGATTTATAATAATCAATAAGTTGTTTATTGCGATCTTTTGCAAGAGTGGCTTGTGTTAGTAAGAGTCCTAAGGAGAAAACATCTGAAATAGTAAAATCAGATTCTTCGTCCAAAAAATTTAAATAATTTCCAGAAATTCTATCAAGTGATCTTCTTTGGGCGGCAGTAAAAATAAATGGCATTAGAACCTCAACAATTACATTCTAAATAAAAACTGAATTTTTATTTAGAATGTAACTTCCCTGAGAAGCTCAGGATTGTCAAGAACTCGGCCAGAGCCTAAAACAACAGCAGTAAGAGGGTTTTCTGCTACAACTATAGGTAACCCCGTTTCTTCTCGTAATAAAACATCTAAATTACGAATCAATGCTCCACCACCAACTAATACAATTCCTTTATCAACAATATCTGCTGCAAGTTCAGGTGGAGTTTTTTCAAGTGCCAGACGGACGGCTTCCACAATTGCATTAACAGGTTCTTGCATTGCTTCACGAATTTCTTCGCTTGTTACTTCAATTGTTTTTGGGATACCAGCAACAAGGTCTCTTCCTTTAACTTGCATTGTCCTAATTTCTTCTTCGGGATAAGCAGAACCAATTGCTATTTTTATTTGCTCAGCTGTTCTTTCACCTATTAGTACATTAAAACGGCGTTTTAAATAATTAACGATGGATTCATCCATTTTGTCACCGCCAACACGCACACTTTTTGAATAAACAATTCCAAGCAAAGAAATAACGGCAACCTCAGTTGTTCCACCACCAATATCAACAATCATATTTCCACTAGCTTCATGAATTGGTAAATCAGCACCAATTGAAGCAGCCATAGGTTCTTCAATGAGATAAACAGAAGAACATCCAGCAGATTCAGCAGATTCTCGAACGGCTCTTTTTTCAACTTCAGTAATGCCATAAGGGATACAAATAACTGCCCGTGGTCTAACAAGTGACCGATGATTGTGTGCAACACCAATAAAGTAACTTAGCATTTTTTCAGTAAGTTCAAAATCAGCAATGACTCCATCTTTCATCGGTCGAACAGCTTCAATAGTACCTGGTGTTCTACCTAGCATTTCTTTTGCTGCTCTTCCCACTGCTTTCACAGTTCTTAAGCCACGTGAATCTCTTTGCACAGCAACAACAGAGGGTTCATTAGCAACTATTCCTCTATTTTTTACATACACAAGTGTATTTGCTGTCCCAAGGTCAATGGCTAAATCATGGGATAGAAGTCTAAAAAACCAATCGAACATGGATCCTCCCTAAGGAAAATTGAGAGAATGAACAGTTAAAGTGCATTCAAAGTTTAATTCATGCTTATAACAAAAAAGGTATCACTTTGAGAATGGTTATTCTATAAAATTAAAACACTTTTTCACCTATTGAAACGAATATTGGACAGGACTATTCCTTCCTACCACTTGAATTGCTATTATTTCGGTCACAATGTTATTTGCAAACCTTCCTGGTAAAGCAAGTGGAAAAACTTTAGATACTACTTCATCGAGCATTTTATCAACAGCTAAAAAATCTTTTTGTGGAAATCTTTTTTGTGTTAAGTTCTCATACTTCTCTAATGAACCATTTCCATTTATATAAAGCTTATAATAAATAATATCTCCAGGTCTTAGCGGAGAGGTGGGTGGAACTACTCTATCTTTTGAGTTCCAAATCCCTGCAAATTTTTCTTTAAATTGCTGACTGAATTGGTACAAGCTTAAATCTTTGACTGAATAGCGTTCTTTCACTTTTGGTTCACTTAATGGTGTATATTCATCTCCCATTATGGGAATATCTCCACTATCTCCTTCAATATTTTGTTCTTGTTTGTATTGCTTTCTCAAATTATCAATATAAGCAGAGTCTGCATTTGGTAGAAATTTATCTAACTCTGATTTTTTATTTTTTTCAGATTTATCAACAATTGTTGGAGGAATTTCTTTCTTTTTATAATTTGGAAGTCGTTTAGATATAAATGGATTTGAATTAGCTTTTAAGTTTTTAGCAGCAAGTTCTTCTGGTACGTTAATTTTACTTTTTGAGTTTGGATTTTTATCAGTTAAAACTCCACCCGCAATATTTTCCGGAATATTTTCTGAAAGATGTTTTTCTTTTTGTTTATTTTTTGGTAAATTAGACTGTAGTTTCCCGTCTGTAAATTGAATATGAATGGGTTTATTTTGATGACTTGTTGTTGTTATTTCTTTTGTGTCTTTTGAATTATTTAAATTTTCAAGTATGAAAGCAAAAAAAACATGAAGAACTACAGAATAAATAAGGATAAAACTGAAAACGTCTTTTTTCTCAGGATAAAGCCATATAGCAAAGTTAATCTCGGTTTCTCTATAACTCAAAAAAATGACCTCAGTTTTGTTAGATTTTTACTAATTATCAAGAGTATCAACCATCTGTCAGTATCACTTTTTCCTCCCATTGTCACAACAAAAAATTAAGTGTAACACAAACTAAATCCATATTTGGAGGAGTATTTTTTATGGATATCGCTCTCATTTCGCAGTTTCCTATATTTACCAATCTATCAGAGAATGATCTGCAAATTTTAACTAACTACCTAGAAACATTGTCTGTTAAGAAAGATGTAACTCTTTACTCTCCAGGATTAATTAGAGACAGACTTCGTTTGATTGTCAAAGGTCGAATAGAAGTTTCGGCAGAAACCTTTGATTTTGAAGAACCTTCTACAATATACGGTCCTGGGCAATTTTTAGGTGAGGCTGCGTTATTGGAGGAAGGTACTCTCCACAAAGCTAAAGCTCAAACAGTAACTGATGTTGATTTAATTATTCTGACCAGAGCTCATTTTTTAAAATTAATGCAAGAACAACAAGAAATTTCTTGTAAAATTCAAATGAATATTGGCTCATACGTTTTTAGTAAATTAGCAAGAGGGGCAAGCCAGGGGAAAGTTCAATATTCTGGATATAGTTCCGGAAAAAAACGTCTTGAGCACGATTTATTAGGCGATAGAGAGATTTCTGATGAAGCCTATTATGGCGTTCAAACACTCCGTGCAATTGAGAATTTTAATATTACAGGAGTTCTTTTAAGGGATTTTCCAATTTTTATCAAAGGGTTATCTCAGGTTAAAAAAGCAGCTGCACTAGCAAATTGTGAAATTGGAATTTTAGATCAAGAAGTTTGTAATTACATTTGTATGGCTTGTGATGAAATAATCGCTGGACATTGGCACGATCAATTTCTAGTGGATATGATTCAGGGAGGTGCAGGAACTTCAACAAATATGAATGCCAATGAAGTTATTGCAAATCGGGCATTAGAATTATGGGGAAAGAAAAAAGGGGAATATAAATTTATTCACCCAAATAACCATGTTAATTTAGGACAGTCCACTAACGATGCCTACCCTACAGCTATCCGTTTAGCTGCTCTGCAATCAATCCCCTATCTTATAGAAGCATTGGAAGAACTTTGCCAAACATTTTCTGAGAAAGCCAAAGAGTTTTCAGATGTAATTAAAATGGGCAGAACCCAATTACAAGATGCTGTCCCTATGACATTAGGGCAAGAATTTGAAGCATTTTCAGTCATGCTTAGTGAAGATATTGAGCGTATTCGTGAAGGTGCAAAGTTATTTTTGGAATTAAGCATAGGTGGGACTGCAATTGGAACAGGAATCAATGCGCATCCAAAATATCCAGCGACAGCTATTAAAAAAATAAGAGAAATTACAGGTTTAAATGTGATTTCATCGCCAAATCTAATTGAAGCTACACCTGATACAGGGGCATTTGTTCTTTTTTCAGGGATCTTAAAGCGCTTAGCTGTTAAGTTAAGTAAAATATCAAATGATTTGCGTTTATTATCAAGTGGTCCGCGCTGTGGATTTGGTGATATCAATTTACCACCTATGCAACCAGGTTCCAGTATTATGCCAGGAAAAGTAAATCCTGTAATTCCAGAGGTTGTGAATCAAATTGCATTTCAAGTAATTGGAAATGACCTAACAGTCACTATGGCATCTGAAGGCGGACAGTTGCAATTAAACGCTTTTGAGCCAGTCATGGTATTCAATATTTTTCAAAGTGTGAATATGTTAAGTCGAGGAATGCGTACTTTAACCAGACTTTGTATCAAAGGAATTACTGCAAATAAGGAAGCTTGCCGCAGAGCTGTAGAACACAGCATAGGGTTGGTCACTGCGTTAAATCCTTTAATTGGCTATGAAAATTCAACTATGATTGCAAAAGAGGCTCTTGAGTCTGGTGAAAGTGTATTTAATTTAGTTCTAAAACATAAATTGTTAACAAGAGAACAGTTAGAAGACGCTTTAAAACCAGAGAATATGTTAAGCTCCCGCTAAAGAAACAGCCCCAGATACCGAAAATCATACTGATATTTTCAAAATTGCAGGGGTGTTTTTACATGGTTGTAGAAAATGATTTCGAAGTAATTTTGGAAGATAATGTAGCAACTCTAAAAGGACATCTGGTAGATTCTACAGAATTTTCTCGATTCGATGAAATATTTTCTAAATCAAATGAAATTGATTTTAGCCAATTAAATTCAATTAGTTGGCTTGGTGTTCAGCGTCTGTATGATATTTTATTAAAAATAGAAAATCCTGTTAAGTTATCAAATATACCTCCCCATGTTTATCGTATTTTACTTTTACTTCCTAATTTTGGAAGAAAGATAGGGATTAAAAGCTTTCAAATAGAATTTTTTGGGTTAGATGATAGAATCCTAAAACAAGATATTACCTTAGAAAAACTCAGTGATTTAGGAAAAAAACAGGGGTGCTTTGCAAAGATACAATCAGGACAAATGATTAGTGGTTCTTTACATCATTTATGTCGACCTTATTTTCAAGATTATTTGTTACCTAAGAAAAATTATGTATCAAAATGGTGTATAGAAAATGAAGAATTTTGTACTTTTTTATATGAATATGTTTGTTTTACAAAATTAGTACTAGAAATTTGTTCATTGGCACAAGATTCAACTTCTATTTTAATTGAAGAAAGTTTACAAAATATTTGTTCAAAAATTTCAAGTCTTGAATTTTCGGTAAAAAATATTTTACCAAATTTTAATGAGTTTAAGTCACGTTATTTAATGTCATTAATGCCCCATATTCATGAAATATCTAAATCAGTGGTTTCAGCTATAAATTTAAGTAGTGGAACATTTGAATCAGTTGTACAAACGTTCGAAGCTTTATTTATGCGAGATACAGCATCAGCTCAAGATATTTATGATCAATTTGAAAATTTTATGAATTTTACAGATCAGCTTGATCCTATTGCAAAGAGTTTGGAAGATGTAGGTGTTGAGTTAGGCACTCATGTTTTAAGATTTGGGGATATTGGTAATTTGCATCAAGCTTTTACAACTTTTAATGGAAATGATTTAGCAGAAAAAGTAATTATTTCATTGCGTAGAAAATTAAAATATGATCAATATATTAACTTAACTTGGTTTGATACCTTTCAAGAAATTAAAAATGATTTTAAATTTATAGATTCAGAATTAAGTAAATGTATTGTTGCTCTCCAAGGATTTGATTTAGTGCGTCAAGTATTTGAACATAGAATTATTGAGATTAAATTATTTCGTGAAAACTTAAATTTAGTAAAAAATAAACAAATGCCTTGGGAAAAACTTAAAGAAAAAATTACTTCCCAGATTGTAGATAGATTAGTAACAGATCAAGAAAAGTATAGTTTTTCTTTTTTCTTTCCTGACTCGACTTTAAGCAAAGATAAATCTAACATTAATAATGGAAGTCCACTGTTTTTTTAATTTAATCTTGGTTTTTAATGGCAATAAAAAAACTGCAATATAAATATTTAGTAGCTGTAATTTATATTTGTGTTCTTTTTTTAGATAGAATGGATGTTACGATTGTTAATATTGCAATGCCGACATTTGCAAAAGTTTTTGATGTAGCAATTACTAAAACGGAATGGATTTCTACTGGATTTTTGATGTCTCTTGCAATTGTGATTCCAATCAGTGGTTGGCTAGGAGATAAGTTTGGTTACAAAAAAATTTTTATTCTAGGAACAATCATTTTTACAATTGGCTCTTTACTTTGTGCTTGTGCATGGAGTCTTTCTTCTTTGGTTATCTTTCGAGTTTTGAAAGGCTTTGGTGGAGGAATATTAGTTCCTGTAGGAATGGCAATGACTTACAGAGTTTTCTCACCAGCTGAATATTCCAAAGCTGCTAGCTATACTTTGATGCCAACATTAGTTGCTCCTGCAATTGCGCCTACATTTGGAGGATTTGTTCTCGAACATTTTAGCTGGAGATGGATTTTTTTGTTCAATATTCCGATTTGTTTACTTGCAATTACTTTATCTACCGTTTACTTAAAAGAAGATAAATTAAAATTTACCCACAATTTAGATTGGTTTGGCTTTTTCCTCTCAGCAATTGGCTTAGCTTCGTTACTGTACACTTTTTCAAGAGTAGGGCACTTTGGGATAGGTGATGAATTGGTTTGGGTATGTTTAGTGATTGCTACCTTTGCAATGGGAATTTTCATATTTTGGGAAAATATTCATCCACATCCTTTGATAGATTTAAAATTTTTTAAAATTCCTCTGTTTGTCCAGGCTAATTTAATTCAATTTTGTTTGCAAATTACTCATTTTGGTTCACTGTTTATCATTGCAATTTATCTTCAAATAGCGGTTGGAATGACACCTTTACATAGTGGACTTGCAATGTGCTTGCAGCCTATTGGTTCTATTATGCTTTTACCCATAGTACCTAAAATTTTTAACCGTTTTGGCCCAAAATATTTAATATTTTGGGGATTAATAGGTCTGTCAATAATGACTTATCTTATTCCAAAAATCAAAGTAGAAAGCGATTATGTGTTCGCTGCAGGGTTATTGTGGGTTCGTGGACTTCTCTTAGGATTGATCAACGCACCCATTCAAGCGTCTGTTTTATTTAATATAAATAAAGAAGATGCAAGTCGAGCGAGCTCAGTATTTAATGCTGGTAGACAAATTGCCATTAGTTTTGGAGTGGCTCTTTCATCACTCGTTTTAGCAAGCGGATTTCGTGAATTTAATATTACTTCTAATGAATTATTGCTGGATAAAACTGTTTTAGTTATATTTGAAAGAGTATTCTTACTATTATCAGGAATATCTTTTTTGGCTGTTTTTATAACCTTCACTATCAATAATAAACAAATTCTTGCTAAGTTAGAAACATCTCAATCTGATGGAAAGAAAAACAAGCAGAAGTAGGTTTTTTAGGAAAAGCCTTTCTCATTTATTAAATATCAATCATTTTTTTGAATCTGGTTTTTTTTAATTTCTTATGTTCTAATAGAACAAACCTCTTTTAGTGTGAGGATCAAACAGTGGAATTCGTTTTACGTGAAATGAATAAATTTGATTCCGTTAAATGCAAAGAATTAACGGTACAATTAGGATATCCAGAACAGTTGATCGATTTTGACAAGAGATTTTCTTTGATTAATAAACTTCCCCATCATCATCTTGTTGTTGGAGAAACACTTGCAGATAAAAATGTAATTGCGTGGATGCATTTGGAAATCCGTTATCTCCTTTTTTCGACTTTTAGAGTAGAAATTTCAGCTTTAATAGTTGATGAAAAATATAGGGGGAATGGAGTAGGCAGGAGACTTTTAAATTATGCTGAAAATTGGACGAAAAATTGTGGATTTAAAGAAGTATTTCTTTATAATCAATCAAATATAGAAGAAGAGAACAATTTTTGTCTGAAAAACGGTTTTCAATATGCAAAAGACTTAAAAATGTTTATTAAATCCTTAGATAAAAATCATGTCATTACTGATGTGAAAATTCCTATAGATACTCCAAAAATTGAGATTAATCTTGAACAAATAAAAAATTGAATATTTTAGTAAGCTAATATTGATTTTTAAATCTCAATTAGGGATAAATTTTTTGGTATTCTTTTAATAAAAATTACTTAATATAACTATTAAGAAATTATTATAAAAATAAATTTATGATTTTTTATTGATTTAAAAGAATAATTGCTATATATGGAAAGTACAGAATTTGTCTGTATTTTGTAAAGGCTATTTTTATGAAAAATATCATTTTTATTACTGGCCAAAAGCAATATGCTTCTAGGTCGGTTATGTTAAATATCAATTTTATTTCTTTTCATTTTCTTTCCAAAATTTCCCAAGTTAATTTATTAGTCTTATTAAGCCTGCTGTTATCTGTCGTATAATAATTACAAATAAACTAAAAAATAAATAAAAAAAAACTTATTTGAGTAATGATTTTTAAAATAAAATTATTACATTTATTTTAAAAATAAATGAATACTTAATAAATATTTCTTTTACCTATTACTTTTAGGAGTGCGATATATTATGGGAAATTTTGTTAATCAGAAAATGGAAAAAATAATTTCTTTCAAGCAATTAATTTCCTCTGGAATTGCTTTTTTTGCAATGCTTTTTGGAAGTGGAAGCATTATTTTAGCATTAGCTTTGGGAAAAGATTCTGGAAATATGGTTTATTGGTCTCTTGTAGGTTTTATTGCAGCTACAGTTATATTGCCAGTTATTGGTCTTATTTCAATTTTACTTTTTGAAGGTGATATAGATTCTTATTTTGCAAAATTAGGAAAAATTCCAGGTAATATTATAATATTTATTTGTATGATATTATTAGGGCCTTTAGGAGTTATTCCAAGATTAATGGGAACTGCATACTCTTCAATAAAATGGCATTTTCCATCAATTTCAATTTTTCAATTTAGTATAATAATAATTCCTTTATTACTTTTATTTACTTTTAAGAAAAACAATATTATTGATTATATTGGAAAATTTCTTGGACCTATAAAAATAATAATTATACTTGCTTTTATAATATATGGATTAATTTTTGGATTAAATTCTAAAATACAAACAGATCTAAATCCAATTGGAGCAATTCAAAAAGGACTTATTGATGGATATAGTACTTTAGATTTAATTGGAGTCTTACTTATTGCGCAATTTATTGCGACTCATCTAAGAGCTCAAACTAAAAACTATTTAGCAGAAAATGATAAAAATTTCCAAAAAGATTCGATTAAAATTGCTACTATAGGAGGTTTTTTACTTTTTCTTGTATACTCAAGTTTATGTCTTTTAGCATCACATCATAGTACTCAACTTATAAATGTAGATCGTTATGATATAATAAATTCATTATCGTATTTAATACTAGGTAATAATAGTGCAATAATTATAAGTGCAATAATTATAATTTCTAGCCTTGTAACTGCTATTGCATTAACTGCTGTGTTTACAAATTATTTGCAGAAAAATATTTTAAAATTATTTAATTTTAATGAAAATAAATCTTATATTTTATGCTTATCTGTTACAATAATATTAACCAGTATTTTAACTAATTTAGGTTTTAGTGGAATAATGAATATAATAATTCCTATAGCTGAAATCTGTTATCCGGCTATAATTATTTTAACTATATGCAATATCTTGCACAAAAAAATAAATTTTAAATATATAAAAATATCAGTATTTACAACTTTTATAATAACCCTTATTTATAAAATTCCATTCATTTAGATAATTTTATAAATTTAATTAGATTAGAGAATTAATTATGCAAAATGAAAAGAAATATTTGGAATCATATTTGAAATTATTAGATATAAACCCTCATTTCCAAAAGATAAAAGAATCTAAAAATTTTAAAAATTATTTTGAACCTTCAAAACATTGGACACCAGACGAAATAAATTTTCCATTCAAAAAAAACTTACTGAGTAAAATTATAAATAATATTAAAAAAATTTATGATCATAAGACAACTTGCTTAGTTCAAAACCAATTAGAATTAAATTTTTGTTCTGAAACAGGATCTCATATATCTCTTCCAAGAAGTCATGATAAAATAGGAAAAATTACTAATATAAATCATAATTTAAATACTTTGATTTTTCAAGGAACCATTTTATCTGCTGCAAAATCATTGACAATAAAAAATAAAATACATTTTAGCATGGGCACTAGCAGAGTTTATTTAAATAATGCAAATAGTGCAGCATATATTCAATTTGATAAAGATGATGGTTATGTCAGGTTAGTTTCAAATCGTTGGAAAGATACTCCACAAATTTTTATTCCACCTTTTCATATTAATGAAATTCAATCATTAAAAAATGAGGCATTTACTTTTGCAACCAAAAAATATACTGGAAATGATCGAGGTTATGCTTTTTGTAAAAAAAATATTACAAAAATATTTTCATTTTTTGAGGAGGTTGCAATTTCTAATTTGCATGATCAAAAAAGTAGTTATACTTTTAGTGAACAAATTTCAAAAATTCATGCAAATATTTTTAATGAAATTTTAAAAGAAACTGGAGTAAAACAAGTAACTATAGATTATGAAAAACTTTCATGGGAATTTTTAATTGAACTTTTAGAAGATAAAACAAGCTTAACATATATAATTTTTTCAAATAAACAATTATTTGATTCATTTTTAGATATTTTTTCAGAGATACAGACTGGTTGGCAGAAAGGGCAATTGCCATTTGATTTAGTGGTAGAAAAAAATGGAATTAAAAAATTGTCGCCCATACTTTTTTCTGAGTTTGATACTTCTGATCGTACCATTTTTCTAGAAAAAATATTGGAAATTTTGAAAGAAAATAAAATTATTCCTAAAGGTGTTTTGCAATTTTTTATTTTTATGGTTGAAGGTGGATTATTACCTATTGGAGGAATGAATCAATCTAATTATTGTACAAAAATAAGAGATTTATCAGTCCAATTTATGTGCAATAATCTTGGAAAATATGAAAGATCTAATGCACTTAAAAAATTACCTTGTGAAATTATGAGTATCAGTCCAGCTTGGGGTTTTATGAATAATTCTAATAATCTTTTTAGTTTTTCTGATTTTTTAGAAAAAGAAATTGCTATAACTAAGGATCAATTGCAATCTATTTTAGATATTCCTGCTGAAGATGCTTTATTTTTAAGTATTCCTATTTTAAGTCAATTTATGTTACATGAAAATATTGCTCCTGAATTTGAAAATAAATTTATCCAAGAAATTAAAGAAAAAGGAAATATATTAATATTATGAAAAATACTATTCAAATTAAAAATATAGAAGTATATAAAGTTTCTATTCCCTTAGTAAGGCCATTTGTGACTAGCTTTGGTTCTTTACTACAGAGAAATATTATTCTAGTTAAATTAATAGATTCTGAAGGTAATTTCGGAATTGGTGAAGCACCAATTTTAGATTATCCTTTCTATAAATCTGAGTTTTTTTCTTCAGTTCATAGTATTTTAATTGAAATTATAATTCCTTATTTAGTTGGAAAGACTTTTTCTTCACCAGTAGAACTTGATCAATCTTTAAATTTTATAAAAGGAAATTTTTTTGCTAAGGCATGTATATCTATCGCAGCATATGATTATTTTGCAAAAATCAATAAAAAAAGTCTGGCAGATTTTATTGGTTCTACTAAAAGTATTTTCCAAATATCTAATACAATTTCTATACATGAAAATATATTAGAAATGTTAAAAGAAAGTAATGATTATAAAGATATTCAAACTTTAAAATTAAAAATAAAACCTGGATATGATATTCAATATGTAGAAGCATTAAGAAAAGCATTTCCGAGTGCTCAAATTATGGTTGATGCGAATGCTTCATATCCTTTTAATAAAGAAACAATTGATATATTTAAGAAAATGGAAGAATATTCAATATTTTGTATTGAACAGCCTTTGGTTCATAATGACATTGTTGATCATGCAAAGTTACAAAAGCAATTAAATATTCCCATTGCTTTAGATGAATCTATAGAAAGTTGTGAGGATCTTCTCAAGGCTCATGAGTTAGGGAGTTGTCAAATGGTGAATATCAAAATTTCAAGAGTAGGAGGGTTAACGGAAAGTATTAAAATTCATGATTATTGCTTGAAACAAAAGATACCAGCTTGGGTAGGAGGAATGGTTGAGTCTCCTGTTGGAATTAGTGCCAATCTTGCATTTTCTGGATTACCTGGCTGTTGTTATCCAATAGATTTTTTGGATTCTTTTTGGTTAATGGATAATTTTAATAAGTTTTTTAAAGAACAACCTATCAAACAAAAACATAATGAAGCTAATTTTCTAAATAAAGGGCACGGTATTAGTGATAATATAAATTTAAATAGTCTTTTATTTTCTTAATTTTCGAGTTTTAAAAGATACTATTTTAAGGAGTAAACTTGGAAAAACTGTCGGTTCATTAGACATCGTGGATGAAAAATCATTAATTTGAAAAAAAAGTCAAATAAATACATAATTTTTTTTCAAAAAATTATGTCATAAAAAGTTACAATTCAAGCCTTTCTTAGATAGATAACCAAAAATAAAGTATAACTATTAATGTTTTTTGGTTGTCTATTTTCTTGAAAGGATGACAATGAAAAAGAGCATAAAAAATTATTTAAAATGTCCGATTCCAATTCTATCAGTATTCATAACAAGTAATATTTTTGCAATTTCTATAAATAATAAAAATTTAGAAAAAAAATATGTTAAATTATTAAATATTAATAATATAATTAAAGATAATAATGATATTATTCCAGCCCCTTTTCCAGACTTAAATGGGTTGAAAGTATTTGCAAAACAACATGATGGGAATCTGCCAAATGTATTTGGTGAAATAAATTTGAATACTGTTTCATTAAATGATGCTTACACTTCCGCAGGATTTAAAAATTTTTCTATCCAGTTAAATTGCATGCAAGAACCTCAATGTAATGCGCGTCTTGAAATAGGAAATTTAGGAAATGGAGTTTTTCATATTGTTGCATCTGATAAATTCACAAATAAAAAAGCTGAACTAAGCATAAAATTTACGAATGAAAACGGTAATCCTATTGATACATCAAATTTAGATTATACATTAGAGCAACCTAATACAAATGAAATAATTACAACAAACAATATTGTTGATGTGAGTCCTTATTTTTCATATCAATATAGTAAACCTATTTCTTATATTCAATTGCCTCTGATTCCAAATTCTTATTATCAAATTTGTGATGGCAATGGCGAAAATTGTTCTGTAAAAAAACAACTTTTTGATGTTATGTTTTCAGGAAATCAAGTAGAATATTTAAGTTTTTGGAAACTTGAGCAAAAAGGATATCTAAGTCCCGATACTTCTCAGTCCTTTCAATTTTCTTACTGTACGGGATTAACTGATACAACTTCAACTACATTATCATGGTCAATTGGCTTAAAAATTCCTGTAAAAGCTGTTGATTTAAGTGGAACAATTGGACAAGCCATTAATAAAACAGTGTCTTTTCAAAATTCTACATCTGTATCAAACACTGTTACTTTTGATAAACCAGAAACTCAATCCACAATAGGTGAATACGTTCTTTATATTGGAGTTAATGATTACTTTCCAGTTGTTGATGAACTAGTGAGTGAATTGAATAAAAAGATTCAAAACAATACTGAATTTACCTTTTCAAAGGCACAAGATTATTTTGATTTTAGATCCAATTCTTCAATTACTTCAGGAACTACTGCATTTGTTAATACTAAAAATAATGATCCAAAAATGTTAATTACATGGCCTGTTAGCGTTCCTTCATTTTAAAGGAAAAGTTATTATGAATTTTAAAGGGTACTCTAAAATAATTTTAAGTTTTTTTCCATTCTGCTATTCTAGCTTTTGTTATGCTGATTATACTGTAAATGTAAGCACATTAGATAATACTGAAATAAATAGAAGTAATATTTACTTTGATGCTAATACAAGTCCTCCCTATGCATGTCCTTCAGCAACAAATTTTCCGCCGGGATGTCAATTGGTTTTTAATACTGGTTCGGCTTCAGATGTATTTTATTTTTTTGATTCATCAGGAAGAAAAAGAGTTAAATTTTATTTAACTGATAGTGGCAACTGGTCTTTAGATGCTTACTATGGCGATCGTTTTAAAGATTTGAATTCATATTTAAAACTTTCAATTGTTGGGCAAATACAAATGCATGGAATGTTTCCCGTTGTGTATTTATATTCAAATTCTAATGGAGTGTATTTAAAAGATCAGGATAACAAAGTGTTTGAATTATTTACTTGGAATTAAATTATACCTAACTTAGATCCAAGTAAATACAGATATAAAAAAGAAAAAATGATATACTTTAAAAATTATTTATTTTAATTTCACTTTATCTTTAAAAAATTCTATACAATCAGTTAATTTTACAAGAATATGTGGATCTTTTATGTCTTCAATTCTATTTGCTAGTTTTATTTCCTCTAACAAATTTTCTAAAAACCTAATATTTGCTTTGTAATCATGTTGCAATTTAGATTTTTCAATTTGTGAATTAGAAAAATTCATAAATACTATCCCCAACGATTGTGCATCCAAAAATATTCTTCAGGATTTAGACGGATCATTTGTTCAACTTGGGCATTTATACGAGTTGTATTTTCTGTTACGTTTTCTTGAAATGATTTACTTTTATCTTCATTCATCTGGAATTCTGGGAAAAATATTATTTCATGTGTATTAACATTAACTCTTTTTATGATAGCTGGAATAACTGGAGCATTTCTGCGTAGCCAGAGTTTTGCTAAACTATTATTAGTAGAAGCATTTTTCCCAAAAAAAGGTAACATTTCACCTCTTGGACGTTTTTGATCTACAATAAAACCAATTATTTCCTTTTTATTTAGGGCATTAAATATTTGGGTAGTTGTAGATAAGTTTCCATTGCGTTCAATTAGGTGAAAGCCAACTTCTGAACGCATGTTTTCAAACCATTTAGCTAAATTTCCTTTGCCTATTGGTTTTACAACAACATGAATAGGGACTAAATTTTTTGCACTTATGTGACAAAGGTATTCCCAATTTCCCATATGAATGCATATTGCGTATACTCCTTGACCTCTTGCCAGAAGTTCATCCATATATTCTTTGTTTTTAAATACATAGTTTGTTTTTTTGAATAACTTGTTAGCAGCCAGCAATTCAATAGCTGTACGAAAGAAATTTATTGTCGATTTACGACCTAATTTTATTTTTTCCTCTAATGTTTTTTCTTCACCAAAAGCAATGGAAAGATTTTTTAAAATCACTTTTCTGCGTATCCGCAAGATATCAAATGAAAGTATGCCAAGAATTGTAGCGAAAACTGAAATTCCTCTATGCCCTAAGGAATAGAAAAAAAAGGAAATTAAATTTAATAAGAACGTTATTAACATTCGATAGGCCCCATCTAAAAATGCCAGCAAAAGCAATCATAGCCTATCTATTATTTGTTTTTAAGTCTAGACATCTTCAACAAGTGGGTGTTCTAAGAAGTGAGCTTCTACTTCCATTTTGGTAAAAAATTTCTCATTGCAGACAGTACATCTGTATTGAGCATTTTCGCGAGAGAAGGGTTTTTGATTGGGTTTTCTATACAAAACTGGTTTTTCAACTTCTTGCGGGGTTTGTTTTATATCAGCTTCATGATCCATAGGATCACCTGTGCTCACAGTTTCCTCTTCAGACGGTGGCGGTTCTACAGCAGGTTCCGCTTGAGCCTGCATAACATCAGACTCTGAAGATTCTATACTTACTTCCTCTGGTGTAGCTTCTACATTTTCAGTTTCTTCTGGGAGGTTTGCAACTGCTCGCATAGGAGCTCTATAAGCTACTGAATTTTTTGGGATTGAAGAACCTAAGGTTCCTTGCCTCGATGTTAACTTATCACGTTTTGTTTTCTCAGCTTTTTCAGCTAGTCCCGAAAACAAATTGTGTAAGTGATCTCCTAAAACTTTTGGAAAGCGGCTAAATTGCAGATCGCGAATCACGCAAAGAGCGGTATCTTCTTGATTAGTATAAGTTTTTCCGCATAAAAGGCATAAATAAGTTTGTGTGTCATTTTTTGTGGCGATAACAGGTAACGATTGAATACTCAAAGCGTTATTAGTCAAACATTTCCATGCGTCATTAGGATTTGTAAATCTTTTCCCGCATAAGCCACAAACATAACACCCTGGGCCTTTCATAACTCTACATAATCTCTGCATAGGTGATAGGAGACCTGCAGACGGTTTCAAAAAAGATTGAATGTTTCTTGGAATTCCCATAGTATCTTTCTAAGAAATAATAGGGTGGTAACTTCAAGCATTCCTTTTATATATATCGGAAAGTTGTTAAAAAACTAAATATTGCTATCACCAGAAAACTCATATAGGAGTATTTGGAACATCCAGTAAAGGGTGGTCTTAGGAAGGAAAAAAAAATGCCAATTCTCTCAATAAAAACAGATAAAAAAAATATAAATGTTGAAATGGGTGCATCTATTATTGATGTTTGTGAAAATGAAGAAACAAGTATTTTATTTGGATGTCGTGATGGTGCTTGTGGTGCCTGTATGATTAAAGTTGTAGAGAATCCTTCCAATTTAAGTAAAATGGAAGATCATGAAAGAGACTTTCTTGAAACTATGGCAGCAAGAGAAGATGAACGGCTTGCGTGTCAATGTAAAGTACTTGGTGATGTTACAATAGAAGTTTCAGAATAAGTTTTTTAATAAAAGTTTTCTTCTTGATAGGATTTCTTATGAATTTTCAAGAAAATATTGCTTTTGAAAAATATCATGGAGCAGGAAACGATTTTATTTTTATTGCACACGATATTCTTTCTTCTTTTACTAAATTACAAGAATTAAAAAACTTTGCTTTTCGCCTATGCAATAGGAATACGGGAATTGGGGCTGATGGTATTGTTTTTTATAAATTTTTATCAAATGCTAAGTCTTTAAACAAAATCGAAATTCTAATTATCAATTCTGATGCTAGTATTCCTGAAACTTGTGGGAATGCATTGCGCTGCCTAGGCTTAAAGTTAATAAAAGATAAATTCTGGAATGGGAATTTATTGTTACCTGTTAATTATATTTATCCATCAAGTCTAGATGATCTTTCTGAGCTAATGTTTTTACAACAAACTCAACCTTTTGCTATTTTACAATCTGCTCAGTTTTCAGTTTCAGATAAAGTAGCAAGTGTGCAAGTAGGAATGGGAATGGAGCAAACTGTTGAAGAAACAAATTTTAAGAAAAACTTTGTTCTCCACATTTCTTTAGATGCAAATCCTATATTTGTCCAGTTAGCTAATCCGCATTGGGTATTTTTATCACAAGATTTCGGTAAATTTAGTAAAAAAGAATTTAATAATTTTGGCGATTTTGCGCAAAATTCTTTGCGTGAGAATATTTCTAATGGTCCAGTTCCAAAGGCTAATATTGGGATGCTCTGGCAAAAACCAAATAAAGAGTTTTGTTTAGTGGTTTATGAACGGGGAGCAGGATTGACTGAATGTTGCGGTTCTGGCGGGGTTGCAGCAAGAATAGCCTTAGAAAAATTAGGAAAAATTGAAAAGAATACTGAGCTTGTTTCTTTTAAAATGCCAGGTGGCATAATTCAAATTTCTTCTCCAAATTCTATACCGCAATTTTCTGATCAAAGACTTTTGATTGGTCCAGCTGAATTTGTTTTTAACGGAACAATTTAATTTTCTATCAACTCTTTTTACCGTGTTCAACAATATAAAATTCTTTACTTCTATAATTATCCTGTGGATTGCGGAAATAAGCACCTTGGACATATTTTTTTATTAATCTACTATTTGTACTTGAGTATATTGGTGATACTGGAAATTCATCCATTGCTAGTTTACTAGCTTCTTCAAGTAATTTCTTTCTTTTGTTTTGATCACTCTCTTTTTCTGCTTGCATCATAAGTGCGTCGAATTTTGCATTTTTATAACCACCGACGTTTTGTACGTTGTTACTTTCAAGCAGACCTAAAAAGTTTTGTGCGTCGTTATAATCTGCACTCCATAATTGCAAGGTAGTTTCAAAGTTTTTGTTTGATAAATTAGCTAAGTGAATTTTCCATTCTTCACTAAACATTTCTGTTTTTACACCAAGTTCTTTATTCCAAATTGAGGTTATTGCTGTCGCATATTTTTTATCTGTTTCGTTAGTGCTATAAGTAAACTTTACAATAGCAGGTTTTTCTTTTGAATACCCAGCTTCTTGATATAGTTTTTTTGCTTTTTCTCTAATTTGTTGCTCAGATAAATTAGCCCATGTAGGTACATAATGGTCATAATTAGCTATACCAAAAGGGGGAAAATCAAAAATTGGCAATTCATTTTTTCCAGATATATATTTGGTAAAATGAGTTCGATTAATTATAATTGAAAGCGCTTCTCTTAATTTTTTATTATCAAAAGGCGGTTTAGTTGTGTTAAAGGTTAAGTAACCTACACTTAAAGATGGAAAACTTCGCAATTCTTCTGGGTATTTCATTTTTAAATTTTGGAACATTCCTGGAGGAACACCATAAGTCCAGTCTAGTTGCCCAGCTTCATACATTCTTAAGGATGCAGTTTTATCTTGTACAACAAAATTATTTACCTGATTTATTATAGTATTTTTGCTATCCCAATAAAAAGGATTTTTCTCTAATGTGGTTTTTTCACCTACGTTCCAAGCTGTTAATTTATATGCTCCATTACTAACCATTTTATTAGGATTAGTCCAGTTACTTTTATGTTTCTCTATAGTTTCTTTTTTTAATGGAACAAAATTTGCGCCGGAAAGTAAACTTAAAAAATATTTAACAGGAGTTTCTAACGTTATCTCTAAAGTATAGGGATTGAGTGCTTTAACACCAAGTGTTTCGGGCTTTTGTTTTCCTTCTGTTATATTTTTGGCATTTTTTATTACTGAAGCTAAATAAGCCATTTCAGCTGCTGTTTTTGGATCAACAAAACGTCTAAAACTATAAACAAAGTCATTGGCGGTAACTGCTGAACCATCAGACCATTTTGCATTTTTTCTGAGAAAAAAAGTATATTTTAAACCATCAGCACTAACTTTCCAATCATGAGCCCCTGCAGGAATAATAACTCCATTGGCATCATCTATAACTAGACCTTCAAATAAATCAAAAATAATATTTGCTCCCAAATTATCCCTACAGTGTGAGGGGTCTAATGAGGAAGGTTCGCTAGAATTGTCCTTGTTTAATACCTGAACTGAAGAAAGTTTTGTACCTGGAGGAACTATTGCTGAATAAGTATTATATTGAATAGCGGAACTAAGTAATGCGAACACAAATATTTTTTTAAATTCATTAAGCATATTTTTTCCTCCAGAATTCTATAAATAAACAAAGCTTGTTCGTAGTTAATTTTGGAAGAGAAAAAAGTCAAGAATATCAATATTATTTTTGAATTAAAGACATAAATTCATTTCGGGAAGCTAGTGAATCACGAAATTGACCATGCATTGCACTTGTGATCATGTGTGAACTTTGTTTTTTCACGCCCCTAACGCACATACAACTGTGTTGCCCTTCAAATACAACAGCAACCCCTTGAGGCTTCAAATATTTATTTATTGCATTGGCTACCTGTTGGGTAAGCCTTTCTTGAACTTGTAAACGTTGGGCATAAACATCAACAATTCGAGCTAATTTTGAAAGGCCAACTATTCTACCATTACTTGGAATATAAGCTATATGAGCCACTCCTGAAAAACTTAATAAATGATGCTCACACATAGAATTAAATTCAATATTTCTTACTAAAACCATTTCATCGGAATCAGTTTCAAAAGTAGTTGATAAGATTTCTTCAGGTTGGATGGAATATCCTTCAGTCATTTCTAAAAGAGCGCGACAAAAACGATCTGGAGTTTCTCTTAGACCTTCTCTATTTGGATCTTCTCCAATGTATTGGAGCAAAATTCGCACAGCTTCAGTGGCTTTTTCAGCGCTAATGTTGTTTGCACTTACTGCTTTTTTAAAATATGGACTCATATTTACTCCTTAAAGTTTTTTTAGGACTATTTTGGCATCTTTCGGGTCCTTTTCCTTATACAGGATGACACTTCTTCCAATTCTTCCTATAACATGAGAGAAATTTTGAAGCACATTTTCAAGTTCTATTTGCTCATTTTTTTTAGTCGAGGCATCGGTGTTGCTAGGTAGTTGTACTTTTATTAATTCATGTTTTTCCAATGCCAAATTTATTTCTTTCAATACATTCTCGGAAAATCCTTGGGAACCTACTTGGACTACGGGTTTGAGATGATGAGCAAGACCCTTCAACTTGGCTTTCTGTTCGCTTGAAAGTTTTTCAGTAAAATTATGGACTTTTTTATCGTTAGGCATAGAGATGAGCTCCTTCGAAGTAAAAAAAATACCTTGCAACAAAATTTGTTGAGATGCCATACTTTTTGCATAGTAATTTTAAGAATAAAAACCCTTAACTCAGAAAAAAAGATGACGATAACGAGTCTGCAACAGGGAGGATGGTAATGGCCAAGAAAATACTCATCGTTGATGACTCTCGCACGATTCGGCAGCAGGTGGGCTTTACCTTGTCTAAGGAAGGTTTCGAAGTTGTAGAGGCTGAAGACGGTCAAGACGGAATAAATAAGCTACAAGGCACACCAGATATAAGCATGATTATTTCTGATGTGAACATGCCAAACATGGGCGGACTTGAAATGATTGAGGCCATCCGGAAAATTGAGCAGTTTAAGTTTATCCCTATCATCATGCTTACTACTGAAAGTAGTGGAGATAAAGTTGAACGGGCAAAAAAAGCAGGAGCTAGTGGTTGGCTAGTAAAGCCGTTTAATCCTGAACAGCTTGTTGGTGCTGTTAAAAAACTCGCACGATAACGTTGAAAGGTTATTTGTATGTCAGATGGTGGAGCTTCTGGAAAAGGTGGTGGTGCTAAGTTAGATGCTTTATATAAATTAAAGCATGATACTTCTGGCGTAAGAAAAAGAATTACTCCTAAAATTGAAACATATAAACTAATTGGTTTTAAATTAAACGAAGAAGAATTTGTAATAGAAATTGAAAGAGTGAAAGAAATTGTTAAGGTACCATTAGTTACTAGAGTTTCTAAAGCACCAAATTTTGTTGAAGGTGTTGCAAATTTACGTGGAGACATTCTTCAAATAGTTAATTTTCACAAAATAATGGGACTTGAAAATTTACCTATATCTGAAAGAAGTAGAATTATAGTTCTCGATGATAAAAATGTTTTAGCAGCTATTATTGTGGACTCAGTTAGTGAAGTTATTGAAGTAGAAAAGGAAGCTGTTCAAGCTACGCCAGATATTGTAGCTGGTGAAAGATCAAAGTTTTTGAAAGGAATTATTAAGCCGCATAAACATAGAAATATTTTATGGCTAGATTGTGGAGCAATTTATTCTGAATTTAGTGCGCAAAATGAGAAATCAAATGCAGCATAATTTGAGGGTTTTATGACAATTCTTACTTTTGAAAATAATACTTTTAAACTATCAGGAAAACTGACAATCTATAAAGTATCAGAATTGAAAAATAAAATACTTGAAGCATATAACAAAGAAACAAAAAAAGATGCAGATTTTTTTCTTGATTTATCTGCTGTAGAAGCTATAGATGCTGCTGTATTACAATTATTAATATCTCTAAAAATACTAATTAAAAATGGTAAAGGAAATTTAAAACTAAAAGTCAGTACGCAAACATTTGATTCATTATTGGATTTATTTGGTATGCCTGCTGATACTTTTCCAAAAGCTGCATAAGGGAGTGTAGCTAACTTTTATCAGGAGATGAGGTGCTAAGCTGTGAGTTATAATGAAGAGCAAATGCAGGAAATATTCTTCCAAGAAATGCGAGAAGTTTTTGAGCATATTGACAGCTGTATTCTCGTTCTAGAAAAAACTCCTGGTGATTTGGAAATAATAAAAAATTTGTTTAGAGAAGTTCATACTTTAAAAGGTTCTAGTGGTGTATTTGGTTTGAGAGAAATAGCAGACTTAACTCACCATGCTGAAGACCTTTTGGATCGTATGCGTGAAGGAAAACTTGATCCAACTGAAGAAGTTTTTTCCGCATTGTTACGTTGTTTTGATAGATTAAAAGAAATGATGGATGCAGCCCAAAAGAAACAAAATTTAGCATCCTTTGATAACTCTGATATAGTAAGACAATTATGTGACTTTAAAGAAATTACTGGTGAACAATTACAAGAAAAAGTTGCTGCAGGAGAAGTTGCGCCTCCTCCAACTCAAGAAAATATAAAACCAGGCGAATGCCCTTTTCACATTTCTATTACTGGTGCAGATCAATTTTTCTTAACAGGAATAGATCCAATTACTCTAGTGTTAAATTGTCGTGATATTTCATCCGGAACATTCTCCCTTTTTACAAATACCGCGAGAATTCCTGCGTTAACAGATATTGAGCCAGAACGTTGTTACTTTGAATTTACTTTTAATTTCGTTTCTATGGCTGAATTTAAAACAGTTCAAGATATTTTTGAGTTTGCAATTGGTTCCAGTAACGTAAAAATAGAAATGGATGGTATGGCCGGCGGAAATAAAGGAGGAGGTGCAGCGCCTGCACCTGCAGCAGCAGCTAAACCTGCACCAGCAGCGGCACCAGCAGCCGCAGCAGCAAAGCCTGCAGCAGCGGCGACTCCAGCTGCAGCAAAACCTGCAACCCCAGCAGCTGGAAAACCGGGAGCACCAGCAGCAGCAAAACAAGATGCTGCGCATGGTAGTAATGATGCCAATGACTTTGTTCGTTTAAAGAAAGAAAAACTAGATCAATTAATGAATTTGGTTGGTGAATTAATTACAGTCAAAAACTTATTTGTTCACTTGGCAAATAGATTAGAAGAAGTTCTTCCAGAGAATGAAATTACTAAAGGATTTAAAGAAGGAACAGGCCACGTAACACGCCTATCTGCACGCTTACAAGAAAGTGTAATGAATGCTCGAATGGTTCCTGTAGGTAGTGTATTTACAAAATATACTCGTCTAGTGCGTGATGTAGCTAAAAAACTAAATAAAAAAGTAAATTTAGTAATTGAAGGTGAAGAAACTGAGCTAGATAAAACAGTTAGTGAAGCAATTTCTGACCCTATTATGCATTTAATTCGTAACTCTATAGATCATGGTATTGAAAATTCTGAGACACGAAAAGAACGTGGCAAACCAGATACTGGTACTTTATTGCTCAAAGCTGGCTATGAAGGTAATAACGTTAAAATTGTCGTCAGGGATGATGGTAATGGAATTGATCTTGATAGGGTTAAAAATAAAGCTGTTAACTTAGGAATTGTTACTCAAGAACAAGCAGATATGCTTAGTAAGAAAGATATAATTGAATTTATTTTCCATAGTGGATTTTCAACTGCTGCAGAAATTACTGACGTTAGTGGACGTGGAGTGGGAATGGATGTTGTGCGTAACAACATAAGAAAATCTAGTGGTTCCATTTTTGTTGATACTAATCCTGGACAAGGAACTGAGTTTAAAATTATTTTGCCACTAAGTTTAGCCGTAATTGAAGCTCTTTTAATAGGAGTTGATGGTGAAACTTATGCTTTACCACAAGAAGTAATTACAGAAACTGTTAGGGCAGAAAAGAAAGATGTTGTTAATTTAAATAATCAACCAAGTATAAATTTACGTGGTGAAGTGATTCCACTCTTAAGATTAAATGAAGTTGTTAATTTAAGAGCTTCTATATTAGATAAATTTATTCAACAAGAAAAGAAACGGCTTAATCAAAATGAAGATGATAATTCTGATTCACAATCTAATCAAAAAGAAAAAGATGATGGATTAACAAACCCTGTGGTGATTGTACAAATTGATGGTTTGAAAGTTGGTATTTTAGTAGATGTTTTATACTGGCAAGAACAAATTATGATTAAACCTTTAGGAGGGTTCCTGGCAAATATCCCTGTATTTACTGGGGCTTGTATAATGGGTAATGGTTCTGTGGTCTTAGTTTTAGAGCCGAAAGAACTTTATTATGCAGCTTGTCATACCGAAGATAAAGCAGCGGCTTGAGATAAGCTGTGAATGGGCTAGATAGGAGAGTCTAATGGCAATTTATATCGCCAAAAGCAAAAAAGAAGAAAGAATGCTTCAAATAGGAAGTAACAAGTTTGAGCTTGTTGACTTTAGATTGAAGGACTACCCTGTCGGTGCTGACATGTCACACCCTAATGCATATGAAGGTATTTATGGTATAAATATTGCTAAAGTAAGAGAAATAAATAAAATCAGTCAATTTACTAAAATGCCAAATTCTCATGAATGTATCGAAGGTCTTCTTGAACTAAGAGAAGAAGCTATTCCTATTGTAAATCTTGCTAAATATTTAGGTTATCAAAATCACGCATTAAGACCAACTGATAATATTATAATTTGTGAATTTAATAGTCTTGTAACAGGATTTGTTGTGCACCAAGCAATGCGCATTCGGCGTATCTCTTGGGAAGCAATTCTTCCACCTACCCGTTTAATAGGACGGGAAGGTGGTTGTGTCACAGGAATGCATAAATTAGCAAAAGGTCCTGATAATGAGCGAGATTTGATGTTACTTATTTTGGACTTTGAAAAAATAGTTGCAGAGATTAACGGTGAAACATATGCATTGAATAAATTCTCTGAAGACAAACAAAATAACAGAATTCCAGGTAACACAGACGAAACAAGAACTGTATTGGTTGTGGATGATAGTTTAACTGCAAGAACTCAAGTCGAACTTTTCTTAACTCAACATGGTTATAGAGTCATTACTGCAACTGATGGTGAGGAAGGATTGTTTACTTTGCAAGCTCTTTTAGATCAAGCAAAAAAAGATGGAAGAGATGTTACAGATTTAGTCCAAGTAGTTGTTTCAGACGTAGAAATGCCACGTATGGATGGACATGCATTTACTCAAGAAATTAAAAAAGATCCAAAATTAAGCTCCATACCTGTAATAATGCATACATCTCTTTCTGGTAGAGCAAATCAAGATGCTGTGAAATCACTCGCAGATGAATATGTCGTGAAATTTAATGGTGATGCTCTTATTGCAACTGTAAATCGTGTTTGGCGCAAATTAATGGATAGAAAAGAAACAGATAGAACAAATGGTATGAACGAATCTGATGATTTAGATGCAGCCTCATAATAAATTGGAGTCCTTTTATGGCTATTAATGTTCTTATTGTTGATGATTCACCTACAGTTTGTGCAATGCTTTCGCAAATGTTAACAAGCGCTGGGTTTCATGTCGCTGGAATAGGAAAGTCAGCAGAAGAAGGATTAGAATTGGCTGGGAAATTAAAACCTGATGTTATTACTCTTGATATAGAAATGCCAGGTAAGTCAGGTTTGCAGGCGTTACCTTTATTTCAAAAGACATGTGATGCTGCCATTATCATGTGTTCTACATTAACAAATCAAGCTGCATCAGCAACTCTTCAATCTTTAGAAAAAGGTGCTTTTGACTATATTCCTAAAACTGAAATTGGAAAATCTTTTACACCAGATATGCTAAAAGAAAGAGTAAATAATGCTTATGCGTATGTTACTCAAAAACGCAAAGGCGAAAATACATATAAACAAAGTGTTCCAATTGCCTCTTTGCCACATCAAAATGTAAAAGCTATAGTTTTAGGGGTATCAACAGGGGGTCCAGCAGCTCTGCATAAATTATTTAGTGCTTTACCTGTTATGCCAGTGCCAATAGTTGTTGTGCAACATATGCCAGCTGCCTTTGTCGCTTCTTTAGCTGAACGAATCGCTCAACAAACAAAACATAAGACTTCTGTTGCAAAAGAAGATTATACCTTAAGCCCAGGAGAAATTTGTTTTGCTCCTGGAGACAAACATGTTCTTGTAAAGAAGATGGGAACAAGAATTTTTTGTGGCCTTAGTGAAGAACCAAAAAATTTATTACACAAACCTTCTGCTGATGTTCTGTTTCAATCAGCAGCTGAAGTTATTGGAAAAGAGCTTCTTGCTGTGATTTTAACTGGTATGGGAAGAGATGGCGCTGATGGTGGTAAAACTGTGCGCACTCGGGGCGGAATGGTTTTAGCTGAAAGTAAAAGTTCATGCGTTGTTTATGGTATGCCAAAAGCAGCTATCGAAGCTAGAACTGCAAACTTTGAATTTGACTTACAAGATATGGCCGCAGCAATAAATAAAATAGTTACTGGGAAGTTAATTAGTTAATTCTTATGACAAAAGATAGGAAAACAAGTAAGTTTAGCTTACTTGTTTTCCTAGTTGTCAGACAAATATAAGCATAAAATAAAATTTGCTAAAAAATATTGCATAGTTTAAATTAGAATTAATTCAAATATTTTAGGAGATGTAAAGAATTAATGCTCTTACGAATTATTCTTTTCTTAACTTACGGAACTTTTTTTTCTAATTATTGTTTTGCATTACTAAAATCAAATGATCTATTCGTTGAAGGTGGTTTTTCTGGTTACTATTTGCTGGAAGATTTTTATACTGGTGGAAATGGAAAAGTTACTTTTACTTTACCTGTGTATAGCGTTGATAAACAATTTGATCTTATAGCTGGTGGCAGTGGTAAAATTGAAAGAACCTCTTATCTTACTCAATCAAATATTTATGGAGTAACTTCTGATATAACTTCATATCAATTGGGTCTTGTCAGTGGTATAAAATATCGAGTGATATCTCCCTTCTATATTTACTTGCTAGGAAATGCATATTATTCACCATACACACATTTTGAAAATCATTTTTATCTTTATTATTTCGATTCTTATCAATCAGTAAAAGTCGACTACAACATGAATGCTGGGTTAGAATTGAAATTTATTTATAAATTGTTTCGTGATTTTGGTGTGGGTCTTTCAGTGTATGGTTCATATGGTTATATTAAATTTAATGATAGTTCATTTTTAAGTATAGTATATCAGGGTAAACAAGGTGGCTATTTAATATTTAATTCTAATATTAATTTTGTTTATTTTATTAGATAATATTTTTGGTATTCTATTTTAAAAAAAATTCGCAAATAGATTTATTTTTAAAATTCAATATTATTAAATTTCTTTAATTTTGAAAAAATTCTAAACTAAAAAAAATAAAAAAAAGAAAGTAAAAAAAATAATATTATCTTTTACTTTTTTGAATTTTTCTGATATACGCAAGACAAGCTAGACACTAAGCAAAATATAATTAGTTTAGCAGAACACTTGTTTGATTAATGAAAATTTAATAAATTTTTATTAAATTTTCATTAAATATATTGAATAATAATCAATAAATAATTAAATTTTTAAATTTTAACTTTTGTTTTATTGCTTTATATTTTTAGAGAAAGTTTGAAAAGGAGGATTCAATAAATTCTTATCAATAATCGCTTTTTTGCATTTAGTAGGATAATTAACGGCTAAATTTTAGGGTGTTTACTATGAAAGAATTGAAAAAAAAGAAATTTATGAAAAATTTTGTGAAGAATTTTCCAATCTCTCTAGACGAAATTGATAATAGATTAATCATGGAGTCAGAAAGTGATATTGAATTATTTAAAAAATTTATGAAAATATCTGAAAAATTAACTGCAGATTTACAATTAGATGCAGAACTGGGAAAAAAATATTTAGAGCATTTTATTTTAGCAAATAAACAAAATAGAAGAAAAATACTTGAATTACACACTTATCTACAAAATCAAATTCCTGAAACAAGAAAAGATTTGAAAAAACTTTCTAAAGAAATATTAATTAGTTGGTATACAGGAATTGTAAAAGTGAATGGAATAAGTAGATTAGTCACATATTCTGGTTCACATACTTGGACAAAATTAAAAGGTATCAAACCACATGGTATTTGTGGTGGACGTTTTGGGTATTGGTCAAGAAGGCAAAAAATTAGTTAGGTTTTTCCTCTGAAATTTCTTTTAATAAATTTATATCTAAAATTTCAAAATCTGTAATACTACCTGCTACAGCGCCTAGTTTTTTAATTTCAGAAAAAACCCGACTTACTGTTTCAGGTGTCATATCAGAAAGATCAGAAAAATCACTCCGCGTTAAATAAACTTTATTGGAAGGATCTCTTTTAGTAAAATAAGGATAAATTTCTAAGAAACAAGAAGCTAATCTTTGGCGTGCTGTTTTGTAACGAACACCTTCAATTCTATTATAAAGCATACCGGTGTGGCTGCAAACTTTCCTTAAAAAATCAAGATAAACTGAGCAATTTTTTTCACCAATACCTGTAATAGCTACATGTGGAGTGGATATAAGTTCACAATTTGTTATTGCTGTGCAAGTTCTTTCATAATAAGGTGATTTGGAAAACATCTCTAAAATTCCAAAACAGTCTCCATCTTTGGATAAAGAGCTAATAATAGATTTATTTTTCTCACACTCATTTGTGAATTTAACACATCCTGAAACAATAAAATAAATTGAGTAAGCTTTTTCACCTGCTACAAAAATATTTTGTTCTCGTTTTACTTTTAATTCAGTGGAACTTTGTAATAATAAATCAAGTTCCTCTGAATTTAAGGATGGAAAAAAAGTTGCTAGTTTTTTAGTTGAAATTATAAACTCAGATTTTTTCACAAACAAGTCCTTTGCCATTATAAATCATTACGAATTAAACCATTCCTCCCAAGTTTTTCCTCCATGTTTATCACATAAAGATGGAGTAATTTTTTCATGGGAAAGTTGAGGAAATGTATTACTTAATGAAGAATTTAAAACATAAACAAAACCACAGCCTCCAAAAGAAAAATCTAAGCGACTATGCATGATTTCTTCTTTTGAAACTGATGATAAATTAAATACATGCGTATAATTTCCTGAATAAATAGATTTCTCAATTTCAAGACCTAGATTTTTAATTATAGCCTTGGTATAAAGTAATTGATTATCATGCAAATATTTTGGTGTTATTCCCTCTTCTTTAAAACGTTCAAAAAAATTATTTTCTAAAATTGAATGGAATTCATTAATCCATGCTTCAATTTGTACATCACTTCTATCAGTCATAAACAAACAGATAGGAGTCAGACACCCCCTACCATGCCATAAGCTACATAATTTTGCTACATCTAATGGAGAGTAGTGTAAATCAACAATCAAACTATTTTTTACATCACCTTGTGGAATTAATTTTGTTTTTGAATTATTTAAAAGTTTACTAAATGTTGAAATAGTTGAATCAGAGCCAAAAACGATAACATAATCAAAGTCACTATAATCTTTAGAAATAGATTTATTTTTTTCTAAATAAATTTCTGTAGGATAAAAATATGGTGAGAGTTTATTAACTAAATCTTCTATCTTATTTCTAACACTATTTGCAAAAATATCTTCGTTTCGAATTGAAGGTAATTTAATATGAATAGATTTAGCTCCGAGCATAGATGCAATTTTTGCTGGATATATCCATGTTATAGGTATATTAGCAGAGCAAATTATTAATATTTTTTTATCGTTTAATTTAGTTGGTTGATTGCAAATAAATTCATTCCAACTTAATAAAGTTTCTGCTAAATCAGACCATCCATGAGGTGTCCAAATATTGGGATTTAAATTTTGAATAAATTTATGGATGTCTTGTGGAGATGTAAAATTTTTTGCTGAAGATATTTTTTCAACATTATTTTCTATATTTTGATCTTCAGTTTGAATATTAAGAAAAAAGAAAGACTCCTTTACATTCAAACTACAACCTTTCAGTGTTGCATCTGGTGCCCTGCTTTGCAGATGAAATATTCCTTCACTAGTATTAACTACACAAGCAATATCTTCAGTAATTATAGTAGGCCATGAATCCATATTAACTAAATCAAAAAAGGCTAAAAATCCATATTCTCCTTCTCTTAAAGCAACTTGTTTTTTTAAATCAACTGCTATTGGTGTTAATGTGTGATTACATTTGAAAGTACCATCATGAATTTTTTTAATTGACCAAGCTTGCGAACCAAGTTCACACATTCCATATTCAGATAAAAAGAGAAAGTCTTTTGGATTGCCATAACTATTTTGAAATAATTTAATAGTTTCCTCTAAAGTAAAACTTTGAGTGCGTCCTTTCGTGCCTCCTGTGTCAATAATGCCAAGGCGATTTCCTTTAAAAATATTATCTATTTTATTTTTTTTTACATATTCAGTGACAATTAAATGGTGAAATGTTGTACCAAAAATTAATATATTATCAAGAAATTTTTCCTGCATTAATAAATTTACTAATTGTTGGCAATCAGATTCAACATCACAGTAAGTTATTGAAAATGCATTTAGTCTAAACATATCAATCATTGCTGCAAGTGAACTCTTTGGCCAAATATTTGTTGGAGGAATTAAACTTATAATTTGAGTTGCTATGTTAAAATTGTGAGTAGTTAAAAATTCAGAAAAATTACTGCATGAATTTTTAGCATATAATTCTAATCTTTCTGGAGTAAATACGTGTCTTGCTTGAATATTATTTGTACTTCCGCTGGAATAAAAAGTAGTATTTGAATCAGAGTTTATTCCAGTATGAATGTTAAAATCCCGAAAACAGCGGATAGGTAAAAAAGGGATCGAAGTGTTAACATCTATTGAAGGTATAAAAATGTCAGTAAAAAAATTAGGTAATTTTGGATTTATAGAAATTAGATTTTGCTTTTGTCTCATCATTTTTTGTAAAATATCTGTCAATAAAAATTCTTTCATATTAAACCTACTGTTGGCAGAGCAAATGGAGAAAATAGATGCTAAGTCTGTTTTTCATATCAGCTCCTTCTGGGTTTCACAATCAGAGCTTGCTAACATAACTAATATGCTTTAATTGTATGCGTGTTTGGTTTTTTATTAAAGGGTCTTAAATGCAAAAGTCTAATTCAAATTCAGAAGATAAACAGCTCACCTCTCGGCAAACTATTTTTTCAATGTGCGGGTATCTCTTTTTGTTTCTTGGAATGGTTTTATTAGATCAGGTAACTAAATTGTGGTCTGAAAAAGCTTACTTAATTGAGTCATCGCTAACTAATATAAGGGAGTATACTCAAACTTCTAATGCAATATTTCACTTAGAAAGTGGTCTAAATTGGCTGCACTTTGACACCACATATGTAAGAAATACAGGAGCAGCTTGGGGATTTATGGGAAATTTACCTGAAAACATCCGTCCTTACTTCTTTTATGTTCTGACTAGTGCAGCTATGATAGTTATATTAATTTTCTTTTTTAAAACAAAATCTAAATTAATTTTAACTCGTTTGGGAATTGCTCTTATTTTTTCAGGTGCTGCTGGTAATTTTATTGATAGAGTTTGGTTGCATTACGTTATAGATTGGATTCATTTTAGTTGGAATTTATTTGGTTGGAATTACGATTATCCTGTATTTAATGTTGCAGATTGTGCGGTTACTTTAGGTGTTACTATTTTAATCATAGAAACAATTATTGATGAAATTCGTAATCGCAAAGCGAAAAAACTGGCAAAAGGTTGACAAAAGCCAAGATCCGTAAATGTTTCAATATAGTATTCTGATCTTTCAGAACCTTATGGAGATATCGGATATGGCTCAACAATTTTTGAAAAATTCTACCCATAGAGTAAATGAAATATTCCAAGCAGGTATCACTGAAGCATTAAATGCACAAGTAAAAATGCTCATTCCTGAATTCCTCTTATTTGCTGTTCTTGAACAAAAAGATTCCATTGCTTTGAAAATTGCAGATGAATGTAAATTGGATGAAGTTATAGTAAAAACAACAATAATAAATGGCATCTACGATAGTATAAATCAGTTGCAAAAAAAACAAGACACACATTTTTCTCAATCAAGAGATCCTACTGGAATGTATGGATCTCCTGAAGTTGCTTTTTTGTTAGAAAGAGCAGATATGGAGAGAAAAAATTTTGGTGATGCCTACATCAGCACTGGTACCTTATTTCTTGCTTTTTTTGATTCGCGAATTAGTAGTAGGGAAATTTTATTAAAAGCAGGATTGTCTTATGAAGAAGCCAAAAAAGCATTATTAAATGTCCGGGGTAATCATAGAGTCACCAATAGGGACGATGAAGCTAAACAAAGTGCTTTAACACAATATACAAGAGATATCACTGCAATGGCTAGAAGAGGAGAATTAGATCCAGTTACTTCTAGAGAAGATGAAATTGAACGTGTTATTCAAGTCTTATCGCGGAGGAAAAAGAATAATCCTGTGTTAATTGGTGAGCCAGGAGTAGGTAAAACAGTTATCATAGAAGGTCTTGCACAAAAAATAGTGGATCTTGAAGTTCCAGACCATCTTGTTGGAAAAAGAGTTCTCAGTTTAGAGATGGCAGATTTGGTAGCTGGAAGTAAAATGCATGGTGAATTTGAGGAAAGATTAAAAGCTGTAAAAGAAGAAATTATTGCTCTTGAAGGCCAAATTATATTATTTATTGATGAAATTCATACTGTAGTTGGTGCTGGAAGAACAGCTGGTTCACTTGATGCTTCAAACATTTTAAAAAGTTCACTCGCAACAGGACAGCTTCAATGTGTTGGTGCAACTACATTTAAAGAATATAAGCAATACATTGAAAGTGATAGAGCTTTAGAGAGACGTTTTCAACCTATAAGAGTTGAAGAGCCATCAATAGAAGCCGCAAAAGAAATATTAAAATCTATTGCTGTAAAATATGAAAAACATCATCAAATAAAATATAGTCCAGAAAGTTTAAATGCTGCTGTTGAATTAAGTACAAAATATATTTTTAGTAGAAGTTTACCTGATAAAGCAATTGACTTGATCGATGAAGCAGGAGCATTAAAACGGATTAAAGTAGTGAGTATTCCACCAGATATTCAAAAACTAGAACAAGAAAAAGCAAAAAAAGATATTGAAAGAAACGATTATTTTAATCGCCAAGATTTTGCAATGGTTGCTAGTACTCAAATGGAATTGTTAAATTTAGAAAATAAAATTTCTGAGCGCCGGAAACAATGGGAATCAGAAATGAAACAAGAAGATCGAGTTGTTACTGCGGACGATATTGCTGAGCTGGTTTCTAAAGTAACAGGAATACCTGCAAAAAAACTCCAAGCTGAAGAACTTGAAAAATTAGCACATATTGAAGATGAATTAGCAAAACGGTTAATTGGACAAAAACAAGCTATTCAAGCAGTCGCTAATGCCTTGCGGAGAAATAGAATTGGTCTGCGAGAAAGAAAAGCTCCTATTGGAAGTTTTTTCTTTTTAGGTCCAACTGGGGTAGGTAAAACTGAATTAGCAAAAGCTCTTGCAGAATATGTTTTAAATGATGAACAACGTTTGATTCGTTTTGATATGACCGAATTTATGGAAAGACATGAGACTTCAAAATTAATTGGTTCTCCGCCCGGATTTGTTGGCTACGGAGAAGGAGGGCAGCTAACTGAAAAAGTTAAAAGACAACCATATAGTGTTCTCCTATTTGATGAAGTAGAAAAAGCTCATCCAGATGTATTTAATTTATTTTTACAAATTTTAGATGATGGGCGCTTAACCGATGCTGAAGGTCAAAAAGTAAGTTTTGAGAATACTTTGATTGTCTTTACAAGTAATTTAGGAAGTGAATATATCAGTTCTAATAAACGTTCGGTTGGTTTGGGAGGCCAAGATAAAGATTTAACAAATAAAGAAGTCACAGATTTAGTAATGGGAGAAGTGAAAAAAACCTTTAAACCTGAATTGATTAATCGTTTAGACGAAATCATTGTATTTGAAAAGCTAAGTCAAGAAGATATAGAAAAAATATTAAAATTACACATTGATAAATTAGCAGTAAAAGTAAGTAAACAAGGTTTAAAGTTAGATATTTCTCCTGAGGCTCAAAAATTTCTTGCTGAACGTGGATTTAGTCCAACAAATGGGGCTCGACCTTTACGAAGATTATTGGAAGCAGAAGTTGAAAACAGAATTGCGCAAGAAATTATTGCCAAAGGAAAAAATAAAGAAACTGGACAAGTTAATGGGACTAAATTATTAATCACATTAGCAAAGGGTAACAATGAAATTAGTGTTAAAATTCAGTAACAGGAAAATGCAATGAACTTTGATCAAGCTTTTCAAAAACTAACAAATATCATCGAAGAAATTGAACATTTAAATTCAATTTCTAAATTATTACATTGGGATCAAAGTACATATTTACCGGATGATGGTTTTTCTGCTAGAGGCAAACAAATGGCTACTATTGGAAAAATTATTCACGATAAATTTACAAATCCATATATTGGTGATTTATTACAACAATTAAAAGATAACTCAACAATATTGAATAATAATTCTTATATGTCAAGATATGTTTCTGTCATTGAAAGAAATTATAATAAGGCAATAAAAATTCCAGCTAGTTTTGTTGCAACTTTGGCAGAACATCAATCGGTTTCATATGAAAATTGGATGAAAGCAAAAGAGACAAATAATTTTAAATTAATTCAACCTTACCTCGAGAAAACTTTAGAATTATCAAAAGAATATTCTAGTTTTTTTAGTTATGACCATATAGCAGATCCTCTAATTTCTGAAAGTGATTATGGTTTTAATACTGAAAATATAAAACAAGTATTTAATGAGTTAAAAAAAGAATTAGTACCTTTTGTGAAATCAGTTTTAGATAATCCACAAAACAATAATGATATTTTAACTAAACAGTTCCCTATTTCACGACAAGAAGAATTTAATCATTTTGTTTTGAAAAAATTAAATTTTGATTTCAATAGAGGTCGGTTAGATAAAACTGCGCATCCTTTTATGATTAATTTAAGTTACGGTGATATAAGAATTACCACCAGATATGATGAATATAATTTTACTGATAGTTTATTCTCTACTATTCATGAAATGGGGCATGCTTTTTATGAAATGGGAATTGCAAAGAAACTAGAGGGGTCCCTTTTATATGAAGGTACCTCTAGTTCAGTTCATGAAAGCCAATCGAGGCTTTGGGAAAATATAGTAGGAAGAAGTTATGAATTTTGGGAATTCTTTTATCCAACTTTAGTAGAATATTTTCCTGAACAATTAAAGACTGTTTCTTTAGAATCTTTTTATGCGCAAATAAATAAAGTAGAACGTTCTTTTATTAGAACAGAAGCCGATGAATTAACTTATAATTTACATGTCTTAATAAGATTTCAACTTGAGATTGATATGTTGGAAAATAAGTTAAAAGTGGCAGATTTACCGGAAGCTTGGAATGCTTTGTATAAAGAAAATTTAAGTGTTACTGTTCCAAATAATACTTTAGGTTGTCTACAAGATGTGCATTGGTATGCAGGAATGATAGGCGGACAATTTCAAGGTTACACGCTTGGTAATATTATGAGTGCACAGTTTTTTGCAGCGGCAAAAAAAGCTCTACCTAATTTAGCACAAGATATTAAGCATGGGCAGTTTTTACCGTTACGTTCTTGGTTAACAGATAACCTTTACCAATATGGTAAAATGTATGACAGCCAAGAGATACTTGAAAAATCTACATCTGAAAAATTAACTACTAAACATTATATGAGTTATTTAAAAAATAAATTTCCTATCAAGACTTTGGCATAAATTCTTAATTTCCTTGTTTATATAATTGCAAATACGACGAAAGAATGCTTAGCGTTGCCCAGTTCATGTGCATATGACTCCTAAGGATGGGAGGAAAAGAAACCGCTTTGGATGCAGAGATAAAAGTCTTCTGTTTGCCTAAGGAAGGGTTTTGATTCTAAGGAATAGGAATCGATGGTTGCTATTTGCACTAGAACTAGGCAGCGCTTTTTTAATTTCAAGTTGCTTTTATGGGTTTTTCTCGATAGAGAAAAGGTGACTTTGAGGACACTTTTTCTCTAATTTAGTGGGTTAAAATTTATGGAAAGCGAACTTCTTATCTTTTCTGGAAACGCCAATCGTGATTTGGCAAATAAAATTTGCCAATACCTGGATGTTCCCTTAGGTACCGCTCTTATTGGTAAATTTAATGACGGGGAAACTCGGATTGAAATTGAAAGCAATGTTAGAGGTCGTGACGTCTTTATTATTCAGCCTACCTGCCGCCCTGCCAACGAAAATATCATGGAACTCCTTATTCTAATTGATGCATTAAGAAGAGCAAGCGCTCAACGCATCACTGCTGTTATTCCATATTATGGGTATAGTAGACAGGAACGGAAAAGCACTCCTCGTACTCCTATTACTGCAAAACTTGTTGCTGATCTTCTCGTAAGTGCTGGTGTGCATAGAATACTTTCTATTGAATTACACACTGGAGCAATTCAAGGTTTTTTCAATCTTCCAGTAGATCATCTTTATAGTAAACCAGTATTTGTAGAACATTTTGCAAAAATGAAAATCGAAAATCCAATTATGGTTTCACCTGATGCTGGTGGAGTAGAAAGAGCAAGAGCTGTTGCCAAGGTTTTAGGTTGTGGTCTAGCTATTGTTGATAAGCGCAGGGATCGTCCTGGAGACTCTCAAGTTATGAATTTGATTGGTGATGTTAAAGATAAAACAGCCATTTTATTTGATGATATTTGTGATACTGCAGGCTCCTTAACTTCAGCTGCAAAAGTACTACGTGATAATGGAGCATTAAAAGTATATGCTGCAGCTACACATGGCGTGCTTTCTGGGCCAGCGATAGGAAGATTAAAGGATAGTTGTATTGAGAAACTTTTTATCACCGATACCATACCTTTAACTGAAGAAGCTGCTAATTGTGGAAAAATAGAAGTACTCAGTGTGTCTGAACTTCTTGGAAAAGCAATTCGTAGAATTCACAATTCTGATTCTATTAGTAATTTGTTTATATAGGTGATTGTTTTGAAAAAAATGGATTTTTCAACCCTTTCAGCACAATTCTTAGAAATACAAAATCCTGTACTTTTACAGGAGGGTATCCAGTTTTTAGAGTTTGAAGGGGCTAAAATAGCATTTGATTATCAGCCTGCAAAAGAAGACGTTCAAAACATCCTTATACTAGTAAATGGTTATCAAAGAACTCGACTTGATTTTCGTGCTTTACGAAAAAAATTGGAAAAAAGTTTACCAAATACAGCTACAATTGCATTAGACAATCGCTTTTGTGGGCAAACAATAGTTTATCCACCTCAAAATGAATTGCTTACGGTAGAGCAAATGGCAAAAGATGTTGCTGTTTTAGCTTATTTCTTTTGCCAAAAATTAGGATTAAATGAGTTTTCAGTGCTTGGAATAAGTATGGGTGGAATGATTGTGCAGACTCTTGCAGCAAATAACTCCTCTGTAAAAAATTTATTTTTAATAAGCACGACTTCTGGTGGTATTGGAAGAACTTGGCCAGAACACATGAACCCCACAAATGGTTTAACTTATGTAAATCATTATGAAAATTTAGAATCCACAAAAAAACATATGCAAAAGTATTTTGGTTCTAAATTCTTAACCACATCACCACTACTTTTTGAAATGATGTGTAAGACTATGGTTAAAGCAAAAGCCGAAGAATCTTTTGAACATAGTAGGGATGGAGAAATTCAATTTTATGCATCAAGTGCATATGATGGAGTAGGGCAACTGTCTAATATTAATGCTAAAACCTTAATCGTAACAGGTGATGAGGATAAAATTATTCCACTTGAAAACTCTACCTTTTTAAGTAACAACATAAGGAATGCTAAACTCATTACTTATTCTGAAGTTGGGCATTTAATATTAATTGAAGAGCCTGAAAAATTTGCACAAGATATCAGCTTGTTTTTTTAATAAGGTCATTATGCTCACAAAAAAATATGCAATACAACAAACTGAAGAAAATTGGATCGATTGGTTTTTAGCTAATGGTGAAAAATCTTTTCGTGGAAAACAAGTTTTAGAATGGTTTTATATTAAACAGACTTTTAATCCAGAACATTTTACAAATTTACCTAAACAAATTCGGGAAAAACTGCAAAATGATTTTGATTGGGGATTACCCATTATTGACACTATTTTACCATCGAGCGATGAGAGCGAAAAAATATTACTAAAGTTACATGATGGATTATTTGCTGAATGTGTTCTTATGCCCTCTGAAAATAGGGTTACATTATGTGTTAGCAGCCAAGTTGGTTGTAGAATGGCCTGTACCTTTTGCCAAACAGGGAAAATGGGTTTGACTCGCAATCTGACTACTGGGGAAATATTAACACAAGTTGTAATTGCAAATAAAAGATTAATAGAGCGAAATATATTAAATCGTTCTGTTACTAATATTGTTTTTATGGGGATGGGTGAGCCTTTAGATAATTATGACAATGTAGTTGGTGCATGCAAAGCATTAATTGATCCAAAGCTTTTTGGTTTATCAAAACATAAAGTAACAGTCTCAACTTCAGGCTTGTTACCGCAAATCGAACAATTAGGTAAAGACCTTCCTGTTGCTTTAGCTATTTCATTGCATACAGCTGATAATGAACAACGTTCGCAGATGATGCCAATAAACAAAAAGTATTCCTTAGAACAAATGAAACAAGTTTTACTAAATTATCCTGTGCAAACACGACATGGGATTACATTTGAATATGTTATGATTCAAGGAGTCAATGATTCCCTGCAGCATGCAAAAAAATTAGTAAAATTTTTGCATGGTTTAAAAGCAAAAGTAAATCTTATACCTATGAACCCACATCCTGGTGCTGCCAATATGGTGGCCACAGATTTTGAGCAAATGCGGATATTTCAAAAATATTTAGCCGATAGATCTATTCCCGCTCCAGTTCGATACAGTCGAGGCCAAGATGTTAGTGCCGCTTGTGGACAATTAGCTGCAAAAAGAAAAGATGAAATTAATTTACCACCTAGGACAGTAGCTCTTGCGCGTAGAAGAGAATATTTGGCAGAAAAAGTAAAACAATAGTTTATTTTTCCATTTTAAGACCGTATTTTTTGACAATCTGCTCAAACTTCCCATTTTTTTTATATTTAACAATACCTTCTTCTAGCATTTTTACATATTTTTTTGATGTAGGTTTATTTTTTGTAAATGCAATATAAATTCCAGTTTTGTTTCCTATTGTTCCTGCCTCTTTAATTTTATTCCCTAGTTCAAGCATTTTTATTGTGTACTTTGCTACAGTTGTTTCTTCTATGACTGAATCTAGCTCATTATGAACAAGTTTTTCTAAATTTTTTTGAAATGCTGTTTCTCCGCCTGTTTCAACTAATTTTTTTACATTCTTTCTAAGTAAGTCAATATTTCCAGCGTAGACATATCCTAGATTCGAGCCTAAAATAATTTCTTTTAAAGACTCTGGTGTTTTATAAAACCAATTACTATTTTTATTGACAAAAAAACCATTCACACTTTTGCCAAAATCTTCCTTAGGAAAAAGAAACTTATCTTCACGCCCTTCTTTGTAAGCTGCACCTAAAGCATCAATTTCTCCTTTTTCCGTTCTGACTAAAATTCTAGCCCAAGGTCCAACAGTGGAGATGAATTTAATATTATTTTCTTTAAAAATTTCTTCGGCTATGTCTATGACATAACCTTTCATCCCAAATATTTTTTCATCACATGTATAAGGACACCAAATATCAGTTTCAAATTGGATTACTTCTTCAGAAAATAAATAGTTTTCATAAATTAATGCTATGCAAAGTATAAAAATCTGAATAAAAAATCGATTTTTCATTAGTAATATCTCCACAATTTTTTTTGCTAATAAAATGATATTTGAATTTAGCTAGTATTGAAAGGATATATTGTGTCAGAAAACTATTTACTTGATAAGGATAGTGATTCTAATTTTTATTGAACCTTTAAAAATTCCATAGTTGCTCAATAGATTTGCTGGATAGAAAGTATAATGCAAAATGTTAGTTTATCTAATGTTCTTTTAAATTTTAACTTTAGCTCATTGTATAATTTGTCTGTTTGAAATTTAGATATCATTCTATTATAAACAGGTATAAAAATAATTAAGTTTACAGTGTTTAAGAAGCAATTTTTTATATAGATAAATTTATAGTAATATTTTAAATATATGAAATTATTATAAATTTTAAAAAAAATTATTTAATTTAAAATTATATATAATATTTAAAAATAATTATTTGAATTAATTAAATAATAAAAATATAATAAAAGATAAGCTTGACTCAAATATTTATAGCAAGTAGTTTTTATATTCTGTTTAGTTAAAAAATATTAAGCAGAAAATAAAAACTACTAATTTAAAATTTATTACTTTAAATATTTTTCTAATCTATTTAATAAAATTAAATGATAATTGAACAATTAATACAAAAATTAATTTATAATTTTTAAAAATAATAGGGATTTATTATGTCTACATACACTACATATTTTTATTTAATATTCATCTCTATTTTTACTTATTCATGTAAAAAGCAAAAAAATGAAAATTTAGTTGAAAACGACAAAAAATTAAATCTCACCAAATTTTATAGTGTTGACACAAAATTGGATGGAGAAGACTCTTACCAAAATATTGGTAATGGCTATAATAAAATGGGAAAATTTTATACACAAGAATGCATTGAAAACTATACAGTTGAATATCCAAAAAATACTCAAGAAACAGTAATTAACTTGATGGATAATTTAAGCAAAGAACAATTAACTTCAAATTTAAATTTAAAATTAAGCTCATCTATTTCGACAAAAGAAGTAACTATTACACCAGAGCTACAATATATTCAGGAAGCTTCATCAAGTCGTTTAAGTAAGACAATGACATACTATTCCTATACAAAACTGGGAGAAATTAGGTTAAAGGAGAATGAAAATGGATTAACGTTTAAAAAAGATATCCTCGAATTTTTTGACAGCAATGGAAAAATAAAAAACCATTATGATTTTAATAGATTATGTGGTGACGAAGTTGCTTTAAGTCAGATTTATGCTTCAAAAATAATGATCACAGTTAAAATAAAATTTAAAAATAAATTTGCGCACAGTGAATTTGATGGAAAAATAGGTGTTGTCCAGAATGCAGTTATAGCTGATAATAAATTTAAATTAAATGCAAATATAAATAAAATTGATAATCAAGCACTTCAAAATTCAATTTTAAGTATTCATGGAATTCAAATGGGTGGAGAATCTATTCAATTAAATAAAATATTAGGGTTACAAAAATCCTCGTGTACTTTAGACCAGTTTGCAGAATGTGAAATATTGCTTGATAAAATAAATAAATATATTTCTGAAGACTATGTAAAAGAAATCCAAAATGTGGAACTTTCTCGTTGGATTATTGAACGAGTAAATACAGTTCAATATGAAAATTTAAACCTAAAAAATTTAAATGGCAGTGAATTAAATTTTTATAATAATGATTCTTCTGATGATAAGTATAAGTTATCACAATTAAAATTACAAATTGAAAATCTTGTCACAAAAGAAACAAAAAATATTAGTATTGCAAAAATGTTGTTAAGCAATAAAGGAATTGCTTTTGATGTTGTTGATAGCTTAAATGAAATTATTGATTCTGCATATAAAAACATTAACATTTATCAAAATTTTGCGAAGGAATGTTATTATAATATTCAGAAATGTATTGAAAAAGGGATATTATCAATAGAAGAAAAATATATAACAAAGTATGATGAAACTGTTTTAAAACAATATATGGGAAAAAAAATTATTGAAATAAATTCAAATAGTAAACCAAATCATGGACAAAAAAATCGTTCTTCAATTAATTTTCCTGTTAGTAATTTTATTTCTGATGGATTAGATTTTACAAATATTTATTTCAAAGTTAAGAACTCTGATAATACTTCTTTAAATAAGCATAATGGAACTTTTAATTTAATGTGTGACAAGTATTCAGACAAAATCAATGGTCCTACAAATACTAATCTAGGAACATCAGAGTTTTGGTTATCTGGATTTGCTTACCAATACTGGCATGATTTAGTATTCTTAAATAAAATTAAAAATAATTATATTATAAATTTAGAAGTTTTATTAACAAACTATAAAGAAATTTGTTTAGAAAGACAATCAGCTTATATTGCTTCACCAGAAGGATTTAGCAATGACTTTATTTTAGAAATTTGGGGCGATAATTAATTATAAGTATATTTTACAATTTTTAAAAGAGGAGATATTTTATGAGATTTAAGAAATTTATTTTATTACTGAACTTATTATCAATGAATTCTTTTGCAATTACAGAAGAACAACTTGCGCGAGGCGTTTTAAGCAGAGAAAATATTATAGATCAAATTTCGCAGTTTAATAATTATTCATACCACCAATTTATAAAAAATATGCCAATTTATGCTTATAAAATAACAAATAACGATATCAACAATATTCCAGAAATAATATTAAAAAATTTAGGTAGAATAGATAATACAACATATTCAACTGATTATTTTAAGAAAAATATAGGTAGTGTTATTGCCCTTCAGTTAAGGGATAATGAATTTGATTTTTATATAATTGATAAAGAAAAATTCAATGAATTATATATTCAAATAAGTATTCATGATGTTATGGAGAAAAATAAAAAATTAACAAATGGACTAATTAATAGTAAAATTGGCTATTTATTTAGCGATAATAATTCTAATTTAGTAGGAATTTTGAAAATAGAACCTGTGAATATGATAAAAATGTCAGAAGTTGGTTTTAATATTAAAGAAGAAATTACTATTGAAAGCCCTTGGAATGAGCAAACAAAGCCAGCTGGAATGGATGCTTATTTAGTATATGAATCAGATAAAAAATCTTATTACATGGTAAATACTGAGGAAAGTGGTTTGCCTATAGGATATATGCCAAAAAATTAAAATTAATAAAACATATGAAAAAATAAGCATTCATTAAATTCAAAATAGCCTCTAAAAATTCCTTTAAAATAAGTTAAAATTAAATTTTAAGATAATAAAATAATAAATAAAATAATATTTATTTATTATTTTATTTATTATTGACAAAAAATAATAAATAAAATAATTTTAAAACAAATGAAGTTGTTTTAACTTCATTTTTTCATTTTTATGTTGCAATTAATAAAATAAATTCAAAAATACAATATAATTTAAAATTATTTTATTAATATAATAATTAATTAATTTTTGCTTTAAAAGGAAATATTATGTTAAAAAAAACTTTTAATCCTGCTATAGTTAGTTGTGTCGTTTTGACAAGTTTAAGTATTAATGTTTATTCAATAACTTTCTCTAGTAGACCAAATCATGTTTTGGAAAATGAAAATACATCAGATAATAGACTAGTAGCATCTGTTGCATTACTAAATTACTTGGGACAAAAAAAAATAGACAACTCTAAAAGTGTTCTAAATTACATAAACCAAAATATAGAAATTGAATTGTCAGATTATAGAGCACAAATGGCAAACTATGAAAAAGTCAAGAATACAGCTGATATAACATATAAAATTCTCAGGTCTGTAATGCGAAATCCTTCTAAAGAGCTTTTAATTTCACTCCAAGAATTGCATAAAAATTTAAGACTTTTTATTCCGAATGATCCTATTACTCTTAATTGGATTTTAGGAGGGTTAAAGTCAAATGAAAAAAATTATACAAATAGTAGAAAAGATTCGAGTTATTTTGTTGCAAGAACTCCTTGGAAAAATATAGACGACATAATAAATTTTTTAGATGCTGATGCAAGCCAAATGCCTTCAAGTCTTTTAATTGTGGGCCTTGAAAATCTTGTTTGTGCTTTAGCTTACCGATCTATTAATGCATCTTGGGTTGAAGATCCTAATCCTTCTCTTGAGACTGTAAATTCTCTGACACAAATTAGAGCAAATTTTATTAAAGAATTAACTCAACTTAATTACCAGTGGCTTGTTCCTACTATTGGTACTTTATTTAATAGAGGTATCGAACAAGTATTTGATACTACAACTTCACTCAATCCTGATTCTTATTTTCCCTCAGACTATAATGAAAATTTATCTGATGTTTCAGATTCTGAGGAATCATCAGATGATAAAAATATAAAAAAGAAAAGATTACCTAAATTTAACTTTTACAAAACAAGTCAAATTGATGGAGTATATGGAAATACATGGACTTATAGTGCACATAATGCAGGTTTAACCGTTAGAGCAAATGTTTCAGGGTCGGCTCCTTTAGCTTTAAGCATTGTAGTTGGATTTGCAAATAGTTATCAGTCACCACATTTGAAATTTTTATTATGGAATCCTACAGACTTTCAAATATTTAAAAAAAATATTCAATTATTAGGAACACTTCTTTTGGTGCCTAATTATGAACGGAGTGATTATCATACAGTAGCTGAAACATTTGTTGGAATTACATATTATATCTACAAATTAAATGAAATTCGAAAAGATGCTGTGCAAAAATTTCCAATTGATCTGGCTAAAATTCACCCTATAGATTCATATAGAGAAGCATTAGAAAACCTCTCAGAAGCTTCTTCTGATGAAAAATACAACGTAAAAATTAAAGGAATAGGATTAGAGATATTAAGTTTGAAAGAAGCTATTAAAATCATATCTGAAGATTACTTAATTTCAAAAGTAGATAGAAATAGAATTGCTTTCCATACAACTGGATCGTAGTTAAACATAATATTAAAAAAAATTAACTCAGAATAAACGCAATAATTATTTTTATATAATATGTGCAGGGAAAAAAATGAGGAGATAGGCTCTATTTATGGAATAACTATCAAAGAGTGTTTGTGCAAAAGGCTACTTAAGTAACTACATTTTGGCTTGAGTGAATAATTTGCATAGAAAAGGAGGAATTTTTATATTCAAGCTTTACCAATTAAGGCAGTTCCTTATATTGGGATTTATAATGTAATTTTATTTCTTTATATTATACCTTAAAAAAAACAAAGGAAGCACGATAATTTGGTAGTAAAAAATGGTAGACATAATTATCGCCAACTTCTTTAAATGATATTACCTTTTCTTCTGACTAATTATACTAATGGATTTTTTATCTATTTCTTTATGATACTTGAGTTTTTTTACCTATTCACTTTTGAACTCATTCTGTCGGTTATTTAAATAGTATTTCCAAAAGGTAGCAAATTAATTTTTTATCTAGTAACAAACCGATTTTAAAAATGAATGAAATTCTCTTTCTAAAAATTTGACAAGACTTGTAAAATCCGCAAAATAGCTTGTATTAGTATGATTTATCATACTTGTTCCAGTAGTTTTAAATAACCTTACTCATATGGAGTTGCAAATGAGAGTTTTTGTTTCGAAGAAGTATTTAGGAATTGTTGCTGTAACTTTATTAAATTCACTTTCTATGTCAGCAAGCGCGGATACTGGTATAGCTGGTTGCGGGCTTGGTTCTGTCATATTTACGGATAATGGTAGAGGAAGCCAAATTTTAGCAGGTACTACAAATGCAACTTCTGGTAATCAAACTTTTGGAATAACTTCTGGTACTTCAAACTGTGGCTCTGGGGTAGCAAAAAGTATAAGTTATCTTCAACAAGTAGATTACGTAACTGCTAATCTTTCTACTTTGCAAAAAGAAGCTGCACAAGGAAACGGTTCCTCAATAAATGGATTAGCAGCAGTAAGCGGCTGTCCTGCAAGTTCATTTTCTGAATTTGGCAGTTCTACTCAAGCAAATTATAGCGCAATTTTTTCTTCTAATAAACCAGAAGAAATTGTAAATAAAATGAATTCCGAGCTTATAAAAAATAATCAACTTGCTCATTCTTGTAAGTTAGGAAATAGCTGATTTTGAGCTTGGGAATAAAAAGTTTATTTACAATTATAAATTTAATTTATTCTTCATGCTTATTTGCTCTGAATCATTCTCAAAGTCAAAGTGCAGAGAAATATTTCATTGAAAAATCAAGATTTCTTTCTCTTGCACAAAAATCAGAATGGCAAAAAATTCTTTTCTATCAAAATAAATTTTTTGGATCTCCAAAAGGGATAGTTGATGGAAAAGAATTTTATCTTGCAGAAGATGGAAAAATTAATTTACAATCTGAACTAGAAGCAACTATAAAAGCATTTTTCTCTGATACTAAAAGTAAAAATTCAGCTCACTGTAAGTTTCCACGCAGATTAACTTGGCTAAAAGCACAGTTAGATGATGAATATTATACTATTCCCGTTTCAAAATGCAATGAGCTGGATAAATGGCTAGAATTTGTTAATCCAGAGGGAGTTGTATTTGTTTTTTCTTCATTTTATATAAACAATCCTTCAAGTATGTTTGGCCACACATTTCTACGAATCAAAAATTCAAAAGATCCCTTAACAGATTCTGGAATAAATTTTGCAGCTAATCCAGATACAAATAATATTTTAAGTTATACCTATAAAGGTTTAACGGGAATGTTTGAAGGTAAATTTAGTTTATTACCATATTCAATTAAAGTACAAGAATATAATAATTCAGAAAGTCGAGATATTTGGGAATATGAATTAAATTTATCAAAAGAGCAAACGAAAAATATGCTCTTAAGCCTTTGGGAGGTTGGTGATAATCGTATTGATTACTACTATATAGATGAAAATTGCTCTTATATTTTATTAGCATTACTTGATACTGCAAATGATGATTTTAATTTTGCAAGTAGATTTTGGCTCTGGGTAAATCCTTCAGATACCCTGCGTGTGGTTTATAGTTATCCAAATTTAATTAAGTCAGTAACTTTTAGACCATCAGCTGAAAAAAGATTTCGCTATCGGTATTCTTTATTAAATAAGCAAGAAAAAAATATATTTGCTGAAATTTTATCTGAGAAAAAAATATTTTCTGCGATAAAAGAAAAAAATTCTAAAACAAGTACAGCAAAAATATTAGACGCAATTACAGAATATATTGACCTTAAAGAAAATTTAGCAGGAACAGAAGAATCAAAAAAATATCCTGTTTTTAGAAAACAATTGTTAACTACAAGAGCTGAGCTTGGTGTGATTTCGGATTCTATAAAAATAGAACCATCCCATTCTGACAGGCCGGAAAAAGGTGTACCAGGTGGTAGAATGGGTGGATCTTATTCGCACTCATATTACTTAGGAAATTTATTTGATTTAGAAATTTATCCCGTTTTGCATAGCATTGAGAGTCCATCTGTAGGCTATTCAAGAGAATCACAAATTGAAATGCTTTCTGGTTCGTTACGTTATGAAGCAGTATCAAAGCAAGCGTATATAAATAAATTAGATTTAGTTAATATCATATCAATACCTTCAATAAATCCTCCTTTATATCCCGTTGCTTGGAATTTAAGGCTTGGTTTGAATCAAGATTATGATTGTGATAAAAATACATATAATTCTTCCTGCGCGACATATTTTTTCTCCGGTGGTGCTGGTTTTGCAGGATTAGTAAATCCATTTCAACTTTATATACTTTCACAAGCCGAATTTTCTTATCAAAATGCAAATGCGTTTGAAGTTTCTTTAGGAACTTTATCTGGATTTACTTTAAAAACTAGTGAATCTTCAATGCTTTCAAGTAAGGTAAACTGGATGAAGAGATATTCGGTGCTTTATAGTACATGGCGTGATCATTTTTTGCTTGAAAACTCTTTTTCAATTCAATATTTTACTAATTTACAAAACAAAATTTTTTACAATTATAACTTTCATAAGCATGAATGGCAGGCTGGGTTGAGTTTTTATTGGCATTTTTATTAACTTAAGCTAAATAATTAATTGTAATTTTAGATTTATTATCAATAAAATTTAATTTTAACAAATTTTTTTAAATAATTTATATTCATTTGATTTCTTATAATTTAGTAAATTTCTTTATAGCTAGTACGACTTGACATTGCAGGAGGGCTTGCTAAAGAAACTAAATGAACAAATTTGGATCTATTTCATATACCAAAAGTCAAGCAGTTTAAATATGAAGAAGTATTTTTAAAAATTTACTGCTCTTTAATGCACTTGAGAATGCTATAGATGAATTTAAAATATATAATTCTTATATTACTTTTTAAAAGGAACAATTGTACGCATAATAATTTATACATTTTCATTCAATATAATATTTAAATTAATTCTATTTTATCTGCAATTTTATTGCCAATAATATAACAAGATTCTGAATCTAAATGAATACCATCCATTGCACTTGTTTGAATATAAATACCTGCATCTAAGAATTCACAATTCATTTCAATAGATAAATCATAGAAAATTTTTGCTAACTTGCCAGATTTTATAACTGATTCATAATTAAATTCTGGATGAGAGTTTTCTTTAATTGGAGGAGGACAAACAATTAAAATCTTAGGTGGAGAGTTATTCTCTCCTAATCTAGATTTTTTTACAAAAGTTACTAATTTTTTTAAACCAATATTAATTTCATTGACAGAACGATTATACTGTTTTTTAGTGTCATTGCTTCCAAGCCAAAAAATAATTAAATGAATTGGATAATGTAGTTCAAGACTATAGCCTAGATAATCAAGACCATTTCTATATGGCCTACCAGGATTAATTTCATCTAAATCAGTAGTCCTTCCATTTATTCCATCCGAAAATATTTCATAAGTATTTCCAAGTCTATTTTGAAGAACTGTTGTCCAAAGATTAGCTCTGGCATGTCTTGTGGCTAACTTGGTATTGCTATTAAAACTCCCAGGGACAAATCCCCAGACATTAGAGTCACCGTAACATAATATTCTTTTCATTTATTTCCTGTCTCAGACTATAAATTTATTAGACTTAATTGCATAATAAAGTTAGTAATTATTTGAAAATATTAATATTATTTAATTTTCTATTTTTACTCCTCCATCCGAATCATCAATAAGGTAAAATCATCATATTGATTTTCATAATTTTCAATGAAAGAAAAAAAATCTTGCCAAATAAATTTAATCATTTCGTCAATACTTTGCAAACTCATGCTAAATCGCAAGGCATCTAGAAAACTATTTTGATAAAATATCCCTGTCTTATTTTTTTGTTCTAAGATACCATCAGTAGTAGAAATTAAAAACTTAATTTTGTTTGTTACTTGTAACCTACTAAATTTATATTCTTCGGTTGAGTTTATTCCAATTGGTGTAAAAGAATCAGTGCTTTTAATTTCATGCACTATACTGTTATAATCTGTATAAAATAAATTAGGAGCACCAGCATTAATAATAGATATTTCATTTCTCTTATTACAAACAGCAATGGCTTTAAAAGAAATAAAGTTGCAATTAATATTTTTTATCACCATATATTTATTAAATTCGTTTAAAATATTTTCAAAACTTTCTAAACTATGAATTGATTTTAAGTTAAAATTAAAAAAAATGTCTATATGATTTACTAAAATCATAGCGCCAACCCCTTTGCCAGAAACATCTGCTACAAAGAAAATTTTTAACTCATTTTCTAAATCAAAAATTCTGACATAGTCGCCACTAAAATTAAATGCAGGATTAATCATATAGCCAAAGTTTTTTTCAATATGTGAACTTTTAATAAAATATTCGATTGTTTCTTTGCTATGTCTTATGTCATTATCAATTTTAATTTTTACAGAAAATTCTGACACTAAATACTTGAATACCCTATAAACTTCCTTAGTAATAGCATTCATTTTAGATTCTTTCGTATCTTTGCGGGAATCTAAATATTCTAATACTCCTATTAAAATTGCATGCTGTGGTTTAATATATCTATAGTAAAAGAAAAAGATAAATAAATAGAATAAGACCAAGACAAAAACAAAGTAAATTAAATTAGGGTCTAGTAAAGAATTTTTTAAAATATCTATAATTGAAAATGTACTGACTAAAACAATTCCATCTACAATTTTTTGTGTATTATAGACATGAAAATTTTTATAATTGTAACCTAATTTTATTTTAGAATGTTCTGAGTAGACAAACCAGTCTGTATTTCTATCTCGATTTTCTAATGAATAGTGCTGATTTTTTCTGTCTACCAAAAAAAGATTGATATGTTTATTATTTACATTTAGTTTAGCAACACTTTGGAAAAGTTTTTCTAGATCTATATCTAAAGCAAAAGTACCTTGAAATATTCTTTCTTTAAAAATAGGGACGGTAAGTGCAAATACTTTTTTCTTTGTAATTAAATCATCATATATTGTAGAAATATAAGGTTTATTAGTGGTTACAGTATTTTCTAGAATATCACCACTATATGATTTTTCAGAAAATTTATAGGTCAATGGATTTTCAATAAAAGGGTGAACATACACAAATTTATTTTTAGAATAATAATAAGTCCAAAGAACATAGTCTATTTTTTGGAAATTTTTAATCATAACAGATAAGTGTTCGAGTGCCGAGAATTCATCTAAAAAACTTGTCATTGGAGAATACAAAGAAATAAAAGTACCAATATTTGGAGAATTATAAACATATCTATTAAAAGCATCTTTATGGCTAAAATGCTGATTATATTTATAATGACTATCTAAATGTTTAAAAGATAAAAAAGAATTTTTTAAAGAAACAACATGTTTAGATATAAAATCAATTTGATAATTTATGATTTGCGAATTTTTTTGAATGTTTTCATTCTGAATCGCAAAATTAAAGCTTAATAATTTAATAAAAAGAATAATGAAGGCAAAAATTACTAAAATTATTGAAACAATAATTGTTTTTATGATAACTTTTTTTGAGTAACTTTCAAAATCAATGTTTATTTTTTTGAAATCAGGTTTCATACGTTAAACTTCATAGTATTTTTAAATTGTTTATAATCATAATGAAATTCATAGTTTTTTATTAAATTAAAAATTAAAAAAATACCTAATCCTCCTTCCTGCATGTCATCTATATCAGTGCACAAATTTTGATTTTCGGAGTAGTGTGAAAATATATCAAATATTTCAGAATAATCATTGTATTCGATAAAAAAATCTTCATTTATAATGTCAATATAAATTTCAAGTGGTAGAGAATTACTCTGCGAATGAATTAGGCTGTTGGTTAGTAGTTCTTCCAAAACAAATCTAAGATTAGCCTTTTTTGTTCTCTCTAATTCAAATTTATTTTCTATACTATTTAAAAAGGCTAATATCTCAGTTCTATTTTTTGGGACTATAAACTTCATAGTTAGTCCTCTAAAAATGGGAGGATTTTGCAAAATCCTGATAAAGTAATTATATTTTTTACCATTTCATTTTCTACTTTTAAAAATATTTTATTTTTATCTGCATAGACTTGCTTTGCGCAGCGTAAAAGACTTCTGAGTCCGACACTGCTAATATAATTTACATTTTTTAAGTTAATTACTGTTTTTTCAATATTTTTGTTGTAATTTCCAAAAAAATATTGGTCAAAATTTTCAAAGGTTTCTAAATCTAAACTTCCACTGCAATTAAAACTTTGAATATCATTATTTAAAGTGTGATCAATTTGTAGCATATATTCTCCTATACAAAATTTGAGATTAGTAAGTTCTTATTGTTAATTGATTCTAGTAAGTATTTAAAAAATGTTTCAAAAATTTCCCTATTATTTTTTAGATATATAAAATCATTTTCAGTAATTTCAAGTAAAATAAGTTCATCAAAGATAGAATCTATGATTAAATTATTTGCAAATCCTGGAAATAAATTTTCTATGCCAATAAAATCACCAGAGGACAAAACACCAATTGAGCTAATCCAACCACCCATTTTAGATTTAATACTCAATTGAGCAAATCCATCTAAGATAATAAATACTGATTTATTTTTTGTATTTGGTGATAATATAATTTCATTTTCTTCAAAAATACGTAACTTGCTAAAGGTATTTATAAAATGAATAGTAGAGCGTTCTAAATTTAGAAATGGTTGCAGTTTGCTTAGTTCTGTAATTCTATTTTTGTATGAATTTTCTAACATATCAATAAAATGTGTTGTTTTTATTTCATCCCACTGAAATTGTAATTTATCAAGGAATAGGTTTGTTTTGTCATTTTTAACGCTTGGTGCAACTCCTGTGTTTGAAAGATTTATCCAGCCCATATGGAGTAAAAAGTTATTTAAAAGTTCTTTCGTATAATTATGTTTATAATATAGAGCAATTTTATCAACAAAATCATCAATACTAATGAGATCTAAGCGTTTGGTATTCTCTTTTAATGAAAAAATGTCTGTTAATTTATAAATTGTTGGATTATAAACATGAAAAATTTCTTTATTTAAATTTTCTTGCTGCGAAAGTAAAACAATTGCAAGGGCTGTATTATTTACAGGTGATAACTCAGCTAAATTTACAGTAGGATGTTCACATAATGAATCAATATTTAGTAAGCATTTTACTTTTTGGTAAAATCCATTACTTTCAATATTAATTTGATGTAAATTTGTTTCTGTATTGAATACTAAATTTCCAACTCGATAAATATTTGCATTTAAATTTTTATTACTTACAATAATTTTTTCTGCTTCTGCTTTTGTTTTTAAATAATAGTTATCTAAATATTTTGGATCTCTGATATCATACTCAGTAAAGATATCAGAGATATTATTATCATTTTCCTCAATATTTTCTGCCATAGAAACTGAGTACGTTGAAATATGATGAATTTTAATTTTATCGCTGCAAAAATCTATAATATTATTTACCGTTTGGACATTATCTTGATAAAATTGACTATACTCTCCATAATGTTTTACATTAGCAGCGCAATTTATTACAAGATGTATTTTATTTTGTAAAAATTTATACTCCCCAATAGTTAGGGAAAAATTATCTATAGCAATATCTCCATGCAGAACATGAATACGCTCTCTTTCAAGTTCGCTTAATTTATTACTTCCTGCATAATGATTTATAGTTTCAAAAAATAATGAATTTGTATTTTCCCCTTTATTTCTGATTATGACGTAAATTACATTTTCTGTTTTTCTTAACTCTTCAAGTAATATATGACAGCCTAGAAAACCACTCGCTCCTAATAAAAGAACATTTTGCTTTATGGTAATACTTTTTGGTTGCCAATTTTTCAACTGATTTACTTTGTCATAATAAAGAGATTCAGAATTTCTTAATGTGCTAATTTTTGTTTCAAATAAATTTTCTCGAAGCATTTCTTTAATTTGTTTAAAGCGAAAATCAATATTAAACCCAGATTCAAATTCCTTTAAATTACCAGCAATATTTTCAACGTCTTTATATTGAAAAATATCACTTATTTTAATGTCGTATTTTTGTTGAATAATAGTGACAAGCTGGACAGCTTTTAGTGAATTTCCTCCATTCTGGAAAAAATTACAGTAAATGCTTGGCTTGGTAATGCTAAGAACTTCACAAAATGCTTGTGCTATAAACTTTTCTTTTGCATTTCGAGGAGCAACATATATAGTTTCATTATTTCTGTTTGGTTTAGGAAAATTTTTTCTATCGACTTTTCCATTAGAATTAATTGGAAATGCACTCATCCAATGAAATATTTCAGGAATCATATAGTCAGGTAATGATTTTGCTAAAAATTGCTGAATTTGCTTATCCGCAATTTTTTCTTTTGCAGTATAATACGCGCAAAGATAATCTTGTTTACTATCATCTTGCAGAGCTAAAACAAGGCACTCCTCAATTTCGGGTATTAAGGATAGCTGTGCTTCTATCTCACCAAGTTCTATTCTAAACCCTCTTATTTTTACTTGAAAATCAATCCGACCATGAAACTCTATATTTCCGTCTGGGAGCCATTTCGCAAGATCTCCCGTTTTATAAAGAATTTGTTGATATGTTTGGCTAGAAAATGGATTCTGAATAAATTTTTGTTGATTTAACTCTGGTAAGCCAATATAACCAGCACCAACTCCATCACCTGCAATACATAGTTCCCCACTTACACCTATTGGACATAAATTCATGTCAGGATCAGCTATATAAATTGCAAAATTTTCAATTGGTTTACCAATTGGAATATTTGTGTAGTTTTTGCCATCAAAGGTAAATGAAGTTGCAGTAACCGTTGTTTCAGAAGGTCCATATTGGTTTATGATATTATAATTCCTCTTTGTAATTTTTTTTAACTTTTCTCCTCCAATAACAAGATTTCTTAATGATTTATTATCCGTTTCATGCATAAAAATTTCAGCAAACTGTGTAGGAAAATCGCAATTAGTTATTTTATGTTTCTCAAAATATTTATTTAATTCAATTGGATCTAATTTTAAATTTTTCTTTATTACATGGATACATGCTCCAGCTAATAAAGGTGGTAAAATTTCTATCATTGAAGCATCGAAACTAAATCCTGCATATTTAGAATAACTATCTTCTGAAGTTAAATCTAAACTATTTATTATATATTCACATAAATTAATTATATTTTTGTGTGTTATACTTACACCTTTAGGTTTTCCTGTCGAGCCTGATGTATAAATATGATAAGAAAAATCGCTGGATGAATTTCTGATTGATATATTTTCTGTGCTATAATTTTTTAAATTAAGTTGGTTAATATCTATCAGTGTTAAATTGTTTGCTGAATTTATTGCCAATTCACTTAAATTCTCTAAGTTTGAGATTAAATATCTAGCACTAGATCCTTCCATAATATCTTTAACTCTAGCAAGAGGAAAAGTATCGGCCACTGGTATAAAGCTAGCTCCGGTTTTTAAAATTGCAACTATGCATGAAATCATTTCAATAGATTCTTTTAAATATAAAACAATTTTATCATTATTAGAAACTCCGTTTTGAATTAAGTAATTTGCTAGACTATTTGCATATTTATTTAATTCTGAATATGTAAGAATTTTATCATTAAATATAACTGCATTGTTTTTTGGATATTTATCAACTATATTATTAAATCTTTCAACATATAATTTGTCATAATTTCTCTTAATATATTTTGGATTAAAACTTTCTAAAATTAAATTTTTATCAGTATTTGGAATAAAATTAATATTTTTAATAAATCCATTTTGATTAATTAAATCTTGTAATATATTTAAATAATAATCAGCATATTTTACTATAGACTCTTTTTTATAGCTAGCTATGCTATATTCAAAAGATATTTCAATATCATGCTTATCTTTAACACAATTTATTGTGAGATCAAAGTGCGCTTTGTTTTTTCCTTTTATTGAAAGAATATTCACACTTAAATCATTGTAAACAGATTTTATATTTTCAAGAAAATTAAAAGCATTGTTAAAAAATTTGTTTCTACCGTCACTTGCATTGCTTTTTGAAAGTAGGGAAAGTTCATCAATAGAAATACTTTGTTGCTTCATTATGTCTGATATGTTGTCTTGAACTTTATGTAAAAATTCAAGGTTTGATAAGTTAGAGTCTATTTCAATGTATATAGGTAGAGTAGAAACAAACATTCCAAGCATATTTTGTAATTCTGGTAAATGTCTCCCATTAAAAAATCCTCCTATTGTAAGATTTTTTCTTCTTGTTACTTTATAAAGTAAAATAAAATATGCTGCTAAAGATAAAGAATAAAGAGTTAATGAATTATTTTGGCAAAACACATTTATATTATTAAATAATGAGTTTTCAATTTTTATTTTATAAATATCCCCACTATCACTAAAATTCTTTTCTGGGAAGTCAAATGGTAAATGACTTTTTTCTATTTTATCAACTGTATTTTTCCAATTAAGAAGAATTTGATTTTTTAAAATGCTATTTTCATTGCTATATAAAGCGTAGTCAAAGTAATCTAATCTATTTTCATCTATACTGCTTACATTTTCAAAGTAATTATGAAAAATTTCATTTAACATTAAATTTTGTGAGAAACCATCATTTATAATGTGGTGCGTATCTATAAAAAGAACAAATTTAGTGCTTTCAATTTGTATTAATTTGATTCTAATTAAAGGTGCACTTGCTAATTCAAAAGGCTTTATGAAATCTTGCAGAAGAAGTTCAAGCTCTTGTTCTTTAGATTTTTGAAAATCTTTTTTCAGTAAAAAACTATCGTCAATTTTTGAAAAAATTTCATTATTTTCAATAAAAAATGCTGAACGTAAAATTCTATTGTTATGAATTAACTTATCAATAGCTTCGCCTAATTTGTCTTTATTCAAACGTCCATTAATTTCTATTGCTAACGGAATATTATATATTGTTGAACTTTGGTCAATAATTGATGCTAAATATATTCCTCTCTGCGAATTAGTAAGTGGATATTTTTGAAGACTAGTTTTTTTAATCTCATATTTTAAATTAGATTTTTTAATATTTTTACATATATTTCTTACTGTTTTGTGATGAAAAATATCACTAACTTCTATATCATAATCTTTTGCAAGACGGGTGACAATTTGTATGGCTTTTAAAGAATTACCTCCAACTCTAAAAAAATTGGTATCAATTCCAATATTTTTAATTTGGAGTACATTTTTAAATTCAGTGAATAATTTTGTCTCTATTTCTGTTTCTGGTAAAGCAATTTCTTCTTCTAATTGAATATTTGGTAATGGTAATTTCTTTTTATCTATTTTTCCACTTTGATTTATAGGAAAAGCTTGCATGTAGAAATAAGTCTCTGGAATCATATAGTCGGGTAAATATTGCTGCAAATATTGCTTAATCTCAATTTCAGGAATTTCATTTACCCCGACATAATAAGCACATAAATATGTATGATCATTTTCCATTTGCAAAGGAATTACAACGCATTCTGAAATTTTTTCTAGTTCAAGAAGTCTTTGCTCAATTTCGCTTAGCTCAATTCTATAGCCCCTTATCTTGACTTGCGAATCAATGCGTCCAATAAATTCAATATTTCCATCATCTTTCCATTTAGCAAGATCTCCGCTTTTATAAACACGTTGATATCGATCGTAATTTTCATCAGTTGAATGAATAAATGGATTCTTAATAAATTTTTCAGCATTTAATTTTGGTAAATTAATATATTCAATTGCGACACCAAGACCAGCTATATACAGTTCACCAGCGACACCTATAGGACATAAATTGTTATCTTCATCAGCAATATAAATTTTATAATTTGAAAGAGGTTTGCCAATTGGAATCTGTTTCATTAATTCATCTGTTACTTCATAAATACTACAAGCTACAGTGGTTTCTGTAGGTCCATAGCCATTTAAAACTTTATAGTTATGAAGTTTTACTTTTTTTAGCCTATCACCGCCAATAAATAAATATTTTAAAGAAGTTTCATTTACTTCTTTCATAAATATTTCAGCAAATTGTGTTGGTAAGAAGGAAAAAGTAATTTTATTTTCAATAAAATACTGATTTAATCTTTCTATATTTGTTTTTATATCCTTTGGAATAATATGAAGACATCCACCAGCAATAAAACAAGGCATTATTTCTAAAATTGAGGCATCAAAACTATATCCTGCAATTTTAGTAAATTCATCAAGGTGAGATAATTCGTAAGTGGTTGTTATATGTTTTGTAAAATTTACGACATTTATATTTGATACGCTAACTCCTTTTGGCTTACCTGTTGAGCCAGAAGTATAGATACTATATAGGCAATCATTTTGTTTAGTTTCTATAAACGGATTTATTGAATTATATACGTTATGATGATCTTGCCAATTAAGTATAATAAAATTATGAGTATTTAATTCATAGGAAAAATTAAGTTGAAATAATTCATTATTAGTCAAAATATATTTTGCATTTGAATCATTATAAATTTCAAAAATTCTCTCTTTAGGAAATGTATCAGCAATAGGAATAAAATTTGCTGAACATTTTAAAACAGCTATTATTGAGACAATCATTTCGACCGATTCATTAAAATATAAACATATGGAATCTTTATAATTTACATTTTTTCCTTTCAGATACTGAGCAATATTATTAGCTAGAGAATTTAATTCTGAATAAGATAAGTAAATATTTTTGTATTTTAATGCATTTCTATTGGGATATTTTTCCACAATATTTTGGAAATGTTCAACATAATTATTTTTAAAATCAAAATTTCTATTTGTAGAATTGAAATCTAAAATAATCTTGTCTTTCTCATATTTGCTAATAAAGTTTATATCTCTAATATTTTCAGAATAAATCATTGAATTTAAAATTTCTAAATATGAAGTCAAATAGCTATGAATACTCTCAATTTTATAACTTTCAACATTGTATTCAAACCTAATTTCATAGTTATTTTCAATTTTGAATAATAAAGCTGTTAAATCAAAATGGCACTGGTTTGGTAAAAATAGATTAAGATTTCTAATTTTAAAATCTTTATTTACAAAATTACTCAATTCAACAAAATTAAATGCGTTTGAGAAAAAAGGATTTCTTCCATTTTCGCTATAGAAATTTGATTCTTCGATAATCTCTCCAAGAGAAATATCTTGATTGTCTAAAATAGAATTAAGATTTTTTTGAACATTTTTTAAAAATTCATTTAATGATAGATTACTATTTATTCTAGTGATAATTGGCAAGGTAGAAACAAACATTCCAAGCATGTTTTGAGTTGATTCCTGATAGCGACCTGAAAAAAATCCCCCAACACTAATTAAATTCTTTCTCGCTATTTTGTAATTTAAAATTATAAATGCTGATAAATAAAAGCAATACTCTGTAATATTATTTTGTTGACAATATTTCTGAATATTTTCAACTATCTCAGGTGACATGTTTTTTGAAAGAGTGTTGCCTGTATGCGTAAATGGAACTTCTGGGTAATCAAATGGAATTGCAGTTTGTTCAATATTTATAACTTGTTTTTGCCAAAATTCTTTTACTCTATTTTTATTTAAATCAATTTGATAAATACTAAAATCTAAGTAGTCATTTGTATGGAGAGTTGACTCCATATCTGAATATCTTGAAAAAATTTCATTAACAAGTAGATTTTGTGAAAATCCATCATTAATAATGTGATGAATATCTATTAGTAAGTAATTTAAATCTTTATCATCAGCCAGCAATTTAAAACGTATTAATCCATCTTTTTCTAAATTAAATGGTTTTATAAAATTTTTAAAATGCATCTCGATAGTATTATTTTGAATTTTTTCATAGTCTAAATTGAAATATTTATATTCATTAATAACTTGATAAACATTATCATTTTTAATGTAAAAATTTGTTCTTAAAATTCTTTGTTCTTGGATAATTTGATTAAGTACTTGTTCAAGCTTTTTTAGGTTAAGAGAAGCTTTAATCTCTAATGATACAGAAGTATTGTAGATAGTTGATAATTTATTTAATTGCCAAGAAAAATAAATACCTTTTTGTGAATTAGTAGCAAGAAATTCATTTGAATATTGTTTAATTATTTCAATTTTGTGTGATTTTTTAATTAATTTATTTGATATTTCTTTTAAATTAATTGAGGTTAAAATATCGTTTATCTTTAATTCGTATTGATTTCTTATTTTTGCAAGAAGAAGTAATGCTTTTAGAGAATTACCTCCTAATGCAAGAAAATTTGCATTTAAACTAACTTGATCTAGTTTAAATATTTCTTTTACAATATTTACTATAGCCGTCTCTTTTTCATTTGCTGGAAGTATTAATAATTCTGAATCTTCTTGTTGTAGGATTGGGAAAGGTAGGGATTTTCTATCAACTTTTCCATTTGCGTTAATTGGAAATTGTTTTAGCCATACATAATACTGAGGAATCATATAATCAGGAAGTGATTTTTTTAAATATTCAATTAAATTGACTTCATTATCAATTTTTTCATCTGCTGTATAATATGCACAAAGAAAATCTTGACCAATATTATCTTTTAAAGACAATACCGTAGTTTCTTTTATTGTTGGATAGTGAATTATTTTTTGTTCTATTTCTCCAAGCTCTATTCTGTAACCTCTAATTTTTACTTGGAAATCGATTCTTCCGACGTATTCAATATTCCCATCGCTAAGCCATTTAGCTATGTCACCTGTTTTGTATACTGTGGTATATTTATTTTTTTTATCAGCAGAAATAAAGGGATTTTTTATAAATTTTTCACTATTGAGTCTGGGTAAATCAATATATCCTAAACCAACACCTTCTCCAGCAATCCATAATTCACCTTCTTCACCTACATCACATAGTTGATTTTCATTATTAACAATATAAACCTTATAGTTATCAATTGGTTTTCCTATTGGTATATTTTCAATATGTTCATCTGTGACTTCATAAAATGTAGCAGCTACCGTTGTTTCAGTTGGACCATAAATATTGAATACTTTATAGTTTTTAATTTTTGCTTTTTTTAGTTTTTCACCGCCAGTATATAAGCAGCGTAAAGATTTATTATCAATTTCATCCATAAATAATTCTGCGAATTGGGTCGGGAGGAAACAAATAGTGATTTTATTTTCTTCAAAATACTGGTTTAATTTATGAACATCATTTTTAGTTTCTTTATCTAAAATATGAAGGCATGCTCCAGAAACGAGGGAGGGCATAATTTCAATAATGGAGGCATCAAAACCATATCCTGCAAATTTTGAAAAATTATCCTCTTTTGTTATTTCATATCTATTTAAAATATAGTACGTAAAATTCAAAATATTTTTATTACTAAGACTGACTCCTTTTGGTTTTCCCGTCGAGCCTGATGTATAAATATTATAGATGCAATCTTCTAATTCTGTTTTTAGAAAAATATTTTCACTATTATAATGCTCAATTTCTATTTCATCTAAATAAATATAAATTATGTTTTCTTTTTCGCTTTTAACTAAATTTCTTTTTGTCAAAAGTACTTTAATCTCGGCATTATCTATTATGTCATACACTCTTTCCATTGGGAAAATATCTGGCATAGGTACAAAACTTGCGGAGCATTTTAAAATACTTAGAATAGATATTATCATTTCAGGACATTCATCTAGATAGATGCCTACTCTTGAATTTTGTGATACAGGTAAATTTAATAAATGATGAGCTAATTTGTTGCTTTTTTCATTTAATTGATAATATGTTATTTTAATATTTTTGAATATAATTGCATTTTTATGCAAATAATTACTGATATTTTGTTCGAAAAATTCGATATAAGAATTATGGTATTTGTTTTCAAGATCTGTGTCATTGTATATTTCATGAATATTTGTCATAATAAACCACACAATATTGATAGAATTGAATAATTAAAATGTAAAAATAAATTCAAATAGAAGACATATCATTCCAACTTATTTCTATTATAAAAAATGAAATAAATAAAGCTACAATTTAAAACGTTTTTTAAAAATAAGTTTTAAATTTCTATAGATCAATGTAATTATAGGATTTTAATAGTGAATTACGTCCGTTTACGTTTATTTAAAATTGCACTTTATTAACTTTGTTTTATGCTAAAAACTATAAGGAATTGTGCGAAGTAATAACTCACCCAAACAATTTGGTTAGCTAATTTAAAATTATATTTAAATTTTTGATAGGCTAATACTGAATCAGATAGTGTAAAAAGAAGAACCCCTATAATTAATTCGTAACAAGAGAACTTAGAAAGGATAGCAGAAATATTAAGTGATAAAAGACCTATTATGTATATTATAACAGATATTTTTAGTTTTCCTAAATAATTAGATAATATTTTATAAAAAATGATTGAAAATAAAAAAAGTAAAGATATAATAATTTTATTTGTCAACATAAAAAATTGATTGTTTGAATAGTAACAAAAGAAAAAGATACTACTACAGACATGTGCAAATAAAAAACTTATGAGACCATGTAAAAAAAAATTTTTCTCATTAATACCTAACCAAAAGTCACCAAGGGCAGATAAAAATATAGAAATATAAAAGAGTTCGATATATTTAGAGTGTATATGATAAATGCTATAAATTCCAAGAAAAACGATACTACAAACTTTAAATAACCAAGAGTATTTAATTTGGAATTTAAAGAATGATAGTAAGTAGATAAAAAAACAAATAAATGAGGTAAAAATCCATGGTGATGAAATGAAGTGTTCGTAATTCATAGAGTATCCTATAGTAAAAAGTTTCTATAGGAGAATATACATGTAAATTTTGTTCAAATAACTTTAGGGTTATATTTATTTCCAAAGGTTTGGAAAAGAATCTCTCAAACCAGTAATAACGAACTGAATAGCAAGGGCGGCAATTAAAATTCCCATAATGCGTCCCATTAAATTTAATCCTGTTTTACCTAATACTCTGTAAAGATGCTGACTAAATTTGAGAGTTAAAGAACTAACCCACATCACAAGGACAATAGCTAGAGTTAAGAGAAAGTAATAATAAATATTATTTGCATTTGTGGCTTGTGCCACAACTGTAGAAATAGCTCCGGGTCCTGCCAATAGAGGCATTGCTAAAGGAACTATGGAGATATCATCTTTATGTTTGCTTTCATCTTCTTCATCATGATTTATTTTTTCTGATGAACCCATCATATGCTCAAGTGCAAATTTAAGCAGTAGAATACCTCCAGCTATGCGTAAGGCTGAAATAGATATACCAAAAATATTTAAAACGCTCATCCCTGTAAAGGCGAATACAAGAAGTATAGATGAAGCGACTAAGACGGCTTTTCGTCTGGTTTTTTTGACATCTGTTGGGGTGAAACGTTCCGTTAAAAGAAGATAAACTGGTATAGCGGCAAAGGGGTCGACCATTACAAATACTGAAATAAAAGTAGTAAATAGATAAGCAATGGCAGCACCTACAGCTGAGCTTTGATCCATCAAAGAAGTGATGAAATCCATAATTTGTCCTTGTGAAGTTAGGAGTTTTGCAAAACGAAATTTTTAAGTTTTGCAATGGAGGATACTAGTGAAATTTGTGGCAATCAGTCAAGATAAAGGATTAGCATTATCTATCTGTTCTGAATTTAAGCAACAAGGATATGATGTTTTCTCAGCTTTTTCTTTAAAAGAAGCTGAAAAAATTTGTCAAGTCGAAAAGCCTGATGTCTTAGTTGCCGAACATATTCAAGTAGACGGTAATTTTTTTGATTTTTATGATAAATTGAAAGAAAAATTTATTAAAGAAACCCCACCAGTTGCAATACTTTTAACAGAATCTGCTAGTGAGCTCACTCCAGATGTAGCCATAGCCATGGGTTTGTGGGCGCTCTATACAAAACCTTTTCAAATTAAATCATTGTATTACTCGGTTGAAGATGCTGTTTTTTCTAGAAAAGAAGGATACACAAAACGCTTGGATGAGCGCATAGAGCTTACATCAAAAGTAAATATAAAATTACCTTCTTCGCCAAAAGTTTTTTCAACATTTTCTACAAATATTAGCTTTGGTGGCTTTTTTGTTGCTTTATCTGAGGAGTTTCCAGAAGTTGGTGATATAATTGAGTTTCGTTTGATGTTTTCCTCCCTAGAATCGTTAGAAGGAAAAGGGAAGGTTGCATGGGTTCGAAAAGAAGCTAAGGCCGGAGAGCAATCTGGGTGTGGAATTCAATTTACTGAAGGTAGGGAAAAATATGTTAAATTTCTCGTTCCAATCATAAATGAAACTAGAACTAGGCAAATAGAATCAGCATCGTTCAAAGTTGAGGATTTAAATGATATTTTACAACAATCAGTTCGTGCAGCAAAAGAAAAAATTTCTAAAACTGTGACTGAAATTTATTTGCTTCCAGCAAATGAAAAAATATCTGTTTTGTGTAGAAGCCCACAAATGTTAAGTGTTTTTTCTTTATTAATTTATGAAATTGTTTATCCTATGCGGGAAATCAAAGGTTCAAATTGCATGATAGCTGTCAAGGATGGAGGCAAAAAAACTGTTGAAATTATCTTAACCTGTATGCCTCCTGGAGCTTCATTATTTGTGGAAGCCTTGATTGAAGAAAAAATTCAACCTATTTTAGATATGCATAAAGCCAAAATTCATTGCGAATTTAATTCAATAAGCTCTACTGTTGTTATTACTTTAGAAAAAGCATAATTAAATAATTTTTTGATTTAGTACTTTTTCTTCATAATCCTCTTCTCTTTTAGGAGGATTATTTTTAATTAATGTATCATCTAAAATTGTGAAACAAATTAATGATTGAAAGGCTGAACTTATTTGCGTGAGAAGATGTGGACTTGCTTTTTTCTTTAAAAAATCAGAGCGCATAAATTCAAATAAACCTGATGTATTTTTTATATCAAATAATTGTGTTTCTTTTACCTTATTTGTTATTAGTTCTTGATAATTTCTAATTAAATTTTCATTAAATAAAAAAGGTGATCCAAATTGTTTTTTTGGTGCCATTGCAAAATTTTGTCCAATTTTTTTTGCATAACAGCGACGTAATATTGATTTATCTTCATACCCTCTAATAAGCATACTATCTTTTAATTTAGCAACCAATTTAGCCATTTCGCGAGATAAGAATGGAGTACGACCTTCAACAGAATTAGCCATTTCCATTCTATCTCCCACTACATTCAAAATTTGCACTGGAAGATGTGTTTTACAAAAATAATTTTGCCATAATGCAAGTGCATTTGTTGGGTTACTTAGAAATTCATCATCACTTTGATAACCAAAGGAATACCATGAACGAATGGATTCTTTTTGTTCACTAAGCCATTTTGTTGCTTCTTCATTACCTAAAATAGCAGAAGCAATAGTTTTAATTTGACTAAATAAGGGGTGTGGAACTCCCCAGAGTAAAAGACTTTCCATAAAATCTTCACCAGTTCCTTCCACGCTAGAACCAACTAGCCAGGGATCCTTTTCTGGTGTTAACTTCTTCATTAAAGTACCATCACGCAGACTTGCACCAGATGTTAATTTTTTAATTTTATCAAATACATTCTCCCCTGGGACACTGCTTAAAGCAAATTTCCACCAACTGGCATATTTAAAACTTGGATAACCTCCTAATAATTCATCAGCTCCATCACCAGTTAAAACACCTTTTACATACTTACCTGCAAATTTACTTAGCCACCATTTTGCAGCACAATTTGTATATGGCTGTACATTTTCAGAATGATAAACAGCATGTTTATATGCATAGCTTAAATTTAAGTTACTTACTTTTAATATATTAGGAGTAACGCTATATTTTTGGGCGAATGATAATGCTTCTGTTGCTTCACTGTATTCTTCACTATCAAAACTTATCGTGAAAGATTTTAATGGACGATTTATTTTTTTATGTTGTAAATAATTTACCATTTCATATGTAACAGCTCTGGAATCAATACCTCCACTTAAATAAACACCTAATTCAACTTCTGAAAGCATTCTATATTCTACAGATTTATATAATGTTTTACTAAATTCATGTAACATTTCATCTTGATTTAAATCGCTATCAGTTAAAATAGGGCGTACAGGTTGTTTCTTTATTTGAATTTTACAAACAAAATAATCATTTTGTTTTTTAGCATATAAAAATGAATTTGGTGGCAATTGAATTATATTTTGATAAGGAGTTCTTATTGGCTCATAAAGACCAGTAATTTGTCTTAAAAAACCATCTCTATGCCATTTTTTTTCGATTGAAAGACCTTTTATTTCACTGGAAAAATGCAAGGTCTTAGTTTTAAATAAATAAGACTCTTGTGCAGTTGAAAATATATTTGTTTGAACATCTTCAAGTCCAAAATATAATGGTTTCACTCCAAAAGGATCGCGCATTGCAATAAGTTCAGTTCCATCAGTCTTGCAAATGACAAAGCTATATTCACCATCAAGATATTTTTCTATTTCAAGTCCATAATTTAAAAACCCTTCTAAGATGGATTCAGTATCGCTTTTTGTAGAAAAATGATAACCCTGTTCAGCAGTAATTTTTTTACGTAACAAATTGTGATTGTAAATTTCTCCATTAAATACAATAACCCATTTTTTATTTTTGCTAAGCATAGGTTGAAAATTAGATGCAATATCAAGAAAAGCAAGTCTATAGTGTGCAAGTAATACATTTTCAAATTCAGCTTTGCGTATTGGTTCGTTACCTCTATGCTTTACATTATTTGCTTTTGAATAAAATAATTCTTTATAGTTTGGAATGGAAGCAAATGAACTGTCTTGACTGAACATAACACCAGCATAGCCACACATATAAACCCACTTTATTAAAAATCAGTTTAGCACTTTTAGATTGACTTCATCTTTTTTACTTTTTTGAAGTCTCTTTGGCAAGTCTTGCCAAAATAGCTAGTGCTCTTGTTACCGGGTTATTTCCCAAATCATGTTCTATGTTTGGATTTAGAATGATCTCTTTCCATAAGGCAAATTCTGAAGAAATCTCATGTTGTTGAAAAGAACTTGAGATTTGTGCTTGGAATCGTGCCTCTGCATTTGCATATTGCATTGCTTCTGTTCTCGTTAACCGCGATAAAAGATGCAACGCATATAGAGATTCGGTACGGCTAGCAAAAAAAGGAGATTTTTTTCGCATGGAACGTGCTAAAAATTCAACATAGTCATAATGGGGCTTTTGTGGGGTAAAATTTTCATTCAGGGTTTCTCTATAAACTTTTTCAAGCAACGAAAATGAAAACTCCTGAAGCCATAGAGCGGGTGCAATTTGAAATATTGTGGCGCAATAATTGCTTCCTCCATCTATAACCCAAAGGGGAGGTTCACGCAGGCTGGCATCCCAGGTATGTGCAGCGAGAGATCTAATCCAACGCCAATGGGAGCGCTTAAAGAAACGGCACTCTTCATTTTGCAAAGGCATTTCTACAGCCCAGTTGGCAATATATTTTGAGACATAGTTATTATCTTTTTCGGCAAATTTAACCAAAATAGGAAATAGATGTTGAGTTAATAATTGTGCTTTTTCTAGCAAATTTATTTCAGAATCACTATTTTTTTGGAAAGGGTGAGTTGCTATAAAAGAATAATCTTTTTGAATTGAACGAATTAAACCGCGAATAATTTGAATTTGAGTTCCACTCTCTTCTGCTGCAAACTTTAAAGATTTTTTATATAATTCTTCTAGCTCTTCATTCAACACAGATTCCATTAAGGCTTTTTCAAAAATCCATTCAATGATAAAACCAATTTTAAATTCTGATGCTTTATTTAGTTTAAAAAGATCTAACACAGTTTTTAAGTGTTTGATTCTACCCGATGTGCCATTCGGTGCAGGATTTGTTTTATAATAATTAGTGGTATTTCTAAGCAAATGATCGTCTGAAGATTTTAAAATGATATTAACCATTTCTAATGGCTCAGGTCGTACAGTTGCTAAACTTGTTTCATGTGTATAATCATTAGGTGACATTAGCATAAATCTAAGTTGTTGAAAACAAGGTGAGTTTCTCATTAATTTAGCTAATGTAGGATTGGTTGTTTTAATAAGAATAGTTAAATTTGCTTTGTCATCAGAATTAACTTCTTTTCTTTCATGGAAAAAAGATAATACTTTTTCTGAAATGCGTTCAATAAGTTGATCTACTTTTATCTCACTTAACATTTCATTTTGGATATTTTTTTGTAAATAGCGAAGTAAAACTCTTAAAGAGCCTGTAGCAGCTTTAAAAGATAAAAAATATGGAAATTCTGGATGGGTCGCTAGAAAAAAGACGAGATCACTACAGTCTTCAGTAGAATTAGCTTGTGTGACTGCTTCTAAAATGCCATTACATGTAGCAGTATTTAAGCTGTGAGAAGGGACATGGGACTCAAATATTTGAGCACGCAAAACATCAGCAATGGTCTGTGGTGAGATCTTTCTCTCTACAAACCCCATTAACATATGAGAAACAATTCCATCAGTGGACTGTTGTTCTGCACTCATTTTAAAATCATTGCGCAGATTCTTCATTGTTATCTTGACTCCTGACCATAAGTTAGTGTTACCCTGTGTTCCCGTGTCGAAACAAGATTGTCGAACGGAGTAAGTCTAATGCAATATCACGATAGTAAGACCCATAAGCGGTTCTCTCAACACCCTGTTAAATATATATTCGTTACCGGTGGAGTCGTCTCCAGTATTGGTAAAGGCCTAGCTGCTGCCAGCATAGGAGCATTACTTGAGACACGTGGTTTACGTGTCTCAATGACTAAAATGGACCCTTACATCAATGTTGATCCTGGTACCATGTCCCCTTTCCAGCATGGTGAGGTCTTTGTAACGGATGATGGAGCCGAAACAGATCTTGACTTAGGACATTATCAAAGATTTACAAAAGCAAATCTAGCAAAACGAAATAGCTTCACTTCTGGCCAAGTCTACGACACAGTTATCAATAAAGAACGACGTGGAGACTATCTGGGTGGTACAGTACAGGTGATTCCTCACATAACTGATCAGATAAAAGCCAACATCATTACTGCGTCCGAAGGAGCAGATGTTTCTATCGTAGAGATTGGTGGCACCATTGGTGATATTGAAAGCCTACCATTCCTTGAAGCAATTCGCCAGTTTAGAAATGATGTAGGAAAAGAAAATTCTATTTTTATCCATGTAACTTTAGTTCCTTACATAAGAGCTGCTGGAGAATTAAAAACAAAACCAACCCAACATTCCGTGAAAGAATTGCGTTCTATTGGAATTCAACCTGATATTTTAATCTGTCGTGCAGATCAACCTATGGCGCCAGATGTACGAATGAAAATATCAACATTTTGTAATTTACCAAAAGAAAGTGTGTTTGAAGCACTTGATGCTGATAGTATTTATAAAATGCCAATTATTTATCATGAACAACGCATGGACGCGCGAATTGTTGAGTTGTTAGGAATTTGGACTGCTCAACCTAATTTAGATGAGTGGAACAGAATTATTGAATGTATTGAACGACCAAAACATCATTTGAAAATTGCTGTAGTTGGTAAGTATATGGGTACACGGGACTCATATAAATCAGTATATGAAGCCTTAACCCATGCTGGTATAGCAAATGAATCCTCGGTTAAAATAGTTGGAATTGACTCTGAACAATTAAACTCTACAAATACTCACGAAATGCTTTCAGAGTTCCATGCTATTTTGGTTCCCGGTGGATTTGGGGATAGAGGAGTGCAAGGAAAAATGCTTGCAATACAATTCGCCAGAGAAAATAATATTCCATTTTTCGGAATCTGTTTAGGTATGCAACTTGCATGCATTGAATTTGCAAGAAATGCATTAAAAATTCCTGAAGCAACTTCTGAAGAATTTGATGTCAATGCAAAAAATAAAATCATTCATTTAATGGAAAGCCAACAGGGAGTTGGACAAAAAGGCGGTAGTATGCGTTTAGGTGCTTATGACTGCTTAGTAAAGAGAAATACCAAAGCATTTGATGCTTATCATTTTGATAAAGTAAGTGAAAGACACAGGCACAGGTATGAATTTAATTTAGATTTTAAAAAACGTTTTGAAGAGGCAGGTTTTATTGTTTCAGGAGAAAGTCCTGATGGTACTTTAGTGGAAATGATGGAATTGGAAAATCACATTTGGTTTTTAGCTTGCCAAGCACATCCAGAATTGAAAAGTAGACCAATAGCTCCGCATCCTTTATTTAGAGATTTTATTGCCGCTGCCTTATCCTATTCAAAACTTAAAAAAGAGGTATAAACCAATGAAAAATCAACAGCAACTTGAAAAGTCAAAAGATGTGATGGAAAGAAGCCGGAAGGTATTTCCTGGTGGAGTGAATTCGCCGGTGAGATCTTTTCGCTCTGTTGGAGGGACTCCAATAGTTTTTTCGCACGGTAAAGGTAAATACCTTTTTGATGTTGATGGTAATCGTTATGTTGATTTTTGTTCATCATGGGGACCTCTCATTTTAGGTTATTCTCATCCAAAAGTTGTTGAAGCTTTAAAGTTTCAAATTGAACAGGCAGTTACGTTTGGTGCTCCTTCTTTGCTTGAAGTTGAGCTCGCCGAGAAAATTCAATCTTGGGTGAATGGCATTGAAATGATGCGTTTCGTTAGCAGTGGTACAGAAGCAACAATGAGTGCTGTAAGAGCTGCGAGAGCTTTTACTGGACGAAATAAGTTTGTCAAATTTGAAGGTTGTTACCATGGGCACGCGGATCAGTTTTTAGTGAAAGCGGGTAGTGGGCTTGCAACATTGGGTAACACAAGTTCTGCTGGTGTTCCTTTAGGAACTACTCAAGATACATTAACAGCTATTTATAATAGTATTGAAAGTATTGATGAGGTTTTTGCTAAATATGGATCTGACATTGCTGCAGTTATTATTGAACCTATTGCAGCTAATATGGGATTAGTGTTACCTAAACAAGGTTACTTAGAATATTTGAGGGAAATTACCACAAAAAATGGAACTATACTTATTTTTGATGAGGTAATGACTGGCTTTCGTATAGCAAAAGGGGGAAGCGCAGAATATTTTAATGTAACTCCTGATCTCTGGACTTTTGGAAAAATAATTGGTGGTGGATTACCTGCGGCAGCATATGGTGGAAAAAAAGAAATTATGCAGGTTGTTTCACCTCTAGGTCATGCTTACCAAGCAGGAACTCTTTCAGGCAATCCTTTAGCTATGATTGCTGGGTATCATACTCTTTGTGAATTAGAGAAAGAAAATGCATTTGATAAGCTAGAGCAGCTAGGTAAATATTTAGATCAAGTGGTTCATAATAAGCTAATTAATTATATTGAAAAAGCAAAAGTTTGTTACGTAAGAAGTGGTTCGTTTTTTTGTTTCTTTTTTGGAACAAATAAAGCTCCGCAGAATTTTTCAGATGTAGAGCAAACAAATATGAATATGTTTAATAAAGTTTACCATAAATTACTAGAAAATGGTATTTACTTAGGACCAAGTGGTTATGAAGTTGGCTTTTTAAGTTTAGCAATCGAGCATTGTGATCTTGATAAATTAGTTGCTGTAATTCATAATGAGTTAGCAATAGAAGAAATTTGATTTAAAAAATTTAGGGATAAATAACTATGTTTCCTAAAGAACTGTTATTGGCAGTTATATGCAGTGCTTCATTATCACTTTGGATATTTAATAAAAAAGAGATTGCTATTATTATAGCGATCTCTTTTTCTTTTTTCACATTTTTCTTAGGGTTTGTATCTTATCCTTCTTTACTATTAATAGTTCTCTTTTCACTAGGCTGTTATTACTATAAAAATACGAAAAATGTTTTCTATAGATTCCCTTTAAGTATATTGATCCTAATATTTTCATTATTACCTTTCACAACTCTTTTGCAATCTTCGCAACAAGTACCTATTTTTAGTGGTGAGAGGTTTAGTTCAATTTCTGCTCCATTTTGGATGGGTATTAATATTGAAAAAGGCGTTTGCGGAATTATTTTAGCAGCTTTTCTACTGAATATTTCAAGAAGTTTTTCTAATTGGATAAAAATTTTTAAGGAATTTATTCCTGTTTATATTATTTTGACTGTTGTTTTATTATTGCCAGCATATTTAACTAATTTTATTAAATATGATTTTAAATTACCAGAAAATATGTATTTGTTTATTGCAAATAACTTATTATTAACTTGTGTTGCAGAAGAAGTTATATTTAGAGGATTTTTACAAAAAAATTTAAACAATATATTTGCAAAAAATTTTAAAATGTCTAAAGCTGCTCCATTGTTATCTTTGCTTTTGACAGCAATTTTATTTGGTTTATTTCACTATAAAAGTGGTATTCTGATGATTGTTTTTGCTTTCTTAGCTGGGATAGGTTACGGTTATGCATTTCAAAAGTCAGAAAAAATTGAATCAGCAATTTTGGTACATTTTGGAGTAAATATAACACATTTTATATTTTTTACTTACCCATTTTATAAAGCTTAGTGAAGGATATACATGTCTGAAAATTTAATATTAAGAGCTATTGTACAGCGGGCTAAAAATGCCGAAGTAACTATCGAAAAAAAATCACAAGGATTTATGGAAAACGGATTACTGGTTTTGCTTGGGATTGGTTTTAAAGAAACAGCAGAAACTATTCCAGAAGAAGCTGTTATATCTATTGTGGAAAAATACTATCCTGCAATTGAAAAACTCTTAGATAAAATTATTAATTTGCGAATTTTTGAAGACGAACATGGCAAAATGAATTTATCAATTTTAGATACAAAAGGAAGTCTTTATATAGTCAGTCAATTTACTTTATTTGGTGATTGTCGTAAAGGCAACAGACCAAGTTTTACTTTATCTGCTAAACCTAGTATAGCCGAACCTATGTATCAAAAGTTTGTTGATTTAGCGAAAAAAAAATTAGAGGCAAAAAAAGTACTAACTGGTGTATTTGCTGCAAATATGCAAGTATCTTTTTGCAATGATGGACCTGTTACTTTGATAATAGAATCTACATTAAAGGGGATTATGTGAGTTTTGATTCACATTTTACGAAAGTTAAAGCAAATTTAAGACCGCTTTTATCTGTTTTTTATCCAAGTACAGTAAAGCAAAGAATTTTTTTAGGAATCATAGTTGGAACATTTCTAGGTATTGTTCTTTATCGCTTTCTTCCAGTCATTTTTGTAATTCCAATTTATTTGTTATATTGTTACTTTATTTTATATATTCTAGTTGATAAACCAACACATTCTTTATTGCAATTAACAAGGCACGGTGGGTTCGATGCGGGAATAGACAGTTTACCAATTGATGGTAATGATGAATTTTCTCGTATCGCAAGAGCGGTTCAAGATATGGCAAAACGAATGCGAGGGAGTATTTTAGAAGCCAGGGAACAAACCTCAAGGCTAGATGAAATTTTTGCTGCTATTGGTGAAGGCGTTGTTATTGTCAACCATGAAGGAAAAATACTAAAAGTTAATAATACGGTCAGAAGATGGATTGGATGGTATACAGATGTCTCTGAAAGAGATGTGCTTGAAGTTTTAAGAAGTGTTGAATTATCAGCTATGATTCAGAAAATGATTCTTGAAATTAAAAGTAACAATATGATTCAGGCGCAAATCATTGAATCTCTCCATTTAGATGGACCTGAAATAAGAAGGGTTAGAGCCAAAATTGTTGTTTTATATTCAGAGCAAAATATACCTGTTTTTATGATTTTTTTATTTGATTTAACTGACATACAAAAGGGAGAAGAATTAAGAAGGGAATTTTTTGCTAATGTAAGCCATGAATTAAAAACTCCCATTTCAGCTATTCGAGGATATGCTGAAATTATTCAAGATTTACCAGAATTTATTAACCATGAAATGGCACAAAATTTTTTATCTGTTATTGTCAGAAACTCTTTAAATTTAACAAAATTAATAGATGAAATGTTAATTGTTACAGGATTAGAATCGGGGTCGCTTACTTTAGATATTAAATCTTATGATATACATGCAGGAATAAAAAGAGTTGTAGAAAATATTTTACCAAAAGCCAAACAAGCTGAAGTAGAAATACTTTCTGATGTTGATCCAGATATTGATAATATCTATGTTGATGCACAACGCTTTGATTCAGTGCTAGTTAATTTAGTGGATAATGCTGTTAAATATAATAGACCTGGCGGATTTGTAAAAATAAGTGTGCGGAAAAATGAAACACATCATATTATTTTTTTAGAAGATACAGGCATTGGAATACCAAATCATTCCAGAATTCGTGCATTTGAGCGTTTCTATAGAGTAGATAAATCACATAATAGATTAGGTGGCGGCTCTGGCTTAGGACTTGCAATAGTAAAACATGTGGTTCAAGCACACGGAGGTTCTATTTCTTTGCGGAGTGAAGTTGGGGTAGGGAGTGTTTTTACAATTATGTTACCTAAAAATCCGAGTAAAAAGAAAATTGACTTACTTACATCTCTTTGATAACATAAAGAAATAATTGATATATCTTCTTGTTGTGGCAATCTAAGGAAAATCCTCATGCCAAAAAATGAAAATACTGAAAAAATAGAATTTAATAGACGTGATTTCTTAATCAAATCTCTTGCAATATCTGGATATGCATTGGCCGTATATCCTTTGGCTTATTCTGCAATTCAAACAGATCAAGATGGTATCGAAGTTGCAGATGTTAAAATTCCTGTCGGGAAAATTAAAATTCCCGCCTATCAGGCTTTTCCAAAAGGAAATAAAGTTTATCCTGTTCTCATTATTTGTCATGAAATTTTTGGGGTTCATGAATACATAAAAGATCTTTGCAGAAGATTTGCTAAATTGGGATTTTATACAATAGCACCGTATTTGTATTTTAGGCAGGGAGAAGTTAATAATATTAAAGAAATTCCTGATATAATATCTAAAGTGGTCTCAAAAGTAACAAATAAACAAGTTAATACAGATTTAGATGCAACTATAAAATTTCTAAAAGAAAGTAAAAAAATTGATGTAAATAAAATGTATATAACTGGCTTTTGCTGGGGAGGAAAAGCAACTTGGCTTTATGCAGCACATAACTCTGAACTAAAAGCTGCGATTGCTTGGTATGGTCCTTTGCTAACAAATGAAAAAACAAAAGATGAATTTCCAGTAGATATAGCAGAAAAATTAAAAGTTCCTGTATTAGGCTTATATGGAGGAAAAGATGCAAGAATTCTTCCTGAACATGTTGAAAAAATGAATAATGAATTAAAAAAAGGAAAAAGCAATTCAAAAATAATTGTCTATCCAGATGCTGATCATGGTTTTTTTGCAGATTATAGACCATCATATAATCAAATGGCATCCGATGAAGCATTACGTGAAATGTTAAAATGGATTAAAGATCATTCATAAAAAATATTAAAGATAGGATAGCTATGAATTCCTACTTACTTATAGAAACGCGCGATCATTTTGGATCATTAGGAGTAAATCAGTCTTATCAATTGGCTGTTGATTTAAAAGATAAAAAAAATGATGTAAAACTATTTATTTTACAAAATGCTGTTTTTTCATTTCGAACAAATATTGCTATTTATGAACCAATTGAAAATATTATAAAAAAAGATATTCCAATTTTTATTGATGAATTTTCTATAAAAGAAAGAGGGATAGATAGGAAAAAATTAAGAAAAGAAATTGTCGTTTCTTCAATAGATGTTATTTTGGATCATCTCGTTAATAAAAGTAAAGTTATTTGGCATTCATAATTATACTAAGGATGTATTATGAGTAATAATTCAGTACTAACTTTTGTGTTAATGGACCCACCATATGAAAATGCTCGATCAACAAGTGCTTTACGTCTAATACATCAAGCTGTTTCTAAAGGAATTCATATTAATGTTTTTGCATATGAAGGAGCTGTTTCTTTAGCTTTTGAGAAACAATCAGCTCATGCAAATCCTATTCATAATCGTTCATTAGAAGAAGAAGATCATCCTACAACTAAACAATGGATTGCTTCTATTTTTGAAAAATCTAAAGAAACTGGAGCAAAAATTGATTGGGTCCAATGCGGTTTCTGTGTTGATGAAAGAGGTGTTTTTGAATTTTCGCCAAATTTAAGACGCAATGGACCAGGTGAGCTTTTAAAATTTATAGAGAATTCAGATAATGTTCTTGTTATCCCAACGCGATAATGGAAGTATCATTTATGAAAAAAATATTGCAAATTATTGAATCAGCATACAGAGGAACTATTGAAGAGCAAGATGATACTGTTATTTGGATTTCACATTTTTTAAAAGATGCAGGAAGTTCAATAGATCTTTTATTAAAAGGAAATGCCATAAGTTATTTACTTACTAAACAAGACTCTTCAGGTCTTGTTTTTGGTTTTAAAGTACAAACACAGCCAGCAAAAATATATGAAGATTTAATAAAAATTATGGAAAAAGGTGTTCTTATTTTTTATGTTTATGAAGATGCTATAGAACGTGGTTTTGAAACTGAAGAAATGATATATGGTCCACAAGGAATAACTCGCGCAGATTTTCCAATTCTTTTTGAGAAGTATGATCACATTTTGCACTGGTAAATTGTAGGAAAAAATTATGAAAAATAATTTGCTTAATGCGATTAATTTTTACAATGATTTGTTTAGTGACGTTATAACCAATGAAATTGTTCTTGAAAGATTTAAGTGTTATTATCAAAATAATTCTGTTCCTTTATGGAATACAGTTTTTCATAATAATACCTACTATTCTTATGAAGATATTTTAGGGTTATTTTCTTTTTATTCAACAAAAAAAATTAAAGGTTATTTTCTTTCATTTGATTCTAAGTATCAAGAATTTAGCATTTATAATGGTGCATTTTTTTCAATTAATAAATTTTGTGCTAGTCAGGATTTTTTGCTAAATCCAAATTTTTCTGTACGAGAAATTAAAGATAGTCATGAATTTTGTAGACATCTTTTTGCGTTATTTGAAATCGATACAGAAACTCAAAAAGATTTATCCATAATGTTAAGCTTAAAAGATAGGAAGTTTAAAAATAAAAATTATTGTGCATATTTTGATAATACAATTTGTGCTACTATAACTATTGCAGTAAATGAAAGTGAAAATGCTTATCTTTATAATTTGGCAATTTTTCCCGAATTTAGGAAGAAAAATTTAGCAAGCCAATTCATTTATTACTTATTGAAAGAATTTAGTGATAAAAATATTTTTACTTTAACAGCCGCTAATAGTGTTTTAAGTCAATTTTCTTTACCTAATTTAGGTTTTGAAAGATTAGGAGATATAAATTTAATTCCTTTAGAAAAAATGAAGCAAGCAATTCAAGACTTTTAAAAATCTTATTTAGTTTTCCATAAGTGTAGTTCAAATTTTCTATTAAATTGTTTTTCAAAAATTTTTAAATGCTTTTTTTTAGGACATATGATGTGTTTCTCAGTAGCACGAGAAAGCATTGGTAAATCTGCTATATGATCACTCCAGCCACTGTGCCATTCTATGTTTTTACCAAGTATTTTTTCTATTCGTTTTATTTTTTCAGCTTGGTAACAATTTTTAGATTTCAATATGACTCCACCAGCAAAAAAAGTGAGTTCACTTCCAATAATCATTCTAACATGCTCAATTTTTCCATGGAGCATTCCTCTTACCCAAGTTTGGCCAGATGCAGTAACAATTACGATTTCAATTCCTTGTGCTTTTAATTTTTGGAAAGTAGGAATAACTTCTTCAAAAAAAAGCGAGTTACTTTCTGTGGCTAAAATATTGCGCAAAAATTGAGCACAGTTTCTTTTATCTTTTCCGACCGTCAAGCTCCAAAGTATGGCAGATTTTGCAAATGTTTTGTCTAAACGGAAAATCGCGGTTGCTAATAAAAATGGCATCCATAATAAGAGGAAAAATAATCTATAAGGTTCTTCTGCAATAATTTTCTTTAATATAATTATAAAAGAATCTTTAGAAATTAATGTTCCATCAAAATCAAAAAAAGCATAGCGAATTTTTTCCATTGAAACTCCAGTACAAGCAATATCATCTCAGCTAGGAAATAATATTTCCATGTTTTTAATGAAAAAGTCAAAATTTAAGATGCCCATTTGCAATTTAATGGAATTTATTTATTTTTCTCCATAAATATGAATTAATTTCCCGTCTGCTTTTAACTTTTTTAAGGCTTCATCTATTTTATTTAGAAGAGGTTTTTGGTTACGTGACTTCAGAATTGCAATATAATTAGGATCTAAATTAAAAGGCTTTTTTAAAATTCTAAATTCATTCTGTCTTTTTTGAATTACAGGATTTTTAGAATCCCTTATGGCGCTATATAAACCTTCCGTTCCAGATCCAATTAAAAATCCATCAATTTTATCTTTTAAAAGTAATTCTAATTGACTCTCTAAACTGTATGTTTCTACATGCTTAAAACCATTTTCTTTCAACATTTTTTCAAAGATATAACCGTAATTTGTTCCTCTTATGACCGCAATTTTTTTATTTTTTAAATCTTCATAAGATTCAAACTTCAAAGGGTTTTTTTGGGTTGTAACAACTATAATTTTATCATAGTAGAGAGGTTCTTCAGAAAAATCAAAAGTTTTAAGCCTTTCATTTGATCGTGAAAAACCAATAATAGCATATTTTCCAAGACTAGCATCTTCGACAGCTTTAGGCCAATTTTGTAATTTATATTCAATAGTTAAGTTGATTTCTTTTGCAATAATATTCATAATTTCAATAAGATAGCCTTTAGGGTGATGTTCTTCATCTAGATATATTTTAGGGGCTCGAGCCTCATTCCCTGTAATTAATAATTTTTCATCAGTTGCAATACAGTTTGAAGAGTATAATAGCAATAAGGGGAGTATCATTTTTTTGAGGTACGATATTAGCATGGAAAAAAGTCCTTTTAAATTTCAACAAGTATATCATCAAAAGAATAAAAGACTCTAGCATTTTTAAATTTATCTTAAAATGATTTGGCTTAATATTTAACTCTTGTGTTTTTAAACGAAGCTATTAAGAAGGAGATCTGTTTTATAATTTTTGGAAGTGGATGGATAGGTAGGTAAAATGGCACCTGAATTAGGCAAAACAAAATTTGGCAAATTTGGAGTCGTCAGTGCAACTGGTTTATTACTGACGTATGCTATACCTGCAAGTTTTAAAGATTTAAAAGAAGGCACGTTTTGTTTGGTGCCAATGCGTTCTGGAAAAAATGTGAAAAATTATGTTGCTTTATTTTTAGAGTACTGTGCTGAACCTAATTTTACATGCCAACATATCATTCAGCAAATCCCATATACACGCATTCTATCACAGCATTATATTTCATTTCTGCATTGGATTTCAGAATATTATTTGCACCCACTAGAAAAAATTATTCCTTTAATAGCACCACAATTTTTATGGAATACTGAAAAACATACTTCTTTATTTAAACGTTTAAATAAACATTTCAAATTACTTCAAAGTGATGAATATTGCATTGTTGAGAATAAATATAAAGAAAAATTAAAAGGTGAAATTTTATATCCGAAAAGGGATGCGATATTTTTAAACAACGAACAAAGTGCAGTTTATGATAATTTAACTTCACTAAGTGAAGGGGTTGTTTTGTTACATGGAGTAACAGGTTCTGGTAAAACTGAAATCTACTTAAAATATGCGCAATATATTTTATCGAAACAAAAGTCTGTTTTAATTTTAGTACCTGAAATTTCATTAACCCCCCAAATGACTTCAAGATTTAGAGCTCTTTTTGGAACAAGTTTAGCAATAGTTCATTCAGGATTAACAAGCTTAGAATATGAAATGGAATGGTTTAAAATTCATCTAGGATTAGCTAAAGTTGTTTTAGGGGTAAGAACTTCGATATTTTCCTCATTACAAAATATAGGATTAATTATTGTCGATGAAGAGCATGAGAGTAGTTACAAATCACAAGATTCTGTTTCTTATCATGCAAGAGATTTAGCTATAGTAAGAGCAAAAAAAGAAAATGCTGTATGTATTTTAGGTTCTGCAACTCCTTCGATAGATTCTATGTATAATGCTACTTTAAAAAAATATCATTATATTAAATTAACTGAAAAATATTCAAAACAAAAAGTTGATCATTTTATTATTGATAGTAAAAAATATTTGCAGATAAATAAGAAGAAAAGTAATCCATATCTAAAATCTTCGCAGGTTTCTTTTACTGATGATGTAATCTGCCCAGAAATATATGAATTTTTAAATCATAAAAAAAGCCTTAATGAACAAAGTATTATTATTTTAAATAGAAGAGGATATGTTAATTTTGCTATTTGTAGTCAATGTGCAACACCACTTAAATGTCCAAAATGCTCAGTAACTACAACTTTACATCAAAAAGGCAAAATTGAGATTTGTCATTATTGCGGTTTCAGAGAATTTATAAGAAAAAGTTGCTCAACATGTCAGGGAAATAATTTTATTTTTAAAGGTGTTGGTACCCAACAAATAGAATCATTGATAAAAGAAAAAATACCCGATTTAAAAATTGCTAGGTTAGATAGAGATGTCCTTACAAGTAATTCAAAATTAACTAAAATTTTAGATGACTTTAGGACACAAAAAACGGATTGTTTAGTTGGAACCCAAATGTTAGCAAAAGGACATGATTTTCCGTTAGTTACGTTGGTTGTTGTCTTACATGTTGAGGATGCTCTTTTCCTTCCCGATTTTAGGTCAGGTGAAAGAACATATCAACTGCTCAATCAAGCTATGGGAAGAGCTGCAAGAGGTGAAAAGTCTGGAACGGTAGTTTTACAATCATTAATCACCGGTCATCCCATTATTGATTTTGCTCTTACTAACAACAGTGATGAGTTTTTTAATAGAGAATTGACATTACGTAAATATGGATTTCATCCACCTTTTTCAAGACAGATTCTTATAGAAATTAGTGGAAAAAATAAAGATAAAGTGGATTATTTAGCAAATAAAGTAAAAATACTTTTAATTCACTTCTGGCAAGAACAAAAAATAGAAACAAATTCCATTAGGTTAGCTGGTCCTTATCCAGCTGTGATAGAAAAAATTAATAACTCTTATCGAATTCAATTATGCATTAGTTCTATTAAAGAAATTCATCCATTTTACTTATTTCCCAATACATTGTTCAATGACAAAGAATTGATAGGACATTTTAAAATTGATGTAGATCCCATTTCATTTTTGTAGATACTCAAACAAATTAGCCGATAAATATCATGCTTTTATTTATTTTTGAATGCATAAGGATGATATATGGCGCAAAAATCTGATAATTCAGATAAAAATAATAAATTTTGTGTTCTTATCATTGAGGAGAAAAGTGATTTAAGAACTTTTTTCATGGGAGTTTTAACAAAATCAGGTAACTATGAAGTTAAAAATGCTGCAACACCTATTGAAGCATTAGATATCATTAGTAAAGAAGCTGCACAAATTCATGTTGTACTTTTTGACTGGGATATGAAGGAAATGAGTGGTGACATTTTTGCGCAAAAAATAAAAAATGAAGTGAATTATGATCATATAGAATTAGTTGTTTGTTCTGCTTCAATAGTTGAGGAAGATAATTTTCTCTTAAATGAATTAGAAATTTACCATACAATGCCAAAAGTCGTAAATGCAGTAGATTTTTTAAGAAATATGGAGGATATAAGATCAGAATATTTTAATATTCAAAGTATTCAATCTAAAATTAAAAATTTGAAACATTTGATACATGAATCAGATTTGCAAGCAATTGATACTTTATTTTCTAATCCAGAAGTAGAAAATGAAATTACAAAAAACTCTAAGTATACATATCTTGGAGGAGAAGTTAGAATTCTTCATAAAAAATATCAAGAAGCTATAGAATTTCTTAAACAACATTTAGAAAAAAATAATACTAATAAGTTAAATGAAAATTTAAAAACATTGAATACATTAGGAAAGGCATTGTGTTTAATAGGAAATTATCAAGATGCTTCTATGATATATGAAAAACTTGAAGCAAAAAGTCCAAATAATTTATCGCATAAAATAATGCTTGGTGATGCATTACTAGGATTAGATGATGTAAAAGGCGCAGAGAATAAATATCAAGAAGTTCTTGATAAAGACAATACAAATAATGCCGCATTAGAAGGAATGATAAAAGCAAATTCAACTGCAGGAAACTTTGCTCAAGCAAAATCATTTTTCGATAAAATTCAAGGAAATTTTGAAAGCAAAACTCTTGCAAGTTTTTTTAACAATCGCGGCGTAGCATTAGTAAAAAATGGGAAAATTAATGAAGCTATTATTTTTTACGAAAACGCGCTACAATTTTTTGATAAATATAAATCACATGTTTATTTTAATTTAGGAATGGCTTACTATCGATCTGGTAATATTACAAGTGCTGTGACTTGTTTTCAAGCTGCTATTGCACAAGATGCTAAACTGGCTGAAGAAAAAGTTATTTTACGGGAGTTAAAAGAAAAAGGTGCGGAAAAATTTACTGAAGACTATCAGCAATCCATTCAAAAACGAAAAAAGTAAATATCTAGTTTTATTAATTATATATTTGATATTTGGGCTTACTGTTACATGGGGTCTTCAGCTTTATACTTTTGCTAAAGCCAATTATGGAAATCCATTGTTTATTTTAATAGCCTTGATTTTGTGCAGTTGGGTTCCTTTTTTTATTTCTCTAATTATAGTCCTCTTGTTTAAAATTCCGCTTTATTTTTTAGCTCTAATTCCAAAGATAAACAAAAAAATATTTTGGGCAATTATAGTTCCTTTGTTAACCGCAGCCATTGGATTGCAATTTAGTATTAATTTTTCCCAAATATTTTATCAAGAGACTAGCTCTATCTTATTTCTATCTGGGAATACAATTTATGGAGCATTGCACTTATTTCTTGTGCACCCTATTTCTATTATCCTCTTCACTTGTATTTTTGCTATCGGACTGGAGTTACAATTTCGTGGAGCATTACTGGAGTTTTGTAAAGTACTAGGAATCCCAAACGGATGGCTCCTAGCTGGGATTTTCCAATTTATTTGCTTTTTACCTTTTCTTTGGTTTGGTTACTTTGGCGGTGGTGTTGGCAATATTTTTTATTGCTTTATATTTGCAATATTATTTCTAAGTCAATCAGGATTTTGTTTTTGGTTATCGACATTTTCTGATTTTATGAGTAAAGATAAAAAGACTGTAAATATAAAAGCGGATACTATGAGATCGCTATTAGTTCCAATGATATATTCATGTATTTTTTATATTATTTATTTTTTTATTGTTATAAAGTTTTTTATAGAAAATGGAAATATGTGGATGTCAGGTCCAGCAAATGGTATAACTGTCATGATACAATCATTCATAACTATTTTTTTGCTCATGACGAAAAGGTTAAAACACTAATATGTTTGGGTACCAAAAAAAACTTCATACATTTGTAAATCTAGTTATTTCACCAAAAATATCATCTGTTGATAACATCTTACAAAAAGCAATGAATCGACAAAGGTCTTTATGGTGGATTTTCTTGCTTATTTTTAAACGCAATTTAATTTTTGCAGCATTTCTGCAAATTGCTTTAATTTCATTAGCTCTTTTAGCACCATTTGTTTTGAAAAATTACTTTGAACTATTTTTAGTGCCAACTTTTGCTGAGCTGAATAAAACTTTATTTTTAAGCTCATTAGGTATTTTTGCCTATTTTTTTATATTTATAACAATATTTTATATTAAGCAAAAATTATTTATTCAATGGAAAAGACAAATTGAATTTAATGCATTAGATATTTTTGCAAAAATTTGTTGTTATTCATTAAAAGAACAAAATAAAATCATGGTTAAAAAATTTAGTGATGAAGAAGGTCGTTTTTTTTCAGATAAATTCAAAGAATTTCCAAGAATTTATTCCAACTTATTTAGTATTCCTGCTTTGTTAGTAACTTTTATTTTTATTTATTCAATAATGCAAAAATTATTTTTTATTCCTATTATTATTTTATTATTTGTATTTGCTTTTCAAATTTCAAATAGAATTGTAATTCTTAGAGCTTTAAAAAAAGTTGCTTTTTTTATCCATGCTAGAAGCAATATTATTCAGAAAGTTTTTGTCTATGGAAACAGAGTGCATCTCTTAGCGCTTGAAAATTTTTTCATTAAAAAAGTAAATTTATTTCAAGAAAATTCTACTAATTTGATCAAAGGTATTTTAAATCGTCTTTCAGCTGCTGGCTTAATTCAGTATTTTTCTGGTTTTATAATTGCTATTCCAAGTATAACTATTTATCTTTTCGTAAATCAGACTTATTCTTTCTTGACAATTGCTTCTTTAATAACATTTTTTTCTTTAATTGATTATTTTTATGGAAACATATTAAATTTTGTCTCTAGAATTAAAGATTTTAAAAATACTTTGCAGCTTCTCTCATTACCAATTTACTTAGAAAACAAAAACTCTACTATTGGTAGAGAAAAAATATTAGATGTAAGTGAAGAAATTAATATTAAAACTGAAGTAAGCCAGAATAAATTAGCTTTTCATAAAGCGGCATTTATCGATGGTAATACTATTTGTTTATATAATATAAATTATGAACAACAAATTGGTAGTTTATCAGCAGTTATTGGACAAAAAAATTCAGGTAAGTCAGCTTTTTTAGCAGCTTGTACAGGTGATTTAAATATTATTAGTGGAGAGAAAAAATTAATTCAAAAAGTTGAAGTTCTACCTCATGAAACATTACTTTTTGATGGTACTTTAAGAGAAAATATAATACTAGATAGAGAATTTGAAGGTAGAAGATACGTTGATGTTATAAGAGCCTGTTCTTTGGAAAATGATTTTAATGCTTTAGATGACGGTGATGAAACTATTTTCGACACATTAGGAAACAAATTTCCTGAATATTTTTTAAGAAAAATTACTTTAGCGAGAACATTATACTCTAAAGCTGATTTATATATTTTTGATGAGCCGTTTATAGGTTTAACTTCAAATGAAGCCTCAGTCTTTTTTCATGAAGGAATTCAAAAAATATTATCTCATTCCAGCAGAATAATTGCTACTAACAAATTAGAATTTGCTGCTCTTTGCGATGAAATTCTAGTAATGAAAGAAGGGATGTTGATTGAAATTGGGACACATAAAAATTTATTAGAAAAATCTGGCCATTATGCAAGATTACACTATGCAGCAGCGGATTCACGTCAGTTTGGTTTGACTAGTGTTTATCAAAAAATAGGAGATAAAATCAGTTATCACAAGGCTGATACACCGACTGAATTTTATGACTTTAGTTACTTTAATAAAACTCAAGAAGTAAATTATATTCGCAAATTACTTTCTTCCAATAAGTTCTTTTTAAAATCTTATTTTAGTTCGCCTAGTACTTTACTAAATCTTTTTTATTTACTTGCATCCCAGATTTTTATGAGTCTGGCATTTTATACTTTATTTTCTTTAAATCTTAATTTAGTTATTTCTAGAAATATTCAAATATTTATATTTTTAATGTGTTCCATTTTTTCTTTAGTTTTCTTCTTTTACTATCAACTAAAAAACTCAAAAAACAATTTAGATTTTAGTAATAATCTTGAAAAGAAAGTTTATGAAGTTCTTATTAAAGAACATAAATTATCTGAAAATATTACGGCAAAATATTTAGAAAAATTTTCGAATGTAAAAGAAAACTTATTTCAGTCATTTTCATCTATTGTTGTTAGAATTTCATTTTTAATTGCAGGTTTGATTTTATTTTCAGTTAGTAATTTGACCTCATTGTTAGCTTTATTTTCATTTGGTATTTTTATAGCAGTATTTTTATTGATTAAAAAAGGAGCTTTTTTAAAATCTTATTTTGCCTTAAATAATGAAAAGAAAAATTTATCAAAAATTTTGTTTATCTATATTAGGTCATTAAAAACAAATAACTCATTTTATTTTAGAGAATTTATTTACAAAAAAATTCTTGGGAAAATTAATTTAGCAATTGATAAAAATTTAGAAAAAGACAATGTTTTGCTTTCTTTTTCACAATTCATTTGTATAGCGTTTCTCATGGTTGCAATGCTAAGTTCAATTTACTTTTCTATAAATATTAAACATATTAGTATTGATAAAGTTGTTTTATCTTTTTTAGGAATGTTATTTGTCTTTAAAGCCTTTATAAATGTTTCAATTGATGTCGGTACATATTTTCAAACAATTCCTGATTTCGAAGAACTTATTGATACGGCTAGTAGATTTAATAAATTAGAACAATATAAATTTTCAACATCTAATTACTGGCCTGAAAAAGCAAGTATTAGAATTATGGCGTTAAATGTTGTTGCTATAAAAGATTATCCGCAACCAATTATTAATTTAGATTTGTTTATTCCTAGTGGAATAAAATTTGGTTTTATTTTAGAAAAAGGGCAACATAAAATTTCAACTTTATATGCAAGTATCCTTCAATTTGTTCCATTTGAATCTGGTACAATTGTAGTTGATGATGAGGATATATTAAAACTTAATCCTTTTGATCTTAGAAGTAAATTTGCATATATATCAATGAATTCAATATTTCCTTTTTTGACTTTAAAGGAAAATTTAGATCCCGATGAAGTGTTTGATGATTCAGAAATTTGGTCGGTTTTAAATAGGGTGGGTGTAGCGCAGTCGATTGCAGTTTTAAGAAACGGATTAAATACCAAAATTGAAGACCTTCCAAAGCACATGCTTTGGTCTGGTGAAACAATTTTCTTTTCTATTGCTAAGGCTTTATTACAAAATAATAGAATTTTATTAATAGACAATATTATTTTAACCGAGGAATCGGAGTTAAGGCTTATAGAAATATTGTTAAGAGAATTTGCAACAGCAACCATATTACTTTCTGTACATTCAAAATCCAAATTGTTATCAATCTGTAATGAAGTAGGTCAATTTGAAAAGGGTATTTTAAGAAGAGTAAGTATTGATAAATTTGATTATAATCAGATGTTAAACCATCAAGTTATAAACGACTATATTTCGCAAAATTAAGATTTGGTAATTAAATTTTTTAATCTATTATTATTTATTACTAAATCTGCTAGAGTCTTTTGTTTTAGAGTATCTATGAATTTTTGCATTGCATCAGCTAACAAAGGTTTTAATAAACAGGGACCTAAAATTTTGCAACGTTTTTTTGTTGGGTCAAAACATTCTACTATATTGAAATGACTTTCTATTTTTTCAATTAATTCTCCAATATTAATTTCAGAGGGTGTTTTTGCAAGACGAAATCCACCACCTTTTCCGCGAATAGTATAAATGTAACCAAGTTCTCCCAATTTATGAATTATTCTTGTTAAATGATGGGCTGAAATTTCATAAAAATTAGCAATTTCTTCTATAGTAACAATTTTATCTTGATGATATGAAATGTAAATTAATACTCTTAAGGTATAGTCACTTTGTAAAGTTAATTGCAAAAAACTCTCCTTTAATACTTGAAAGAAAGTTTTTATAATCTAAAAATTTTGTCTTTTCAAATAAAATTCTAAATGGATTATATTATTTTAAAAGTTTTTGATTAAAGTAAGACTTTTATATTTTTTAATCTTTGTAAGGTTAACTGAAGATATGGATTTATTGAGCAAATAAATTTTGCCCCTTGCAAAAGATCTTTAAAGATGTATTATAAATACATCTTTAAAGATCTGCTTGTTTTTAGAGTACATCTGCGTAAAAGGAGAACATATGCCAAGTTATTATGAACAAGTTGGCGGAGAAGCTGCCATGGAGAAAGCTGTGCAAATTTTTTATCGTAAAATTCTTAGAGATCAGCATATAAAGCACTTTTTTACTGATATAGATATGAAATTGCAGATAAAAAAACAAAAAGCATTCTTCACATTACTGTTTGGTGGTCCAAACTTATATACTGGAAAAGACCTCACTACAGGTCATGCTCATTTAGTGAAAAGAGGCTTAAATGATTCACATTTTAATGCAGTCGCAACTCATTTAAAAGAAACACTTGAAGAACTTCAATTACCTTCAGAAATTACAGAAGACATAATGGCTAAAGCTGAAGCTGCTAGAGGTGCAATTCTAGGTCGAATTTGAAAGGTCAATTCATCATGCCAAGTATTAAATTTAATAGCAAGAATTATAATATTTCTCCTGACCAAAGCGTTCTTGATTTGTTGATTCTAAATAATGAAGAGGTGAATTATTTTTGCAAGAGTGGTTTATGCCAAAGTTGTATGATGGAATTTAATGAAGGAACTCCGCCTCAGAAAAGTCAAATGGGATTGTCAGAAGCTGATAAATTGCAAAAAAAATTTTTACCTTGTCTTTGTTTTCCAGAAGATGATATTTCAATAAAAAAATGTAATGAAGAAAATAAGAAATATCCTGCAAAAATTTTAGCAAAAGAAATAATAAATAATGAAATTATTATTTTGAAGTTAAAAAAACCAAATAATTATTCTTTTTATCCCGGACAATATTTAAATATTTATAAAGACAATAAATGTTTAAGAAGTTATTCTATTGCTAGTCTATGCGATGAGAAAAATGAAATTGAATTACATATTAAACATTTCTTTCAAGGTGAAATGTCTAATTGGATTTTTACACATTTAAAAGACGGTGATGAAATTAATATTTCACGAGCATTAGGAAATTGTTTTTTTACTCCTGAAGCTCGAAACAAACCTTTGCTTTTTTTAGGAGTAAGTACAGGAGTTGCTCCTTTATTAGGTATATGTAGGCAAGCTATTTCCGCTAATCACAATGAAAAAATACATTTCATTCAAGGAGGAAAAAATAAAAATTCTTTATATGCAGATGAATTTCTCCATAACTTAAAATTAATGCATAATAATTTTAGCTTATTTTCATGTTGCCTTGAAAATAATGAAAATAATAATATTTTAAAATATGTTGAAGAAAATTATTTAAATTTAGAAAATTGGAAAGTATATATCTGTGGTGACCCAAACTTTGTAGATTCTGCTAAAGAATTAGTTTTTTTACAGGGAGCACATTCTGACGACATTCATAGCGATTCTTTTCTTTTTATAAACAAGTAATTCTCAATTTATTTCTAAAATAAAAAATAAATTTATCAATCCTCTTCCCAAGTAGTGGTATAATATTTCGGAAAAGAGGATTTGCATTGGACATATCCTCCTAGGTATTCTGCTTGAATTCCTCTCCAAGGCTGTGCTTCTCCCCCATATCCAACGGCAGAATAATTATTGCCTTTCTTTAAATTATCATTTTTGCATTTTTCTTCTATTTTAGAACAAAATGCTAAGGCTTCAGCTTCATTCTGAAAGGTATGATCAACAATCGAATATTCGTGCGAAGTTTTAACATACATATATTTTGTATTCATTCCTAAACCAACATTGAATTTATTTTCTGAGGTATATCTGACAATACCCTTACTATAGATATAGATTCCACCAGAATAATTACCTAAAAAATTTGCATATAAAGCTAATTCATTTGTATTGTCTTCTTTTGCATATGCCCAATTTGTTGAAATACATTTTTGAAAAATAAGACCTCCAGAGCAATAGTTGTCATATGCTGATACTGCTATTGAAGAATTGCTTACACAATATAAATATGACCAATTACGTGCTGATATGGATTTTATTGTTAATAAAGAAATGATAGTAACTAAAATTTTAGGAGATATCTTTTCCATTTATGACCTCACAAGAATGTTGTTGATAAAAAAAAGAAAAATTATAAATACATTTGTTTTTTATTATAAATAATAATAAATGTAAAATATTTTAAAAAATTATTGTCTATTTCTGAATACTAAAAAAGAGCATTAGTTTTAACAGTATGTAAAAAATAATGATTTTTTAAATTTGTAGTTTTTAATTTTTCTTTAATTTATTTAAATTTAATTAAAATTTATCTGCGTTTTATTTGCTAAACTATTTTAAGATGAAAATAATTTTCATCTTAAAAAAGCATAATTAAATAAGCTAAAAATGTTTTTAAAAATAATAAAGCAAATAATAATTTTAAATTATTGAATATACTAGATTTAAATACTTTCAAAAATGGCACATTAATTGCTGCAATATAAAGGCATTATAAGTTTACTTATTTTGCGTATTTTACTTTTTCTTTATATGAAGAGGGATATATGACAATAAATGTAATATCTTGGGCATATAGTCAAGAATCAATTTCTGATATTCTTTTACAAAAAACCAATTGTGGACATGCAGCATTTGAGATTTTGATGAATTCAAAAAGTTATAAAGAATTAATAAAAAAAAATCAAATTTTTAGTGATGTTTATAAAAAAACTAGCTATGTAGATAGTAAATTATCTGATATTTTAGCAAAATATAGTAAGTATAAAAAAGTAATTCTTAAAATGATTGATAATTGGAATGCTTCTCTTGTTTCTAAGTTACCTAAAGATATTGTAAGTGATTGCTATAAATTGTATGAATTAAATGTTTTTATAAAAAGATACAATATGATTTTGCCAAAAAGAATTTATCATGGTAAAGAGAAATATATTAGTTTTTATTTTAGTTTTTGGCCTGGATCATATATTCAAGAAGCAACATTAGAAACTACCCAACAAAAAAATATAGTTATGAAATATCAAAGTAAAGATGAATTACGTGTAATTCGCTCTAATGCTAACAACTCTATTCAAGAAGATATGGATGATGAGGCTGATGGAGTTGATATTGCAAAGTTATTTTCAGATTTAAAAATCAATAATCTTGAATTGATATCAACAATTCCAAGAGATCCAAATTCCGATAATTCTTGGGACAAAAAGGAGAAAATGGTTTATAAAGTAAAATCAGGTGCTTTAAAAGGAACATTAGTAACCTCTGCAACATATCTTGAATATCAAAGTTTAAAAGATTATTTTTTAGGAAAAAGAAAATTTTCCCATCGTTTTTTATTTTTGAATCAAGATGGAGATGTTAATGATGCTTTAATTCCAAAAGTTTCTACAGATGAACTTAAGGTAATTAATAAATTAGAATCATGTATTCAATCAATTATAAATGATTTAAGATTTTTAAATCATTCACAAGACAGGACTAATGCAAGAAAATTAAGAGAATTAAAAAATATTTTACTTGATGAAAAAAATTCTTTGACGAAAATTTTGGATTCTAATAAGTTAACACAAGGATTACCTCCTTCACATATCATTTCTTTACCTTCAAAAGGTTTAGAAGGCTTTGGATTGGATGAAGAAAGAATTATTGAGATTTGGTTAAAAGATATCGTTCCTTGTGGCTATTCTTATAACAGTACAAACTGTTCTTGGGCGGTGATGCGCGCTTTGTCACAGGAAACAGAACATTTTAAATCTACCCCTTTAAAACGTTATTTCACTCCAATCACTCCAAGAGAAGTTGTTGATTACTTTTCTGAAGTTCAAGATTGTATGTTTAAAAAATATTCACAACAAATAACTAATCTAAATAGAAATTCTCTTATCCCAGAAAAAAAACTTTGGACTCTTGATGAATTCAAAAAGAATACTCCTGGCACAGGAGTGTTAGGTCTTTTTAAAGAAGCGAATAGATACTCAAGCAGTAATATCAAAGAGATTGAAGATTTAATTGTTAGTTATCAACGTATTGCAAATCATGAAATCAAATGGCGTTTAAAATATTTGAATCAAATGGCAGATAGGCTTTCAATTTGGTTTGAAGATAAATTTGATCAAATTGTTAATAAAAAAAGTACTCGATATAATGGAATGAAAAATCTTCTTAATCAGATTGCTATTGAGCGAGAAAAGCTTGTTGAATATTTATTATATACATTTTAATTTATTGTTTCTCTGCTCATAATTTATTTCTAGCACCAAATATTGCAGTTCCAATTCTTAACATATTACTTCCACACTCAAGAGCTTCTTCATAATCAGAAGACATTCCTAATGAAAGAATTGGCTGCAAATTATTTGAGTCAGTTTCATTCCATAAGGTTTTCGCATTTTGAATAAAAGAATAGTAAAGATCTTTTCTTTTGCTTGTTTCCGCGTTGAGAGGTCCAATTCCCATGAAACCTGCAAATGATATTTTAGAACTTTTGCAAATATAATCACGTAATATTTGAGCTTGTTCAATTGATATCCCTGATTTATTTTGATCATTTTTATCAACTTGAAGTTGAATTAATACTTTTAATTTTTTCTCAAACTTTCCTTTTTTTTCTATTTCCTTTGCAAGTTCAACGCTATCAAGTGATTGAAGGCAATATACTTTGTCTGTTAAATATTTTGCTTTATTTTTCTGCAAATTGCCAATAATATGCCAGTTTAAATTTGGTAAGTTATCTTGAAAAAAATTTACTTTTTCTTGCCATTCTTGGATATAATTTTCTCCAAAATCAATTTGTCCATATGAATAAGCAGTATTAATTTTTTCATACTCTTGATATTTGCTGACAGCAACAATTGTTATATCACTAAAGTTTCTTTTGTATTTTATAGATAATTCATAAATATTTTTTTTAATATTATTTAAATTACATTCTATGTAATTATTCATACAATTTCATCCTCACAAATTACTTTATTGAAAAGGTTTAATATTTGCATAATTTGCGAGATCCATTAAAACTTCAGCAAGAGGCAATCCTATAACATTTGTGTAACTCCCATTTACATTTGTGACAAATCCCATTGCTTTTCCTTGAATACCATAACCGCCAGCTTTATCAAATGGTTCTTTACTCGCAATATAGGCGTTTATTTCCTCATTTGATATTTTTCGAAAGGTAACAATAGTTTCGATGACTCTAGAGATTAATTCAGCTCCATTTTGCAGTAATGTGTATCCTGTATATACTAAATGTGAATCATTTGATAACAATTGCAGCATATTTTGTGCATGTTCCTCTGAAAGAGGTTTTTCTAAAATGACATCATTTTTTGTTACAACAATTGTATCCGCACTTAGAATAATAGCATTTTCTTGCTGCGAGAAGTTTTTATAAACAGCAACCGCTTTTTCAAAAGCATTTCTTTTAACATAGTCTTTCCCTGATTCATTTTTCTTTGGAGCTTCATCAATATTAGCAGGAATTACTGAAAATTCTATTCCACTTATCCCTAACATCTCTTTTCTTCTTGGTGATCCACTGGCTAAAATTAATTTATTTTTTTGTTTGCTATTCATAAAAACCGCCAAATCCTTAACTCTAAAAAAAATACAGACGCAGTTAATGCGATTAAAATACCTAGTAAGTCATACCTCATTTATCAAAATTAACGTACTTTTTTTGGGGGATAGTGTGTTTTTCCTAAAATGCATACCTGCGCTTTGTTCGCCAGAACAGTCTGATTCAAACTTAGCTGAAGAGTTGAAGAACGAAGCAACCGAATTATACGAACGTTTGGCAACCTTATGCCAAGGATTTCAAGAGCATTTAATTGCGAATGAAGATGTCCCGCTTGAAGAAAGTCAAGAATTATTTAGGACACTGCATACTCTGAAAGGTTTGTCGCAAATGGCAAATCTTGCAGAGATGGTTGCTATGGCACATGCAGTGGAAGATTATATTGAATTTGTTCGTTCAGAAAAAGTTAAATTAACAAAAGAAATAATTGAATTAGTTTCAGATGCACAAAATGTTTTTGAACAAGTTTACAAAGCCTATCCTAAGCCCATCGATCCTGATGTGTTGATGGAGGCAGACAGACTTGTGCATGAGTTTCATGCTAAATCTGATATTGTGAAAAATGGTGGAACACCAGCTGCCTCTAATGCTCCAGCTGCAGAAAGTTCTGCACCAAGTTCAGATTCATCTGGTGGAGCTTTTTCTGCAGAAGAAAATGTGGCATTTCAAAAGTTTTCTACAAGAAGTGAAAAGGTATTTGCAGTCCACTTAAAGGATGGAAGTTATAAATCTGTAGAAGAACTTAAATCAGGAAAACATGCAGATAACATTTCTAGAGTTGGTGACTTCATTGCATATCGGGTTTCTGGAGAGCACTCACTCATTGTATTTGCAGCTGAACTTGAAGCCGGAACTTTGAAAGGCGTTGTTGAAGCAGATGTTGTTGACTTAGATAAAAAAGATCCAAGTTGTTTAAAAAAGTTAGGCCCACCATGGGATTCGCTTGTTTTTGCTGGAGGAGGTGAAGCAGCTTCGGGCGAAGCACCAAAAGCCGCTGCCGCCCAAGAAGCAGCACCTGCTCCAGCAGCCGCCGCGCCTGCGGCTGGAGGACATGGAGGTGGTGATGAAGAAGAACCAGAAGAAGATTTTGATACAAAAAATCTTGCTGGTGGAGATGGTTTTGAAAAACCAGACCTTGATCCTGAAATGTTGCAAGATTTCTTATCTAATGCGGACGAACTTATTGAAAATTTGAGCAACTCAATGCTTGAGTTGGAAGGAAATCCTGAAAGCAAAGACGCTGTTGAAAGTATTTTTAGAAGTGCACATACCATTAAAGGTACTTCTGGAATGTTTGGGTTTCGCGCAATAGAAAAACTAACGCATAAAATGGAGAATTTATTTGATAGAATTCGTAAAGGAACATTAAAAGTATCTCCAGCTTTAATGGATGGTTTATTTTTTGGATTGGATAGAATTCGTATCATGTTTGAATCCATTAAAAAAAATCAATCATCAGAAATGCCTATTAACGATGCTCTATCAAAATTAAGACTTGCTGTTTTAGGGACAGGAGGAGCTCCAGCCAAAAAAGCAGAGGGAGGAACTCCAGCCGCACCTGCAGCACCTGCAGCACCCGCTGCACCTGCCGCACCCGCTGCACCTGCTGCACCCGCTGCACCTGCTGCACCCGCTGCACCTGCTGCACCCGCTGCACCTGTTGCTGCAAAGCCAGCAGGAGATAAAGATAAAAAGAAACCAGAAGAGAAAAAAGCTGATGAAGCAGGCGGAACAATTCGTGTTGACTTAAAGCGCCTTGACAGTCTTGTTAATTTAGTGGGTGAGTTGGTTATTGATAGAACACGCTTTGCACGAATAGAAGAAGAACTACGTGGAAATGGAAATAGCGAGTTAGGACATTCGATGAGTGAAAGTGTTTTGCTCTTTGGCAGACACATGAATGAAGTTCAAAGTATTATTATGAAAATCCGAATGGTTCCAGTTGGAAACGCATTTTATAAATTTACAAGAGTTGTACGTGATTTGTGTAGACAACTTGGAAAAGAAATGGATTTACATATTATTGGTGGTGAAACAGAACTAGATAAAACTTTAGTTGAAGAAATTGGAGATCCTCTTGTCCACTTAATTAGAAATAGTGTGGATCATGGTGTTGAAATGCCTGATGTTAGAGAACAAGTAGGAAAGCCAAGAAAAGGCAATATTCATTTAAAAGCAAGTCAAGACGGAAATATGATAGTAATTACTATCCAAGATGATGGCAAAGGATTACAAATTGATAAAATAAGAAATAAAGCAATTGAAAGAGGTATTATTAAAGAAACTGATCATTTGACTAATAAAGAAATATTTTCTTTAATTTTTGAATCAGGATTTTCTACTGCCGAAAAAGTAACAAATATTTCTGGACGTGGCGTTGGAATGGACGTTGTTAAAAAAAGTATTGTGAAGTTAAAAGGAATTATTGAATTAGACAGCGAACTTGGAAAAGGAACAACAACAACAATAAAATTACCATTAACTTTAGCAATAATTCCAAGTCTTATGGTTGAAACCAAAGGTGAAAGCTATGCTATTCCTCTGGTAAATGTTATTGAAAGTATAAGAATTAGGCCAGAAGAAGTGCAAAAAATGGGAAGTGCAGATTTTGTTAAATTAAGAGATCGGGTTCTACCATTGCTAAAACTTGCAGATGTTTTTGATCTGCACGCAATGAATGACTTAATGTGGTATTCTGTAGCAGATATTCAACGAATAAAACACCATAATGATGGTGAAAATAATGAGAAACAAAATGAAGAAAAAACTGTTGAAGTAAAGCAGTCTAATTCAAATCAAAGTTTTTCTTTCAGAATGAGACATTCAAAACCAAGAATAATATTTGTTGTTGTTGGTGTTGGTGAAAAAAGAGTTGGAGTGGTTGTAGATCAACTACAAGGTCAACAGGAAATTGTAATTAAATCTTTAGGCCGACTTATGGGTAAACGGCGCGGAGTTGCTGGTGGATGTGTTTTAGGTAACGGAAGAGTAGCTTTAGTATTAGATGTTGGCGAAATAATAGACGACTTCTCACAAACTAAAACGGGGTACCAAAATCGTGCTGCAGTTGCAAGTTAAAAAATTTGTTTCTTTTTCAAGTGATGCTGCTGGCGCTCAACAAGTGCAATTGCCTTATCAAGACGATACGGCATCAGGATATATTAATGATGTTACCGATGAAGGAGTTGTACAAACCCCAGGTGTTCAATACATTGGATTTAAATTGCACAAAGAAGAGTTTCTGTTACCTATGTCGTTGGTAAGAGAAATTATCATGTTAACTACAATAACATTTGTACCTGGTGCTAAATTTATGATGGAAGGAATCATTGCTTTACGCGGTGAAATTATGCCAGTTTTAAATTTAAGAAGATTTTTGAAATTTGAAAGAGGAAAAGCAGATTCTACAACAAGAGTAATTATTTTGCATTGTGACTATGGTGGTTTTGGCGTTATTGTTGATGATATAACTGAATTCGTTCGTCTTCAACCCTCTGAAATAGAATCCATACCGCAAAATTTCTTTCCTGCTGAATATAAAATTTTGGCCGGAGTTTCTAGAGTAGGAGATAGAATTAGAGGGATTATTGATTTAGATAAAATAGTAGCAGAGTTAACATTTGACTTAAAAGAGGAAACAGAAAATGAAGATGAACAACCTGCTGCTGATCACTAGCTTATTCTTAATTTTTAGTTGTGAAAAAAAAACAAGATTAGTTGATATAAAATTATTAATACTTACACCAAAAACTTATTATGAAATTCCAGTTATATTAAGTGGAAAAATATTTGAAGTTGGACCTGGTGGGCTATGGTTTGTATTAGAAGACAAAACAGGTTATATTCAAGTCACAACTGAAAATATAACTGCTTATTTACCTTGTATGCAAAAAGGTAAAGAGGTTGCGATTATAGGAAAGTTAAAGCAGTTTAAAGTACATAAATATTTTTCAATACAAACTATGCTGAGGTGTGATAATTGAAATTCCTTGTTTTTTTATTTTTAATACTATTTATTAATTCATGTAACAAAAATTCATCATCTGAAGATAAAAAATATTTTATTTTTTTAGGTAATCCTAATAAAAATGTGACAATTTATAAAGTTAATAATAGTAATAATAAAAAAATATATTATCCACTTATGCGGATTACTACAAATACAAAAACTTTGCTTCCAGTAGGAATTTACGCCCTTGCAAATGAATGCAGTTCTTATGAGTTTAATCACGATGGGACTAAAGATCAAAAAATAGTAATGAGTAAAGTTAGTTTGGTATTTAATAGTAAAAACAATAATCAGTTAGAAAATACTCTAAGCAATACGTTTAATAGTTATTGTATTGATCCTTTAAATAAACAAGAGCATTGGTTTGTAAATAAAAGTGATTTTGATATTTTACCTGGGAAAAATATACTTTCAATTTCAGGAAGAAATGTAGAGTTTAATTTAGATCCTCTCATTTATTCTGAAAAAAAAGTGCAGTTATGGCCTCTTACTTTATCTTCACCAATAAATACAGATTCTAGTAAATTTTTTTCTTATCCACTAGATTTATCTACCCAAGAAAAAAAATTTGTTATTTCATCTCCTGTTAATGGAACAATTTGGTTACAAAGTGGCAGATATCAGATAGAAGTAAATGGTAGTAATAAGATAATTCAAATTAAAGATTTTTCTAATTTTGATATAAAGCTTGGTGTAATGCGAATTGTTTCTCCACGATTTTTCCCAATTGAGGAGCGCTTAAAAGCAGGTGGTCAACCAATATTTGCATATATAAATGAAAAAGTATTATTTAGATTAAATACAGATTATCCAGTATTTCCAGGAAACTATCGTGTGACTTTAGAAGGAACAGAAATTGAAAAATATGTAGATGTATCGGAAAATCAAATTACAGAAGTAAAAACTCGCGGTGCGCAAATCAATTCTCCTATTTGCCCAGATAAATATGAAAAATGTAAATTACCCCCAAGAATAACTATACATGCGAATAGAATGCCCTTTGTTTTAATGACAGTAATGCCAGATATGCCATTTTTAGTTTTTGATCAAAAATATGAATATGGAGTTGAAGGAATTAAAGGTATTTTTAAAAACTTAGTAACATCAGATGATTCTATAAGAATTGATAAATTAAGTAGAGTGAAGCTAAAATGGGAAATAAAATATACTTCTGGGAATACAAAAACAGATTTTGTGCGCTTTGAAGCGAAAAGTCCAAATGTATATGGAAAATCTATAGATTTAATGTACTTCAAACCTGATGAAGTTTATTTACCAGATGGGGATTTTTGGCTAACATATTTCGTTGGCGATCAAAATTTGATCCTTCCAAAAACACGTATTGATCTTTTACTATCAGGTGGCATAACTAAAGAAGTTGTTGTACCTATCTTTACCCAAAAAATTTCAGATGGGCAATTATCTGATAAAGTTAAAGATAATAAAACAGTCACCACTAAGGCAACTTTATCTCCTATTAAAGATTAAATTTTTTAAAGAAGATCATTATCGCTTTTTTCTTAAATAAATTTAGAGGAAATATGAATTTCGAGTCTCTATTATCTGAAATGTTTTCAAAAGTAATTTTTCAACTCTATAAAGAGTACGATTATATTTGCTATTTATATAAAATTAAATTGACTAAACCAATGATAACAATTGAAGACTTATCTTCTGAATGGGGGAGTTGGAATCCCACTTTTAAAACAATTCGATTGTCACGAAAATTAATTACTGATTATCCATGGCATGTTGTTATTCAAGTTTTAAAACATGAAATGGCACACCAAATAGTAACTCAACTATATCAGTCAGATTCAGGGCATGATCAATTATTTCAACAAGCATGTGAGACAATTGCAGTTCTTCCAAAGTTTAGAAAAGCAAAGTTAAATTTAGATGACTTAACAGCAAAAGAAGATTTTCCTAATTTAAATTCAGAAGATCAAGTTATGCTAAGAAAAGTTGAAAAACTTTTAAATTTAGCACAGTCAGCCAATGAACATGAAGCTTATTTAGCTATGCAAAAAGTGCAAGAAATATATCAAAAATATAATATAGAAAATATTCAGAAAAAAAATAATGAACATTACGAAAGTTTATTTATAAATTTTAACAGAAAAGTGTTGCCAAGTACTTATCAATTTATTTTTGCTCTTATTCAAAACCATTTTTTTGTGAATATTATTTATGGTGAAATGTATGATTACTTAAATCAAGAGTCTTATAAATCTGTTGAAATAATTGGAAAAAAAAGTAACATAAAAATGGCAGAATATGTTTTTTATTTTTTAAAGGATAAAATTGAAAAACTTTGGCTTGAATATCAGAAAAATGGAAATATATCTGTTAAATATAAATTATCTTTTCAAAAAGGTGTAATTGAAGGTTTTCATTCTAAATTAGATAAACAAATTAAGAAAAATGAACAAAATATAAAGCAAAATGTTGATAGTGAAGAGGTTAATTTACCAATGCTACTTAAAGAAGAGCAGACTTACTTAAATAATTATACCAAAAAATTGTATCCAAAATTGAGCACAAAATCATCGAGCAGTGGAAGTGTTTATTCTGATTTTTATTCCGATGGAAAAACAGCTGGAAAAAAAATTATCCTTAATAAACCTATTGCTGAAGAAAAATCACGTGTGTCTTATTTGCCAGGTAAAATTTAGAAAAATGGGTGCCAATTATTCCTCATACAACAAGGGTATTTTTTCTTCTTTAATATGAATAGGGTATTTTGTTTGTAATAAATTTTTGTAATCTTCTTCAGTTGTCACTTTACCCAAAAACATATTAAATGCTAACAAGTCATTGGGA